>CAZEDU010000052.1:33204-33421 GCA_964511185.1 uncultured Myxococcaceae bacterium | reverse complement strand
CATCAGCCGGCCGGCAAGGTCGGGGACAGCCACGACCACGCCTTCTACATCAAGAACGCGACGGACTGGGAAATCGCCGACTCCATCATCGTCGACGGCGGCTGGTTCCCCATTCACCTCTACAACAATGGCGACAACGGGGCGGTGCGACGCACCATCATCTGGAACTCCCGGAGTGCAGTGACGTTCTCCGGCTCCTCCGACGCGACCACCGGGA
>CAZEDU010000052.1:19715-33194 GCA_964511185.1 uncultured Myxococcaceae bacterium | reverse complement strand
CGTACCTGACGAGCGACAACAACGTCATCGAGAACAGCATCCTCGGCCGCGGTCGTTCGGGCTACCTCGTCGAGTCGTGGACTTCGGACTCGTCGCGGCCGGTCAGCGGCAACGTGGTGCGCAACTCCATCATCACCAAGGGCGGCGGCTCGGGGGGGCTGGTGCAGCCGGGCATGAAGGGAGTGACGGTGACCAACTGCCCCGACGTCGACCCCGGCTTCGCGAACTGGCAGGCCGGGGATTTTCGAAACAAGAGCGGCTACGGGCCCACGTATCTACAGCTGTGAGCCCGTACTCGTCACCGCACGGTCAGGTGCATGGTCATCGTGACGCTCCCGCCGTACCCGGGGCCGAACGTGCTCGCGGCGCCGTCGGAGTAGCCATCGGCATTCATGTAGTAGTTGGTGCCGGTGGTGCCGTTGTTGCGGGAGACGCCCGGTGTTCCGCCGGTGTGTTCGGCGATCCAGTAGGTCCCAGCCGGGAGCGGGCGTGCATTGAACGGGGCGGAGTACCACTTGCCCGCCGAGCCGGACGAGACAGAGAACTGGCTCGTGGTGGCGATCAATGCGCCGGGTGCTCCGTTGTTGTTCGAGTAGAGCGCGAGCCGAATGAGCTGCGTGCCTGCGGCGCCCCCGTTCCCGTCGAGGAAGATGGAGCCGCTCACCAAGGTGCCGCCGCTGGTCACGGTGACACGGGCCGCGCGCTTGCGATCGACGACCTGCCCACCGGACCAGAGGCTGCCCGGCACCGTCTGCCCATAGTGACGTGGCGCCGTGGTGCTCGGAGGCGTGCTCGTCTCATCGGGCGGAGGCGGCGCTGAATTCACGGTGCCGCCGGAGAGGCGATCGGTCTGCGCGGTGAAACCGAACGGCGGTGGGCTGACCTGCGCGTAAGAGGACGTCTGGCTCGAGATGTTGGTGACGCCGGGGAAGCTACGCCACGTCGAGAGGTGGCTGGTGGCGCTCTCGATGACGAGCACCCGGTGGTACTTCCCGAAGTACGGCTTGGCGGCCTGCGCGGCCCAGAACGCGTCGGGCGCGTGATGCTCGATGCAAATGCCGTTCACGTACTTCTCGCCGGCGGTGCCGTTGTTGCCCACCCAGGTGTTGTTGTTGATGACGAGGAAGGCGGGGCGCTTGGCCTGCACCAACGCACGGACGCGCCGAACGAAGTCGATGTTGCCATCTCGAAACCGGTCCTTCTCGGACTGCGACCAGCTGTCGAAGTTCGCCGACTGAGACCACAGCCGTGAGCCCACCACATCGAGGAACACACCGTCGACGCTGTTCTCGTCGATCAGCGCCGAGATGTAGTTGATCATGTGGTTCGACTGCGCCGACCCCGCCGAGATGTCGAGGAGCGGAGTGCCACCCCAGTTGCTTCGATAAGGCGACCAGTTCACGCGCGGCCCGAGGAACTTCGCGTCTTCGGGGCAGGCCACGACGTTGTCGATCGGGTTCAAGTAGGCGAGCACTTCGCCACCGGCGGCGCGCACGGTCTTGAACGCGGCGTCGTATCGGTTGCAGCGCCCGGTCACCACCATGCCTGTGGGGTGGGCGTAGGCGGTGACGCCCGCGCTCGTGTTGTACGCAAAGCCGAGCGGGTTGCTGATGGTGGTCAGCGCAGACATCTCGGTGTCGAGCTCGTCTGCGGGAGGGGCCGCGATCTCGTCATCGATGCTCAGCTCTGTGCCGGCTCCGCATGCCGCGGCGAACAGGAGAACGACGGTGGGAATCAACCCTGCAAGGCGGTTCGACATGATGGTTCCTTCGAGGTCGGAGGCTTCAGCGCCTCGCGACGCCGGCAAGTTGCAAGCGGGGAACCACGTTGCTCGGGCGCGCACGGCCGCTGAATCACGCGTGCGCAGATCGGCGCGAGCGTTCACACGCGACGACGGTGAATGCGCGATGAGGCTCCTGAGGCGAGAGAACTTGATCGCCCGTCAAGCGCGGAGGCGAAGCGAGCGAGCGATGGCGATCAACGGGTCGATGAGGGTGGAGATGACGCTGTTGCCGTGGTTCTTCATGTCGGGCGGCAACCCGAAGCGCAGCCGCTCGCGGCCGCCGGTGACGTAGAGCGTTCCGCCCAGCCAGTCCCAGAGCGCCAGCGCGGAGCCGAAGTTGCGGTCGTAGTGACCTCGCTCGCTGCTGTGGTGAACCTGGTGTTGGGCGGGGCTGATGAACAGGTGCTCGAGCCAACGCCCATACGAGAGCCATACCTGGGAGTGGCGCAGGTTCGCCCCCAGGCCAGTCCAGACAAAGCCCAAGGCGTTCACCCCGGCGATCTCCCAGCCCGAGGCGCCGCGGCGGAACAGCCAGCAGCTCACCCCCGCCGCGACGCCGATGGCGACCGCCGCGCCGCTTCGCATCAACAGGCGCTCGAGCGGGTGGGTGCGATAGACGGTGATCGGCGTCAGCACCTCGGCCGAGTGATGGACCTTGTGCAGCTGCCAGAGCGCGGGCACGCGGTGCGCGAGGCGATGAACGACGTAGCGAGCCAGATCCTCGGCCACGAAGGTCGACACCGTCAGCGCGGCGATGGCCAGGGCGGGCGAGCGCTCACCCAGGGGGCCGCCGCCGAGGTGCCTCGTCAGAAGGCCCAAAGTGGAGAGGGCGACGTAGGTGGACGAGACGGCGAGCGGCGCGAAGAAGAGCCCGTCGATGACCGCGCGCGCGAACAGCAGCCGGTAGTCGAGGAGCGCGGACGGGTGCAGCCAGATGGACTTGGGGAACAGAAAGCGCCAGAGCCGCACCCGGTGCCGGAGCTTGACCGCCCACACGGCCGTCCCCAGGAGCGCCGCGAGCAGCAGGTAGAGCCACCACATCCGGCTCTCGGGCGACTGCAGGCTTCGCACCGGAGCCAGGGCGGCGTCGAGGAGCCTGTCGACGAGCGCGAGCGGAGTCGAATCAATCATTGTCACCCGAGACCTTGGCCGGCAGCTCGAGGTCGAGCGCGACCACGAGCTCGAGCTTGAGAAGGTCCGTGAGCCGCTTGATGGCGGCGTGGAGCGCGAGGACCGCGCCGGGGTCTTCGCTCAACGCTCGAGACAAATCGCCGTGCGGGAAGCCGTTCGCGGCGGCCAGCGCGCCGGCGTGCGCCGCGGTCAGCCGCTCTGCGAGCTCCGCCGCGCCGGCGGCCCGCAAGAGGTCGTCGAACCCGGTGCCGGCAAGGTCGTCACCGCAGCCCAACAGGAGCTTGCCGGCGCCTGCCAGGTTGTCGCGCAGATGCTCGAGCGAGCGCCGCGCGTACAAAGACTCCACCAGCTCCGGGCAGCTGCTCGCCGGACACTCGACGAGCCCCAGCGGCCGGCCCACCTTGAGGTCCTTCATCTCTTTGTCGACGTAGGTGATGGCGGCGAACAGCGCGTTGACGGCCTCGTCCTGGGTGGCGAACAGCGCCCCGGCCTCTCCCGCACCGGCGAGCTCGTCGGCGAAGCTCTGCGCGCTGGGCTGCCAGGCGGCGACGAGCCGCTGCGACGTGTCGACGATGAGCGCGCTCAAGCGCGCGGCGTAGGCGGCCTTGCGCGCGCTGAGCTCCGCTTGGGACAGCGCCGCCCAGCTGCCGCTCGTGTTGACGGCGTCCTGGGCAGAGCAGGCGTTGTCGACGCCGTCGTAGAACAACAGGTACTCGAGCGCGCCGAGCCCCCGCACATTGACCAGAGAGGCCCCGAAGTCGGCGGCCGCGTAGCGCTGGCTCGCCAGGACCTTCTCGATCGCGCAACGCCCCGTCAGCGGCCAAGAGTAGATCTCATCCCGCAGCCCCTGGCCGCCGGGCGCGCTGGTGCTCGCCGCCGGCCCCACCTGCATCGCCTCGAGCCGCTGCCAGCGGTCCATCGCCTCGTCGAAGGCCGCCTGCGCCGCCGCGCGGTGGCTCGGGCTCCAGTCCGCCGCGAGCTCCGCGGTGCGCGCGCGGAGCTGCTCGAACCCAGCATGGGCCTCACCCACCTGGCCACGAATGCAGCCCGCCGCCTCCGCGAGGAGCGCTCCCTGCACCTGCGCCAGCTCTGGAGGTGGGTGCCGGTCTTCCCTGGCGCGCCGACAGGCCGCGGGCGCTGCGAGAATCGCCACCGCCCCGATGAGGACGGGCCAGCCCGGCCCGCGCCACCTCGTACCGCGCGCGGGTTTCATACCGCGGGCGCTCCCTTCAGATCCGCTGGCAGCGGTGTTGGCTGCGCGCCCCGCTCGCGCGCTTCGACCTTGGTTCGCCGCACCTCGGCCCAGAGCGCCGCGCCGATGGCGCCCGCCCACGCCGAGAGGGGATGCACGCGAACCTCGACGGCTCCCGCGCCGGCGGCCCGCTCGAGCTCGCGCCTGAGCGCGGAGACCAAGCCGGTGTCGGCGGCCATGCCCCCCGTCAGCGTCACCGCGTCGGTCACGCCCACCGAGCGCAAGAGCTTGGCCAGCCGCTGCGCGATCGACTCGTGTACGCCGCGGAGAATCTCGCCGACGGGCACGCCGCGCGAGACCATGTTGATGACGTCGGTCTCGGAGAGGACCGCGCAGATGCCGCTGCACGGCTCGCCGCGGGGAGCGCTCTGCGAGAGCGCGCCCACGTCGGTCTGCGAGACGCCCAAGTAGCGGGCGATGTTCTCGAGGAACTGGCCGGTGCCCGCGGCGCACTGGCTGGTCATGCGCGACTTGAGCACCTTGCTCTTCTCGTCGAGGACCATCACCCGCGCGTGCAGCGCTCCGCAGTCGATGACCGCCCGGCTGGACGGCTCGAGGAACATGGCCCCGCGCGCGTGGGTGGTCATGCCGTAGAAGTGGCCGTCGCGAAAGTCGATGCCGTCCGCGTCGCCGGTGGTCGCCACGTAGCGCACCGCCTGGGCGTCGATGCCGGCCTGCCCGAGCGCCTGCGAGAAGACCGCCGCCGCCACCGCGGCCGGGTCGCGTCGGTGGATGCGCTCGCGAACGTGCGCGAGCAGCCGCTGGCCTTCGCCGTCGAAGCCGAGCACCGCCGCCTTCACCGCGCTGGTGCCGATGTCCACCCCGACCGTCACCGAGCTCATGCCGCGGTCTCCTTGCGCGCGAACAGGGCGGCCCCCAGCGCGCCGGTGTAGATGGAGTCGGGGTGGACGTTGAGCCGCCGCACGCCCCAGTGGCGCTCGGCGAGCCCCACCAGCTCGCGCACCGCGGCCGGGTTCTTGGCCACGCCGCCGGTGAAGGTGAACTCGTCTTTGACGCCGCCGCTTCGCGCGAGCAGACCGATGGCGCGCATCACGATGGCCCGGTGCAGCCCCAGCAAGATGTTCTCGCGCCGCTCGCCCAGGCTCAGCCGCTCGCGCAGCTCGACGCCGGCGAAGACCGTGCAGGTCGAGCTGATGCGCACCGCCCGGCTGGCCTTGAGCGCCAGCGGCCCCAGCTCGTGAATCGCCAGGTTCATCTCGTCGGCGATGTAGCCCAAGTACCGGCCGCAGCCCGCCGCGCAGCGGTCGTTCATCTGAAAGCCGGTCACGTTGCCGCGCTCGTCGACCTGAATGGCCTTGGTGTCCTGCCCGCCGATGTCGAGCACCGTGCGGGTGTTGGGGAAGAGCGCGTGGGCCCCCAGCCCGTGGCAGAGAATCTCGCTGCGAATCTGGTCCTTGGGAAACGGCAGCCGCTGCCGCCCGTAGCCCGTGCCGACCTGGGCGCTGACGCGGACGGGGGCCCGCTCCAGCGCCCGCGAGGCCTTGCGCAGCGGGTCGGCCCAGCGCGCCTCGAGCAGCCCAGCCGCGAGCGCCCGCTCGAGGGTCGGCAACAGCTCGGCGGTGCGCTCGGAGTTGTCCACCTCGACCAGCGCGCGGTCGAACGCCCCCATCGCCTCTTCGTACGAGACCGAGCCCTGGCCCGACGCCGCTTCCATCTGCTGGCAGAAGCGAGACGAGACCACGTCGCGAAAGAAGCGCGACCGGTCCTCCGCGAGCGGGCCGAAGAGGGCGGCGGCCTCGGCCTTCATCTGGGAGAAGGCGCGCTTCACCTCGCTCGCGTCGGTGAGCGCCAGGGTTCTCTTCTCCAGCTCCGACAACCGCTGCGTGGCCAGCTCCACGCGCCAGGCGCGCCGCGCCGCGAGAGCCAGCTGCCCTCCGCCGACCTCGGCGGCGGCGTCGGCCAACCTCGACAGCTCGGCCTCGGCGAGCGCCTCGGCCTTGGCCACCGCGCTCGCGACCTCGTAGCTCGAGCGGGTGTTGGTGAGGCCTTGACCGACGACGGCGCCGGTCTCGTCGACCAGCACCGCCTTGGTGGTGGTCGAGCCCAGGTCGATGCCCATGAAGTACCGCATCAAGACCTCCGCCGTTGGTCGAGCATCTGCAGGTAGCTCTCGACGCGGTTCTTGATGTTCGCGTGGCTGTAGTAGCGGGGGTCGACCAGGTCCGACTCGATGAAGGCGCCGGGCACCGAGGTGCGCTTCTCGAGCTCGCGCAGCATCACCAGCTGGCCGGCCGAGAAGCTCTTGCAGCTCTTGACCGAGTTGAACACGAAGCCGTCGGCCTCGTACTCGCGCACGTACTTCTCGAGCAGGTCGACGCGCGAGGGCAGCGCCAGGTTCGTGTAGCAGCCCAGGCAGTAGTCGGCGAGCGAGAGGATGGGATCTTGGTCCTGCCCGTGCCGAAAACCCTGGTCATAGAGCCCGCCGACCTTGGTGTACGTCGAGGCGACGAACACCGCGCCCTCGTCGGCGAAGACGCGCCAGAAGTCGTGGAAGCTGGTCCAGTTGGGCGGCCCCTCGGCGACCAGCCGGAAGCGCTCGCGCGCGGGCGCGCCGGCCGGCGTGGTCGGCCCCTGCGACGCGGCCAGGCGCGCTTCGACCTCTCGGCGGAGCAGCTGGTAGTACTCGATGCACTCGGGGCTGCCGCGGAAGGCCGAGAAGATGGGGCCGACGTAGTAGACGGCGCCGAAGTAGGCGTCGATGGGCGTCGGCCGCCGCTTCGCGCTCTCGAGCACCCAGACCAGGTCGGCCTCGGCGCTGGCTGAACGGCGGAGCCGTTCGCTCAAGTCATCGAGGTGGAGCCGCTTGCCCGAGAGCTTCTCGAGCTTGGGGATGACGTCGTCGCGCAGCTGCTTGGCGACGTACTGGCGCATCGCCTCGCTGGGTCGCCGGCCGACGACGTAGGGCACGTGCAGCATGGCGATGTCGCAGCCGAGCGCATCGCGCAGGAGCTCGAACCATTTGAGGAAGGTGAAGCAGCCCGTGTAGCTCAGAAGCAGCAGGTCGGGCTTGGGCAAGGGCTCGCCGGTGGGGCCGACGTTGCCCTTGGCGAGCCGGCCGATGTCACACTTGACGTAGGTGCAGACGTCTTCGTTGTGGCCCAGCCGCTCGGCCTCCTGCACCAGCTCGCCGCTGTGCTGGCGCATCGCCGATTGGAGCGCGTTGATCTCCGGATACACCGGGAGCAACCCCAGCTCGCTGAACAGCTCGGTGAGGTTGCCCGGCACGAAGGTGTAGACGACCTTCTGAGCGCTCTGGGCCGCTCGGGCGAGCTGTTGAAAGTAGCCCGCGAGCATCTCCTTCTGGCGCTTCATGCTCGCGTCCTTCGCGTGGGTGCGCTCGACTCCAGCCGTCGTCATTCACTGCCCCCAGAGCTTGATCGAGTCGGCGAAGGTGCCCGCTTGCTCTCGAATCGACTGAAACTGGCCGGTGTTCTCGGCGTACTTGAAGGCGATGGAGGGAATCTTCGCCTTGGCCAGCGCTCCCAACAGCGGGGGCTGATCCAACAGCGCCGGGTCGCAGAACGACGGCGCCGCGAACACCACGCCGTCCGCGCGCCGCGCCATCACCTTGTCGACCAGGTCTTCACCGCGCGCGCGGCGGGTCTCGTAGCGGGTCGAGACGCAGTGGCTCTGGGTCAGGTAAGCGGTCGCCAGCGCGCCGAGCGGATCGTCGCCCGGTCGAACGTCGCCTTCGATCCACCGCGCGAAGAGGTTCAGGTCGTCGTCGACCACGTAGCAGCCGCTGCGCTCGAGCGCCCTCAAGAGCGCCAGCGGCGGCTGCTCGCAAAACGAGCCGGCGACCACCACCCGCACCCGGTCCTCGGGCCGGGTCCTGCGCTCCGACGCGGCCGCCAGGTAGCGCTCGATGAGGGCGGTGTGCTCCGCGACGGGGAGGAGCGCGCCGGCCCGCGCGACCAGGAAGCACTCGTCGGTCGGGAAGAGCCACGGCCGCTGGGCCCGCGCATCGTAGAGCGCAGCGAGCGCCCGCCGGTTCGCGTTGCGGCGCTCGATGGCGCCGGCGAGCCGCCGGCGCGTCACCTTTCGGCCGCTCAGCTGGCCCAGCTCGGCCGCCAAGTTCTCCAGGTCGTCGCGGTAGGCGCGGTCTGCGATGCCGAGGGCCATCGACTGCGGCAGGTCGACGTAGCGCACCAGCGTTTGAGGAAACTGCAGCTGCCAGATGCCCGAGAGGTTTCGGATGACGTCGCAGGTGCTGGGGAAGAGCACCGCGTCGAGCACGTCGTACGCGCCTGTCAGCCCCAGCTCGATGGTCGAGCGCGGCAGGTGACAGATGTAGCTCTGAAAGCAGGCGTCACCCCGGACGATGTCGACCTGATCGCCCCCGCCCAGCATCGCCACCGCGAGCCCGCCGGCGGCGTCGATCAGCTCGCGGGGCACGTAAACCGGTAGGTGCCCCACCGCGGCTCGCCCCGGGTGCTCTTGCTTCCAGCGGCGCACGCTGGACAGCTCGACGTCCGAATAGAGCCGCTCGCAGTCCTCGACGATGGCCTGGGCACGGTCGGCGTGGGTCATCAAGTGTTCCCCGCCCAGCGCGGCGCCCGGCGCGCCAGAAAGGCCTCGATGCCCTCGCGCGCGTCGGGGGTGTGGGCCAGCTCTTCCAGGTAAAGCCGCTCCAGCTCGTCGATGGCCGGCACCACCCGGGCGACGTAGCGCGCGCGGGCGGCGCGGTGGGCGACGCGCAGGCTGCTCGGTGAGCCCTGGGTCATCCAGCGCGCGCGCTCGGTGGCGAGCGCGACGAGGTTCGGAACCAGCTCGTCGATGAGGCCGATCAGCTGCGCCTCTTCGGCGCCGAGCTGCCGACCTGTGAGCAAAAGCTCGGTGGCGTGGGGCTGTCCGATGCGCTCGGGCAACAGCGCGCTCGCGGCCGGCGCCATCAACCCCAAAGAAATCTCCGGTTGGCCGAAGACCGAGGTCTCGTCGGCGAAGATGCGGGTGCACGCGAGCGCGAGCTCCAGGCCTCCGCCCAGGCAGCGGCCGCGCACCGCCGCCAGCACGGGAACGGGGAGGAGGAGCACCTGGTGCAACAGCCTGTGCAGCGCCTTCAGCATCTGGCCGACGGTCTCGACCCGGTGCTCTTCGACCGACGCGCCGTAGCAGAACTCAGGGCCGGCGGCGCAGAGCACCACCGCGCGGACGTCGGGGCCGACGCAGGCCAGCGCGGCCGAGAGCCTGTCGATCAGCACCCGGTCGAGGACGTTGCCCTTGCCGTGGTCGAGCGTCAGCCGGAGCACGCCGCCCGTCTTCTCGGCGTGGACGCTCATGGCTTGGCCCCGCGCGGCGCGATGGCGGTGAACATCGCCTCGTCCCACGTCTCGCCGCGGGCGAGCCGCTGCCGCAAGGCGACGAAGTCGATCTCGCGCGCCTCGGTGCCCCGGTGGAACGCCCGAAAGCCCGCCCGCGCTTCCGCCATCATGTTGAGCGCCAGCCAGGCGCGGTTCTGTTCGCGGTTTCTGTCCCAATGCTCGAGCTTCTTCTTGCGCATGCTCTCGAGCGTCTTGGTGGTGCACTCGGGGAAGGTCATCAGGAGCTTGGCGCACAGCCGCTCCACCGCGGCGTCGAGCAGGGTCAGCTCGACCGTGCCTCGGGCCAGGAGCTCCTTGCCCGTGGCCAGCGCGACGCCCTCGAGCGGTTCGCCCAAAACAACCTGCCCCAGCTCGTTGAGGTAGCGGTCGGTCACCACCAGCGGGTTGGGCACCGGCCGCCCGTCGATGACCAGCGCGGGGACGATTTCGCTCACCAGCCCCAGCCGCTGCGCCTTGTGCGCGCTCCAGGGCTCGCACGCGGTGCACGAGTACGTCGCGTGCTCGATGCCGACGAACAGGTGCAGAAAGTCGGTCGCGCCGCCGTCGGGCGCGCTCCCGTGCTTGGGGCCCGCCTGGCCGAACCGGGCCAGGTCCTGCGCGAGCGTGTAGTCGCAGGCCATGCCGATCTCTTGGCCGCCCCCGATGCGCATGCCGTTGACGCGGCAGATGACCGGTTTGTCGCAGGTCAGAATCGCGCTGACCATGTCGTTGAAGAGCCGCATGTACTGCCGGTATTCCTGCGGCCGGCCCGCGTAGACCTCGGAGTACTCGCGGGTGTTGCCGCCGGTGCAGAAGGCCTTGGTGCCGGCGCCGGTGAAGACGACGCAGACCGCCGCGCGATCGTTCGAGGCGCGCCGAAAGGCCAAGATGACGTCCTTGATCATCTCGGTGGTGTACGAGTTGAGCTCGCGCTCGTTGTCGAGCGTGATCCACACGTGGTGCAGCCCTTCGGCCCGCGAGCCATCGGGGCGCAAGGCGGGCCGCTCTTCGTAGCGCACCCTTCGCTCGGGGCCTGCTCGATGGTCGAGATCATGGTTGTTCAGCTGCATCGCCTTCTCTCCGTTCAGGGAACCAGCACCACCCGTTCGAGCCACGCCCCGTGATGAACCGCCTCGAGCACCTCGGGCGCGCGCGACAGCGGCTCGCGGTGCAAGAGCCCCTCGAGGCGGACCTTCCCCTCTCGCACCGCCTGGAGCGCGGCGGGGTAAAGCGCTGGGTCACAGCCCCAGTTGCCGTGCGCGCTGGCGTCGAGCGCCATCAGGCTCGAGAGCCGAACCTCGACCGGCTCGGCCGAGAAGCCGACGACGGACAACACGCCGCCGCGGGTGAGCAGGAAGAACGCGAGGCGTTGACCCGCCGGCGTTCCCGACGCCTCGACGATCTTCCAGCCCTCGGCCGGCGCGCCGTGCTGGGCCGCGATCGCCTTGAGCGCTTGCTTGAGCTCACCCGCATCGCCGCGCGCGTCGAGCACCGCCCTGGCCCCGTAGCGCAGCGCGCGGCTGAGCTTCTGATCGTCGACGTCGAGAGCGGCCACCTGGGCCCCCAGGGCACGAGCGAGCTGCACCGCGTGAATGCCGACGCCGCCGGTGCCGACGACGACGACGAAGTCGCCCGGCCCGACGCCGGCGCGCCGGAGCGCCTGCAGCGGCGTGGTGACCGCGTCGGCGATGATGGACAGCTGCCACAAAGACAGCTCCGTCCCCTCCACGCGCTCCCCCTCGACGACCGCCTCACCATCGATGGGGCACAGCGTCGCCGCGGGGATGGCCACGTGGCTGGCGAAGCCTCCGTCGAGGTGGTTGCCGGGCATCCGCCCCGACGCGCACGAGGTGGGCCGGCCGCCGCGGCAGGACCCGCACGCACCGCAGGGAGAGACGGCCGGCACCAGCACCCTTCGATTCAGCCAGTGCTCCGCGCCGCTCCCCGCGTCGACCACGCGCCCGGCGATCTCGTGGCCGAGGACGAGCGGCGGCCTCTTCTTCGTCGGGACGCCGCCGTAGAGGAAGGAGAGGTCGGTGTGACACACCCCGCAGCCGGCGACCTCGACGAGCGCCCAGCCGCGCTCGAGCTGCGGCGCGGGCCGCTCGAACGGCTCGAGGCGCCCCGCGCCCGTCATCGAGAAACCGCGAACCCACGCGCCCATGCTGCCTCTGCAAGTACCTTCGTCGTTGGGCGCCGGGCTTGATGTGGATCAACCCGGGGTTGATTTCGCCGCCCGAAAACGGTGCGCGGGAGACCGGGTGAGAGGGGGCCGAACGCAACCGATGCGCCGCTCGGGCCACCATCGCAAGGCATATCCCGTGCAGCCCTTGGCGTTGATCAAGCCTGCTCAGGGAGCGCCGGTGCTGCGTCCTCGAATCACCTCGTGCGATGAATGCCCCTTCGGTACCACCTCTGCAGGTCGCTGCCCGTTCACGCCGACCACGTTGCCGCGCGGCAGGGTCTTGCTGGGGCAGGCCGAGCAGTCCGACGTCGTCTACTTCGTGAAGGAAGGGCTTCTGTCTCTGTCGTCGGTGACGCAGGAAGGCGGCGAAGAGCCGGTGACGCTGCGGGGGCCGCGCTCGTTCGTCAACCTCGAGGCGCTGAACAACGAGCCGTCGGCATACGAGGTGCGGGCGCTGTGTGACGTGCGGGTCTGCTCGCTCCCGGCCGAAGCGCTGCACTACTGGGTCGGGCCACCGCGGGGGCCGGCGCGGGTCACCATCGGCTTGCTGCTCGAGACCGCGGCCGCTGCTCAGAAGGACGCGCAGTGGCACCGGGGCGAGAGCCTGGCGCGGGTCGTCCGCTTCATCCTGACCTGGTCGAGCGAGGGGCAGGGGGTGCCGCTGCGAAAGCAGGTGGTGGCGAGGCTCTTGAGCATGCGCCCCGAGACGCTCTCGCGGTGTCTGTCGAAGCTTCGGCGGGCCGGGCTCATCGAGCCGGGCCCGCGCCTGCGGCCGCGTGACAGAGCGGGGCTGGAGGCGCTGCTCTCGTCGTCTTCGGCTCAGGAGCCGTAAGCGTCGGACAGGCGTTGCTCGAGCGCGAAGAAGGCCCGCTCCATCGAGCCGTGCTTTTGGTCGAGCTCGCGGAACGCGTCGGTCAGCACCGACAGCTCGTCGGGCGTCAGCATCCGGCGCGCCATCACGAAGAGCACCTCGTTCTCTTTTCGAATGTGAGCGGTGAGCAGCTCGGCGTACGCCTTGGCCGCTCCGACCGCGCCCTCGAGCGCGCCCGCACGGTCGGCGAGGGCCTGCGCTGCGCCGTCTGCCATCATCCGGGTGTAGACGCGCCCAGCGTCGTGCTCGGCCAGCATGCAGCCGATGGGGCCTTGGCCCCGCGGGAGCCCGGCCAGCTCGAGCGCCGTGAAGAGGAGCTTCTCTTCCTTCGCGTGGTGGAGGCCGTCGGCGAACTCGCCGATGAAACGCGCCAGCTCGCCGAGCGGCGTGGGGTTGGGGCGCGCCGTGAGCGTCGGCACCCAGGAGAGCGCCTTGAGGATCTGCTCGTGCTCGAAGCGGAGCATGTCGAGCGCGTCCATCGAGGCGGCTGCCAGGATGGGCGAGGCCATCAGGCCAGGCGGGGCCAAGGTGTCAGCTCGCTTTCTTCGCGCAGGCCGGGCAGCTGGCGCAGTGCGCGTCGGCGCATCCGCAGGGAGTCAGCTTGTCGGTCTTCGCCTCTTTGGGGTTGCACGCGCTGCAGCAGCCCGAGGTGCAGCGGGCGTCGTGCTTGGCGCAGGTGCAGGCCTTGTGGTCCTTCGACGGCTGCTCTGCGGCGAGCACGGGGAAAGACAGACAAAGCGCCAGAAGGCCGACAGGCCAGAATCGACGAGCCATTCGAGACCTCACTTGTCAAAAGATGCGTTGCGGGCTCGATGCTCGTCGAAGGCGCGATGTGTTGTCTTTGATCGAGATCAAGAACAGCTCAGCAAGGCTCGAGCGACCAGCCGCGGGCCGAACGAAGACATTGGTCGATGTGCGCGAAGACGCGAGGCCCGT
>CAZEDU010000052.1:0-19705 GCA_964511185.1 uncultured Myxococcaceae bacterium | reverse complement strand
CTGAACCGCGGGCTCCGCGCGGAGCCGTTGGGCAACCTCGTCGGCGGTTCTGCCGAGCGACGCGCAGCAGCGCTCGAACATCCCGTCGGGGCCTTCTTCGAGAGCGGTGTGGACGTGGATGAGCCTCGAGAGCACGCGGAGGATGGCCGGCGTGGGAGGCGGCAAGAGCAGCGCGGCCATCGCAGAGTGGTCGTAGCGGAGCTGAATGGTGAGAGGGACGGAGACATCCACCCCGGCCGACTGCGCCGCCGGAAGGAGGATCTTCTCCTCGAGCTTGATGTGGCGCAGAAGCCGCTGCCGAAACGCGGCGAAGGTCTCGACGTCGAGCTCTGGGGGGCGGGTCGCCAGCGACAAGAGAGACTCGAGGTGAGCGTGGTCTTCCTCGAGGTAGCTCACGACGGGGTTGAGCATGACTTCACTCCTCGGACGAGGCCCCTTGCGGCCATGGTCTCGCGGCCGAAGCGCTGACCGCAAGACCGCCCGACGCGATTTCCAGCGGTCACCCGACGACGCGCAAAGCCTGCGCTAGCGCATGACGCGGCGGCGGCCGAGGTCACCTCTGTGAGCGATTGCCAACGCCTGTTCTTGCGAGCGCACGAAGCCTTCTGGGGTGAGCAGCTCGCCGGGGAGCCAGCGCGCATACTTGCCGAGCTGCGAGCGGATGGTGTCGAAGAAGAAAGTCGGCGGGAGCGGCTCGTCGCCTTCGGCGAAGCGGCGGAAGTGGGCGTCTTCGGCCAGACGTCTTCGGATGGTGCGGTGGTGCGCGAGCCGCCCGCGGCCTTCCGTGAGCGCGCGCGCGAAGTTGAGGGTCTTGGCGAGCAGACGCTCGTTGGCGAAGAAGCGCTTGGCGGTGAGGCGCGCGGACCAGGTGTGGGCCTCGAGGTCGATCAGCCGGTCATAGAACTCGAGGATGTCGTAGTTCTCGAGCGTGACGTTGAGCGTGAAGTTGTTGTCGAGCAGCGGGTAGGGGACCGGCAGCGTGCGCTTCGCCGCGCGCAGCTCGCCGCTCACGGGTGAGTTGGCGAAGTCGGTCATCAACGAGAACGCGGGCAGCGCCGCGGCGGCGTTCTCTACGAAGTCCTTGGTGAGCTCCCACGGTTCGGCCCCGTGGTCGCAGTCGAGCCCCAGCACGAAGTTCGCCTGCACGTAGGGGATGTACGAGCAAATGAGGTTCACGTGCTCGGTGACCTGCTCGAGCTTCTCGCGGCCGGTAAGGCTCTGGCTGCCCCCCTTGGCGTTGAACCCGAACCACGACTCGATGCCCGGCAGGAGCGCGGCGAAGTTCGCGCGCTGCATCACCTGAAGGTTGCCCTCGCCCAACAGCGAGAGGCTGCTCTCGGCGATGTGGCGCAGCTGGGTGCCCGAGCGCTCGATGACACGCATGTAGTCTTTGAAGCGGACGCCGAAGTT
This sequence comes from uncultured Myxococcaceae bacterium, assembly GCA_964511185.1. Classification (GTDB taxonomy): domain Bacteria; phylum Myxococcota; class Myxococcia; order Myxococcales; family Myxococcaceae; genus CAZEDU01. Next base: position 18,295 of record CAZEDU010000052.1, on the reverse strand, counting down.
CGGGTCGTGCCAGCCGATGAGCACCTTGGGCCCGAACCGCTCCTGCGCGTAGCGGAGGTCGTCTTCGAGCGCGTCGAACGGCATCGGCCGGTAGGCGACTTCGGCGTCGACGCAGAAGGCGCAGGAGTAAGGACAGCCCAGGCTGCCGAGCATCGGCACTGCGCGGAAGGCGGAGGTCCCTTTGGCCAGCGAGGCCTCCACGAACTTGGCGCGTTGGCGCAGGCCCGGCAGCTCTTTGGGTTGCTGGCCGGTGTCGAGGAGCAGCCCTGGCGCGTGCGGCGCGGGGTCGCCGAGCACCGCCTCGATGGTCGACCGGTCGGTGAAGAGCGACACGTAGTCGAAGTAGAGCGCCGCGTGCTCGGGGAAGGAGCGCGCGTGCGGTCCGCCGAGCACGGTGACCGTGCCGCGCTCGCGGTAGCGCCGAGAGATGGCGTACGCCAGGTACGAGGCGCGGCTGAACGCCGAGACGAACAGCACGTCCAGCTCGTGCGGCAGGCTGGACTCCAGGTCTTGGTAGCCGGTGAAGACCTCGTAGAAGACCTCGTGGCCCAGCGCTTCTGCCCAGGCGCCGATGGCCTGCGGCATGATCGAGCTGAAGCTCGGCGCCATCACGCGCGCGTAGAACCACGCCTCGCCCGGTGTGTTGGTCACCAGGTCCAGCACTCCGACCGTCAGTCTCTTTTGTCGCAAGCAGCTCGAATACGAGCACCGCGGTCGAGCGGCCTTGATCTGGATCAAGACTCCGGCGGAGTGCGGCGCAGACGCGTGATCAGCTGTTCACGTGCGAGGACGTGGCGTGAACATCAAGGCCGCTGAAAGAGAAGGTGCTCCAGCTGGTACGGCGCATGCTGTCGCGTGCCTCTGGATTCTTTCCATGGAGGCCGCATGGCGTCGCGGCTCGCTGTTTGGATGTCTGTGCTTCTCGTCCTGACCTCGTGTGGCGAATCGATTGGCTCGGTCGAGTCGGTCGAGCCCGGCGAGCGCATCGAGGCGGAGGCCGCTCCCGAAAACGTCGAGGACTCTACGTCTTCAACGCCGTCCTCGCCTCCCCCAGAGCCAACCCCAACTCCGACCCCGCCCCCGACGAACACCGCTCACGTCCCGAACTTCGGCGCCGGCGCGGTGCTGCTCTACGCCACCGACTACACCTCGCGCGACGAGCGCTCCTCGGCCGGCGGCCTTTGGTACCTGCAGAGCCCGGGCAACGCGCAGTCCTGGTCCACCTCGTACTTGAGCCTGGTGACCGCGCCATGGAACACCTCGAAGCGCGCGGTGCTGGCGACCATCCACCGGGGCGACAACTGGAACGGCCAGGGCTACCCGCGCTCGGAGCTCAGCGCGACGAAGAGCGCCGTGCGCATTCAGGGCGGGCAGCACTACTTCATCTCACTGGGCTTCCAGTTCCCCAGCTCGGCCGCCTCGTACATCAACAACAACAGCAGCGAGATGCTCGGGGTGTTTCAGCTCCACCACCCAGAGAGCACCGGCACTCCGCCGTTCGCGTTCTACCTGACGGGCAACACCTTGAAGGTGCGCTGTGTCGGCGGCTCCGCCTCATCCCCGCAAAGGATGAAGGACTACGCGCTCTTCCCCGCCGGCGGCGTGCCCACGAATCGGCTGGTGAGCATCGACATGGAGTACCTGCCGCACACCAGCTCGGGCCTGCTCAAGGTCTATGTCGACGGTGAGCTCAAGGTCTCGCACACCGGTGGCTGCGCGTACACCAACTCCGGCGACGCCGGCTACATCAAGCAAGGCCTGTATGACTATTGGCGCACGGTGCCGAATACCTTGTCGGTCTACCTTGAGGACTTCGTCCTGCGCCGGAAGTAGGGAGTGCGCGTCGCGACCTCGCGGTCGAGCGGCTCCACCCGGCAGGTGGTGGAACGAAACGCCGGGAAGCCGCTGATCGGATCGTACCGGTCTTGGTCGATGAGCTGGTTCGGGTTGGCGTCGACCCAGCCTGCCGGGAGCACCGCGCACTCGGGGTGCACCTCGTCGGTCACCCGGCAGCGCAGCGCGATGGCGCCTCGAGCGGACACCACGCGGACCCGGTCGCGGTCCCCGACTCCCGCAGCCGCCGCCGCGTCTGGGTGGAGCAGCAGCTCCGGCTCTTTCATGCGCGCCACCACGCTTTGGCTCTGGCCGAGCTGTGAGTTGATGCGCGCGCGCGGTCGCGGACCGGACACCAGCCACAGAGGAAAAGAAGCCGAGAGAGGAACCTTGGGCGCGGTCCACTCCGGCAGCGCGGGATGGCCGTGACGGGCGAGCAACGTGCTGTGGAGCTCGGCCTTGCCGGTGGGCGTACCGAACCGCCGGTCGGCGCTGGCCGGCTCGGCCAGCGGGGTGACGCCCAAGTCCGTCATGAAGGGCACCCGCGGCGCGGCCATGGCTTCGTCGAACGACGGCCAAGGAAAGTACTGCCCCAGGCCGAGCGCATGCGCCAGCCCGCGCAGGATGTCCCAGTCGGGCAGCGCCCGGCCGCGTGGGGCGACGAGCCCGCGCGGCAGCACCTGACGCTCGTCGGCCGAGACGTCGGGTGATTCGGCGAACGTCGCGGCGGGCAGCACCAGGTCGCTGCGCGAGGCGGTGTGCGAGAGGAACGGATCGACCGTCACCACCAGCTCCGCGGCCTCGGCCGCCTCGGCCAGCCGCGCAGCGCCCGCGGTTGTCACCAGCGCGTTGCTCGCCCAGAAGAGCAGCGCGCGCACCGGGTACGGCTCGTCGTCGAGCACCGCGTCGGCCAAGCGCAGCCCATGCGCCTCGCGGTTGAACACCTCGAACAAGGGGAAGCGGTCTCGCCCGACGGGCGGCGCGGGCGCGAGCGGTGGCGCGGGCTGAGGCGTGGTCATCTCATAGAGCGCCGGCAGCGGCGCGCCCGGCAGCCCTGGCCCAGGCGTGAGCAGGCTGTGCGCCGACTGCGTCCCGTCGAACCTCCCGAGCAGCACCTCGAGCGCGCTGATGGCCCGAATGGTCTGCACGCCGTTCTCATGGTGCTCGACGCCCAGGCCCGCCCAGACGCCGACCGGCCGGCTGTCGGTGAGCAGCCGAAAGGCGTGGAGAAGCTGCGCCGGCGCAAGGGAGGTCAGGCTGGCCACTCGCTCCAGCGGGTAGGCCATCGCGAGCTCTTCCAGCGCGTCGAGCCCCAGGCACATCGCGCGCAGCCCGGCGTCACTTCGCTTCTCCTTCAAGAGCAGGTGAATCAGCCCCAGCGCCAGGGCTCCGTCGGTGCCGGGGCGAATCGACAGGTGAAGCGTCGCGGCCTTGGCGGTCTCGCTCTTGACCGGGTCGACCACGATGAGCGAGCGGCCCGGCTCATCGCCGAAGCGGGTGATGACGCGCGCCAACGGCGGCGCGGTGACGGTCGGGTTGGCGCCCCAGACCAGGAGCGTTCGGGCGGCGGCGAGATCCGCTGAGTACTTGGTGCCGACGGTGAGCGCCTGCCCCATCCGCAGGGCGGCCTCGCACAGACTCGAGACCGTCGCGACGTTCGGCGTGCCGAACGCGTGCGCGAACCGCTGCAAGAACCCGATGAGCGGATGGCGCACCAGCGGCCAGCCGGTCTGAATGGCGAGCGCCTGCGGGCCCCACTTCGCCTGGATGGCCTGCAGCCTCTCCGCGAGCTCGGCGAACGCGTCGTCCCAGGAGAGCTCGATGAAGTGGTCGCCGCGGCGCAGGAGCGGCAGCTCGAGCCGCTCTCGAGAGTGGACCAGCTCGGGCAGCGCGTAGCCGTGTTGACACAGAAAGCCGCGCGTCCGCGAACGGGGGTCGCCCTCGACGCGGACCAGCTCTTCGCCGCGCCGAATGCCGATGAGACCGCAGCGCATCAAGCAGAAGCGGCAGGTGCCGCGCCGAGCTGTCTGGGCTGTGCTCGAAGGGCCCACCAGCCCCAGGCCGACCGCCGTCGCGCCCGCGGCGGCCAACGGCGCCAGCTTGAACAGGTCGCGCCGCGCGATGGGCCAACGCCGAACGGTGCGCAGGCTGGCGCGCTTGCTCTTCGCCGCGCTCACCTGGCCTCCTCACCGAGCGGCTCGATGACGATGGCCTTGGCTTCGCTGGGGCAGGCGGCGGCGCACAGGCCACAGCCGACGCAGGCGCTCGGGTCGAACGCGGGCGCGCGCTGCGGCCCCACCTGGTGGATGGCCCGGCCCGGGTAAGGGCAGACCAAATAACAAAGGTGGCAGTTCTTGGTGCTGTTCCAGCTCAGACAGCGCGCCCGGTCGAGCACCGGGACTCCGATGCGCACCTGGGCGAAGACCGCCTCGGGCTCGTCGCTCAACGGCGTCAGCGCGCCGGTGGGGCAGACCTGCGTGCACCTCATGCACAGCAAACAGCCTTGCGCGCCGAAGTCGAGGAACGGCAGGTGCTGCTCGAGCAGGCCGCCCTCGAAGAAGTGAATGCAGCGCGCGGGGCAGGCCTGGGCGCAGCGCGCGCAGCCGATGCACGAGGCCTCGAACGCTCCCGCCGTCCGCGCGCCCGGGGGGCGGAGCCGGCGCGGCCGCGCGCGCGCCCGCCGCGGCGAGAAGGCGAGCACGGTGGCGACGGCCCCGCCGGCCAAGAGCACGCGCCGCTTCACGGCGCCTTCCCCCACTTGGGCCGGCTCCAGCCCAACGTGAGCGCGCCCGTCGGGCAGACGCCGAGGCACTTCCCGCACCGCTCGCAGCCCGAGTCGAGCCGGTTGGTCATCGGCGACTGGCCGAGGTGGCACACCCTGTCGCAGGCGCCGCAGTCGATGCAGCGCGCCCGCTCGTTCTTCACCCGAATCACCGAAGCCGACCCGAGCAGCGAGAAGGCCGCGCCGGCGGGGCAGAGCGAACGGCAGAAGCCGCCGCGTGAGACGAACGTGTCGAACGCGAGCGCGAGCAGCACGAACGTGGCGCCGGCCCCCGCCGCCCCGTAGAACAGCCAGCCGAACATCGCTCGGCCGATGACGGCGGGCGGGTGGAAGACGGGCAACAGCTGCGTGCCCGTCCAGGCGGTGGCGACCAGCACGAGCACCATCGCCAGCTGCGCGGTGCGCCGCGGCAGCTGCACGTCGAGCAGCGGCACGCCGAGCCGGCGGAAGAGCCAGCGCGCAGAATTCGCGACCGCGAGGACCGCCAGGTAGGGGCAGGCCCACCCACAGAACACACGGCCCAAGAGGACGACCAGCAACACACCGGGGAGGACGGTCCACACCCACCGCCAGTCGATGCCCACCTCGAGCGCGAGCGCGAAGGCTTGCAGCGGGTCGAGCAGCTCGAGCGGTCCCAGGCGAAGCGCGAATGGCCAGCCCCACCAAGGCGGGCCGTCGAGGGGGCGCCGCTGGTGCCAAAGCGGCAACAAGGCGGTCTGTGCGAGGAAGGCCCCCAGCACCAGCCGGCGCAGCCAGTTGTAGCGTCTGGCGCGCTGCGGCGGAAAGTCGAGTGGGTCCCGGTGCGTCATCGCCTCGTCTGGGCTTGCGAGCCCCAGGCCAGGGGCGCCGTCGAAGCACCGCGAAGATTTTTCGCGTCGCGCAGGCGGCTCACCACGGCTGGCCCAGGCGCGTCTTGATGAGCTGCCCGAAGGCGGTCGGCTGCAGCTTCATGCCGACACCGCAGCCGCCGCCGCTGCCATCTTCAATCAGGTTGGGCGGGCAGCGCATGTGAAAGGTCCAGGCCAGGTACGCGACGTCGAGCTGGGTCGCCAGGTCGATGAGCGCGTCGCAGTCCTGCGTCGTCATGCCCTGCGCCGGCCCGAACTCCCCGATGATGATGGGCAGCTTCTTCGCGGGCTCCGTCACCATCGACTGGAACTCCGACCGCGGGTCGTAGACGTGCACTTCGTAGGCGATGTTCTTGCCCCCGCCCGCGGTGATGGGGTGGTCCACGTAGTACGACAGGTGGCGGGCCCAGCCGCCCGTGCCTTGCACGGCGATGATGTGGTTGGGTGCGCCGCGCGCGGTCTCGGCGGAGCGAATCGCCGCCACCGTGTCGTTCATCGCCTTCCACACCGTCGCGTTGTGCGCGCCGTCGTAGTTGCTCTGCGGCTCGTTGACCAAGCCGTAGAGCACGTGGGCGTCGGCGCTGAAGGTCTCGGCCAGCTTTTTCCAGACCACCGCGGTCTGCGCGCTCGGCCAGCCCATCGCCGTGAACGATGGGTCGTGCCAGAGCGAGACCATCACGTACACGCCCGGCTTGGTCCCGATGTGGCGGACGATCTCTTGGACGTCCGCCAGGTAGCTGGGGTCATCGAGCAGGCTGCGCCAGTGCATGCGCCCCTCCGACGCCGCGTAGCTCTCGAGGTTCAGCCGAATGAAGTTCGCGCCCCACGAGACCAGCTCGTCGACCCGGCGCTTGACCTCGCCGACGTTCGGGGTGAACCAGGTGCAGGCGTTGCAGCCGCGCGTGTCGTGCAGGTTCGCGCCGCGCCCTCGCCACACCTTCCCGTCGGCCTGGTAGATGCGGTTGCCCTGCGTGTACAGCCAGCCCGGCGCCGCTGCCGGTGGCTCGGGCGTGGCGGGCCCCGACGGGCTCGACACCGGCAGCTGCGGCGTTTTGCCAGCGGCGGGCCCTGGGTCGGACGCGGGGCCTGCGCCCTCGACCGGTGCGGGCGGCGCGATCTCGACGAGCACCGCGGTGGCCGGCTCGCAAGAGACCGCCAGGAAGACAGCACAGACAAGACCGAGAGCTCGAAGCGTCTCCAAGAGTCACCTCCTCGCCGCGCTTGGTGTGCACGATTAGGGTTCGACTCGAGCCGCAAAGCAAGACAGTCGACGACGATTGTCAGTCCAGATGTGTCAGCGTGTATTCGAATGTTTTGGATTGAGGAGGCGGGCTGATGAATTTCGAGCGAGGCGGAGCGCGGGTCGCGCGGGCCTTCATGGACGAATCAGCGGGGCTACTGGGCTCAGGGGGAGGCCTTGGTGTACGGCGCCATGCGCTCGCGGAAGTCGTCGGTCCAGGGGCAGGGCGTGCGGGTGCGCTGGTCGACCCGCACGATGGTGCGGGTGCCGCGGGCGAACTCTTCGTCCTCGTCCATCGGCAGCATCGAGAAGCCGAAGGTGAGCGAGGTGGTGCCCAGCTTCTCGACCCAGACGCGCACCCGCACCTCGCAGCCTCCCACCACGGGGCGCAGGTACTCGACGGTGTTGGCGCGCACCAGGTGAAACTGGTCGGGCGAGCTCTGCTCCCCCAGGAAGCCGGACCAGCCCAGGCGCCGCCAGAACGAGCCCACCGTGCGCTCGAAGTACAGGATGTAGCGCGCGTTGTGCAGCATTTGAAATGCGTCGAGATCGTCGAAATAGACGCCGTGAACCATCTCGTGGAATCGCATTTGTGGCTCTCTTGGTGGATGTATAGGAATTGACGGCAGGTCAATTATTTCAAAATCACAATCGGCTGACGATGCGGTGACCCAACCTCGCCGAGGCTGCGCCCAGGAGGTTCTTCGATGCGCGCGCTGCTGGTGCAGGCCAAGTCTCCCATCACCTACTGGGGTTACCAGCACAGCCTGCGCTTCTTGAAGAAGAAGGCCACGCTCCCTCCGCTGGGCCTGGTGAGCCTCGCGGCGCTGCTGCCTCGAGCGTGGTCGCTTCAGCTGGTCGACCTCAACGTGACCGAGTTGACCGACGCCGCGCTCGCCGCCGCCGACGTGGTGCTGGTGACGGGCATGCTCGTTCACCAGCAGTCGATGCGCGAGGTGCTCGAGCGGTGCCGGGCGATGGGCCGCCGCACCGTGGTGGGCGGGCCGGCGGTCTCCACCAGCCCCGAGCTCTTTCCCGAGGCCGACCACGTGTTTCAGGGCGAGGCCGAAGGGCGGCTCAACGGGCTCATCGCCGCGCTCGAAGGCCGCTGGCCCCACGCCCCGCGCGTGTTGTCGCCCGCCATCGGCGCGCGCCCGCCGCTCGAGCAGGTGCCGGTGCCGCGCTTCGATCTGCTCGACGCCGGCCAATACGCCTCGCTGAGCATTCAGTTCTCGCGCGGCTGCCCCTTCAGCTGCGAGTTCTGCGACGTCGTCGAGCTGTTCGGGCGCAGCCCGCGGGTGAAGACGCCCGCGCAGGTCATCGCCGAGCTGGAGGCGCTGCGGGCCATCGGTTACCGCGGCACCCTCTTCGTCGTCGACGACAACTTCATCGGCAACCGCAAGGCGGTGGCGCAGCTGTTGCCCAAGCTGGCCGCCTGGCAGCGCGCCCACGGCCGGCCCTTCGAGCTGTACACCGAGGCGAGCGTCGACTTGGCCACCCACCCCGAGCTGGTGGCGTCGATGGTCGACGCCGGCTTCACCACCATCTTCGCCGGGCTGGAGTCGCCCGCGGTCGAGTCGCTCAAAGAGACGGGCAAGCTGCAGAACCTGAGGCTCGAGCCGTCCGTCGGCGTCGGGCTGCTCACCCGCGCCGGGCTCGAGGTGATGGCCGGCTTCATCGTGGGCTTCGACTCGGACAACGAAGGCATCTTCGCGGCCCAGGAGAAGATGATCTCCAGCCTGCCGATTCCCTTGGCGATGGTGGGGCTGCTCACCGCGCTGCCGGGCACCGCGCTGTGGCGGCGGCTCGAAAAGGAGCAGCGGCTGCGGCGCGAGGCGAGCGGCGACCAGTTCGGCCGACCCAACTTCGTGCCGAGGCTCGACGAGGTGACGCTGCTCACGGGCTACCGCGCGCTGCTCGCCCGGCTGTACGAGACGGGCGCGTACTACCAGCGCTGCGAGGCGCTGGTGGACCAGCTGGGGCGCTCGCCCCCGACCCGCGTTCGCCCCGGCGGCGTCGCCGTGCTCGCGCGGGCGATGAAGGGCATCGGGCTGGAGGGCGAAGACCGGGCGCGGCCCTTCTGGCGGCTGCTCTCGCGCGCCGCGTGGCGCACGCCGCACACCTTCGTGCGGGCTATCGGGCTCGCCGTCCAAGGAGAGCACCTGATTCGCTACACCCGCGAGCAGGTCCTGCCCCGGCTCGACCTGGCCATCGCGCAGACGCGCGGTGCCTGGGCGGCCGTGAGCTGAGGGTCATGGCTCGAGCACCTGACCGCGCATCGACGCCCGAAGCTTGGCGAGCAGCGCCTCGCCGGCGTGCGGCGCCTCGATTTGGCTCCAGTCGATGCCGTCGAAGAAGCCGGTGGTGAGCTCGAGCGCGACGGTGCCGTGGGGCGCCTGGGGCGTCAGCGACAGCCGGTGCGTTTCGCCCGTCGGCTGCGTGAGCGGGGCCTCGAGCCAGAGGTCCGCGCTGGTGGCGAGGCTCAAGTGAAACGGCTCGGGCTCCAGGTCGCTCGGCCCTCGCCGCTGGCCCAACAGGTCGAGCACCGCTCGGCCGTCGTGGTGTGGGCAGGAGAGCCGGACCGAGCAGTAGTCGGTCGCGGCGGGGCTGAGCTGCGAGAGCTCGCTCTGCTCGCTGGCCAGAAGATCGACCACGGTGGCGTCGCCCGGCTCGACCTGCGGGGCGCCGTGGTGCTCGCCGCCGTGCGCGTGCGCCGCCGAGATGGGCGAGAGCCGCTCGAGCCATCTCCACCGCGAGGCCTGTTGGGGGCATCGGCCGAGCTCGACGGCCGCGTAGGTCAACGTGGCACGGGTGAGCTGGAGCTCGGTGCCGTCGGTGGTGGTGAGCGCCTTGGGCAGACGCGGGGCGAGCAACGACACGTGGGTGGGGCCGCGCAGCTCACCTCCGCAGCCGGCCAGGAGCCCCACGAGCAGCCAGAGTCCTCGTCGCATTGTCTTGCTCCCTTTCTTTCAGAGGTCGAAGACCGCGCCCATCGAGAGGAAGGCCCCTTCTCGATGATGGCCGGACAACAGGTTCAAGAACGGCACCCTCGCCGACCCGAACAACAGCCAGCGCTCCCCCGGGCTGAACAAGAGCTCGGGGGAGGCGAAGGCGATGAAGCCGCCCGAGTCGCGCTCGCGCACGCCGTTCATGTAGGTCGGTCGCTCGAGCCGCGTGTCGATGCCGAGCCGGGCGGAGAGCTTCTTGGTCACCTCGCGCTGCACCGCGGCGGTGGTGCGCAGCGACGCGCCGGGCACCATCGACGGGTCGAAGAGCATCGGCGCGCCGCCGAACGCGCTCGCGTACCAGGACCACGGCCGCGCGAAGAAGGCGTAGGCGAGCCCCAGCCCGCCGTCGAGCGTGCCAGTGCCGGGCTGCAGATCCGCCGGCAGCGGCCGGCCGCTCTCGTCTTTCAGCAAGGGTCCGGTCGGGATCTTGAGCCCCACTTGAACCGCGAGCAGGTGCTTTCGGGCGACGCCACCGGCTCGCAAGACGAAGAGCTTGCCGCGCAGGTCGACGTCGCCCAGCCCCGTGACTTGATCCTGGCGCAGGTTGGCGAAGGTGAGCTGGCGCAAGAGCACCGGGGCGGTGGCCGAGACGATGAGCGCGTCGGTCGGCGCGAAGACGCCCGTCAGCCCCAGCCGCATCTCGTGCAAGTGGAGCGCGTCGACGCCGGGCTGGCCCACGCCGTCGGAGCGGTATTGAAGGTCACCCGCAAGCCGCACGCGGCCGGCGAAGGGCTGCTCGGTGCCGAGGCTCGTCAACGTCGGGTCGCCGCAAGCGCAGGCCGAGCACGCGTGCGCGCGGGTCGGCGCGCAGAGCACCAGCACCAGCAGCAGCGCGCTCGACGTGGCGACGACGCGTGGGCGGCTCGAGGCTGCGTTCATGACGCGAGGTTGTGCAAGCACAAGACCAGATGCGACGTGCGCGATCGGTCACGGGTGCGAGCGAATGGTCATTCGCGACCCACCGCAAGCGCTGCGTCGGCGTGCGGCCATCCGCATGCTTTGCACGCGGCCGCGCTGAATCGAAGTCGAACGCGAGGAGATCAGAGGGCAACGGGCCGCGATCGTCTGGCATGTGCCTTGTAGCTGCAGGGGCAACAACTACCAGGAGAGCCAAACGATGAAGCGATCGATGGGGATCACCGCGGCGGTGATGGTGGGGGCGCTGGTCGCGTTCGGTCTCACCCTGCGTGGGCCTGCGCCGGTGGTCGGTGAAGCGAGGGCCCAGGGCAGCTCGCCGCTCGATGAGATCATTCGCAACAGACGGTTGACGCCGGCCGAGGCGGCCGCGGCGCTCAAGGTGTTCGTGCCGCCGGGCAAGTACGACGACTTCGTGATGGTGACATCGGGCGGTCACCGTGGCTCGGTGATGCTCTACGGCATCCCCTCGATGCGGCTGCTCAAGGAGATACCGGTCTACGCGCCCGACGCGTGGCAGGGCTGGGGGCAGGGCGACTCGGCCTCGGCCAAGATACTCAAGGAAGGCTCGTTCGGCCCCGGCTTGCCGACGCTCACCTGGGGAGATCTGCACCACCCGCAGATCTCCCTGACCAACGGCCGCTACGACGGTGAGTGGATCGCCGTCTCGGACAAGGCGGCGGGGCGCGTCGGGCTCATCTCGATGCGCGACATGAAGGTGAAGACGATCTTCAAGACACCCAACACGGTGTCTGATCACCACGCGCTCTTCACCGACAACAGCGACTACCTGGTGCAGAGCGCGTTCTTCCCGATGCCGTTCAACGAGCCGAACGGCTACGCCCCCATCGAGCAGTACAAAGACAAGTACCGGGGCTCGGTGAGCTTCCTCAAGTTCGATCGCAAGTCGGGCAAGGTGCAGGTCGCGCAGTCCTTCCAGATCGAGCTGCCGCCGTACTTCCAGGACATGTCGATTCTGGGCCGCGGCCCTTCCGACGGCCTGTTCTTCATGAACTCGCTCAACACCGAGCTCGCCACGGGCGGCACGCTCGAGAAGAAGCCGCCGCTCGAGATCGCCGCCTCGGCCCGCGAGATGGACTACCTCCACGTCATCGACTGGAAGAAGGCGGCCAAGCTGGTCGAGGACCCGGCCAAGGTGAAGGTCGTCAACGGCATTCGGGTGCTCCCGCTGCAGACCGCCATCGACGAGCAGCTGATCTGGATGGTGCCCGAGTCGAAGAGCCCGCACGGCGTCGACCTGTCGCCGGGCGGCGAGTACATCACCGTCTCGGGCAAGCTCGACCCGCACGTGTCGGTCTACTCGGCCGAGAAGATCAAGAAGGCGATCGCCTCGGGCGTCATCGACGGTAAGGACCCGTACGGCGTGCCGGTGCTCCGCTACAACGACTGCCTCGAGGCCCACGTGCCGACCGGCTTGGGGCCGCTGCACACGGTGTTCGACAACTCGGGCAACGCGTACACCTCGCACTTCCTCGACTCGACGGTGGTGAAGTGGACGCTCGGCCCGCCGTACAACCCGCCCGACAAGGCGTGGAAGGCGGTCGACAAGGTGGCGGTGCACTACAACATCGGCCACCTGCAGGCGCCGGGCTCGAACACCAAGAAGCCTTGGGGCAAGTACCTGGTGGCGCTCAACAAGTGGACGGTCGACCGCCACCCGCCGCTCGGGCCGCTCCACCCGCAGAACCTGCAGCTCATCGACCTGACCGGTCCGAAGATGACGGTGCTCTCCGACGTGCCGACCATCGGTGAGCCGCACAACTCGATGATCATGCCCATCGAGCTGCTCCAGGCATGGACCACCTACCCGGAGACCGGCTTCGACGCCGCCGAGATGAAGCGCAGCACGCACGCCACCGCGCAAGGCAAAGAGTCGGTGCAGCGCAAGGGCAACACCGTGGTGGTCAACGGCACGGTGATTCGGTCTCACTACACGCCCGACATCGTGCGCGTGAAAGAGGGCGACCGCGTCATCTTCAACTGGACCAACGTCGAGAGCGCGCGCGACGCCACCCACGGCTTCGGTCTGCACGGCTACAACGTCGCTCTGTCCATCGACCCGGGCGCCACCGAGCGCGCCGAGATGGTGGCCACCAAGGCCGGCGTCTACCCCTACTACTGCACCGAGTTCTGCTCCGCGCTCCACATGGAGATGACCGGCTGGCTCCTGGTCGAGCCCAAGTCCGGCGGCAAGAAGTAGCCCCCAACCTCGAGGAGCCCGCGATGAACGCTCAAGCGACGACCCCAGCCAGCGAGCCTCGGCCCGAGTGGGTGCCGACCTTCACCCTGATGGTCGTCGCGCTGATTGCGCTGGCGGGCTCCTGGGGGCTGCCCTGGTGGGTGATGCGGGCCAACGCCCCGCAGTACGGGCAGCGCACGCTCGAGGTGCTGGTGAGCCCCCGCGGGCCCACCGGCGACGTGTTCGAGGTCGACGGGCTGGGCCACTACGTCGGCATCCAGCCGATGGCCACGTTCGCCCCGCTGGAGCGCAAGCTCGCGCCGTTCGGGTTTCTCGCCTCGGCGCTGGCCATCGTCTCGCTCGGCGTCTGGCGCAAGCGCTGGTTGCGGCTGCTGTGCCTGGTGCCGGTGCTGGCGCTGCCCATCGGCTTCTTGGCCGACCTCAAGTACTGGACCGAGAAGAGCGTCAACGAGCGCGACCCCGACGCCGCGCTCAACCTCACCGTCACCGAGATCGACACCAAGCTCTTCGGCCGCTACGAGATTGGCCAGTTCAAGGTGAACGCCACCATGGGCGACGGCCTGAGAATGGCCGGCATCACCGCGCTGCTCACCCTCGGGCTCGCCTTCTCGGGGCCGCTGCCGCTGCGCCGAAGAAGGCGGGGCGTCGCGCTCGCGGGCGCTGGGCTCGCGGCCGGCGCGCTGGTGCTGCTGGCCGGCGCCAACGCCCGCGCGGCCACCTTGAGCGTGGCGCCCGGCGAGTCGATCGCGGACACCCTCGCGCGTGCGAGCGAAGGCGACGTCATTCAAGTCCCCGCGGGCGTGTACCGGGAGCGGCTGAGCATCGACCGCAAGGTGACGGTGGAAGGGGCGCCGGGCGCGGTCATCGACGGCGAGGGCACCGGCACGGTGGTGCGCGTGCTGGCGCCGGGCGTCGCCCTGAAGGGGCTGACGATTCGGGGCAGCGGCGCCAACTTCAACGCCGAGGACGCGGCGGTGCGCGTCGAGGCGGCCGACGTGGTGCTCGAGCGGCTGGTGCTCGACGACGCGCTCTTCGGGGTGTTCGCGCTGCAGGCCGACCGGTGCGTCATCGACCGCTGCGCCATCGTGGGCAAGGACCTCGAGGTGCCCAAGCGGGGCGACGGCATTCGGCTCTGGTACTCGAGCGGCTGCCGGCTGACGCACAACGAGGTCGAGCGCAGCCGCGACGTCGTCATCTGGTACTCGTCGGACACGGTGGTGGAAGACAACCGCGTGCGGCACAGCCGCTACGGGCTCCACTACATGTACTCCGACCACAACGTCTTTCGCCGCAACCGCTTCGAAGACAACGAGGTGGGGGCGGCCATCATGTACAGCAAGAAGGTGGAGCTGACGGAGAACGCCTTCTCGTTCTCCACCGGCCCGTCGGCGGTGGGGCTGCTCGTGAAGGACGCCGACGACATCTTCATTCGGGGCAACCGGTTCATCGCCAACGCCTCGGCGCTGTTCTTCGACGGCGCGCCGCAGTCGCGCGGCGCTCGGGTCGACGTGGTCGACAACCTGGTGGCGCGCAACGACGTCGGCGTGGTGCTGCAGCCTTCGAGCCGCGGCCTTCGCTTCTGGGGCAACGCCTTCGTGGGCAACCGGACGCAGGTGCAGGTCCAGGGCGAGACGAGCCAGCCGATGGCGAACAGCTGGTCGGTCGAGGGGCGGGGCAACTACTGGAGCGACGCGGTGCTCTACGACCGCGACGGCGACGGGGTGTCCGAGCTGCCGTACCGGGCCGAGAGCACCTACGAGTCGCTGTCGGACCGGCGGCCCGAGCTGGCCTTCTTCGCCGGCACCCCGGCGGCCGAGGCCATCGACGGGGCGGCGCGGCTGTTTCCCATCTTCGAGCCCCGCGAGCGCATGGTCGACCCGCACCCCTTGATGCGGCCGCCGCTGACGCGCTGGACCGAGAGCCGCGACGCGGCCGACGACAGCCCCGCGCTCGCCCTGGTCGGCTTGGGCCTGCTGGCCGGCGCCGGGCTGATGCCGCTGGGGGCGAAGAGGTGGCTGTCATGATCGAGACGCGCGCGCTGTCGGTCACGCTCGGGGGCCGGCCCATCCTCCAGGACGTCAACCTGAAAGTGGCGACCGGCGAGGCGGTGGGGCTGGTCGGCCCCAACGGCTCGGGCAAGTCGACCCTCTTGCGCTGCCTGCTCGGGCTGGTGCCCTTCACCGGCGCGGCCTTCGTCGACGGACACGACGTCACGCGGGAGCCGATTCGGGCGCGCGCGCTGGTCGGCTATCTGCCGCAGCGCCCCGCCTTCGGCGACGCCACCGCCGAGGAGGCGCTCCTCTTCGTGGCGCGGCTGCGCGGGGTGGAGCGGCGCGAGGTCCGCCGCGCGCTCGAGGAGGTCGGGCTCGAAGCGCACGCCACGGCGCGGGCGAAGACTTTCTCGGGCGGCATGCAGCAGCGGCTCTCGCTCGCGGTGGCGCTGCTCACCCAGGCGCCGCTGATGCTGCTCGACGAGCCGACCGCCAGCCTCGACTCGGAAGGGCAAGAGACGTTCCTGCAGATCGCCCAGCTCTTGCGCTCCCGCGGGCGCACGCTGCTCATCGCCTCGCACCGGAACGAGGAGATCTCCCGCCTCACCGACCGCGTGCTGCGCGTCGAAGGGGGAAGGCTCCACGAGGTCGAGAAGGAAGCGCCGCTCCGCGTCAGCGCCGAGGTGCTGCGGCTGGTGGTGAAAGGAGGGCTGCGATGAGGCTCCGACCGACGCTCCTGGTCGCCGCGCGCGAGGTGAAGGAGGCCCTGCGAAGCCGCTGGTTCCTCCTCGCCGCCGCGAGCTTTCTTTTGCTCTCGCTCGGGCTGTCGGCGCTGGGGCTGTCGGGCTCGCAGCGCAGCGGGCTCGCTGGCTTCGACCGCACCACCGCCTCGCTGCTCAACCTGGCCTTGATGTTCGTGCCGCTGCTCACCTTGTCGATCGGCGGCCTGTCGCTCGCCGGCGAGCTCGAAGACGGCGTGCTGGGGTTTCTGCTCTCGCAGCCGCTCAGCCGCCTCGAGGTCTTCGTCGGCAAGTACCTGGGGCTCTCCGCGGCGCTCTTCTCGGCGGTGCTCCTGGGCTTCGGCTCGTCGGGGCTGCTCGTCGGCGTCGTGTCGGGGGGCAGCGCGCGCGCCTTCGTCTTCTTGGTGGGGCTGACGCTGCTGCTCTCGGCGGCCACCCTGGCGGTGGGCGCGATGCTCTCGGCGCTGTTTCGCACCCGCGCCAAGGTGGTCGGCGCCGCCTTCGTCGCCTGGCTCGGCTTCGTCTACCTGTCCGACCTGGGCACCATCGGGGTCATCGCCGCGCGCGAGCTGTCGGCCGGCCGCCTCTTCGCGCTCGCGCTGGTGAACCCGGTGCAGCAGGCGCGGGTGCTCGGCACCTTGGCGCTCTCCGACCGGCTCGACCTGTTGGGACCGGTCGGCCTGTTCGGGCAGGACACCTTCGGCACCGGGGGGCTGGTGGCGTTCTTGATCACCTGCCTGTTGGCCATCGCGGTGGCCGCGCTGGCGGTGGGCTATCGAAGCTTTCGAAAGGCGGTGGTGCCATGAAGTGGAAGCTCGTCGCCGCGGTTGCGGGCGCGGCGCTCTTGTTGGGAGCGGGGCTGTTTTGGGGCGGCGAAACCGCGCATGGCCCCGAGGCGATTCACTACGGGCGCGACACCTGCGCGCGCTGCCGCATGCACATCAGCCAGAAGGGGCTGGGGGGCGAGCTGCGCGACGCGAAGGGGCGGCTCACCAAGTACGACGACCTGGGCTGCCTGCTCATCGCGATGAGCAAGGCGCACCGCGCGTTCCCCGGCGCGTGGGCCGAAGACTACGCGGGCGGCGGCTTCGTCGACCTGACCTCGGCGCACTTCGTGCTGACCGACGGCCACCGCACCCCGATGGGGTACGGGGTGGTCGCGTTCACCGAGGAGGGCGCCGCGGCGGCCTACGCCGCGAGCACCGGCGGCCGCGCGGTTCGTCTCGAAGAGGTGCTCAAAGACACCGCCCGCTTCCAGCAGGGCACGCTGGCGAACGCCGAGGAAGGAGCGCACCGATGAGAGCGATGACGGGCCTGAGCGTCGTCTTGTGGGGCGCGGCGGCGTTGGCCGCGAACCGTCCGTTGACCGAGGAGGACGCCTGGGCGGGCAAGGCGGTCTACCTGCGCGAGTGCAGCGCCTGCCACGGTGAGCGCGGCGCGGGCGATGGCCGGGCCGCCGAGTTCCTGCCGGTGCGGCCGCGCGACTTCACCAGCCGGCAGTACAAGCTGCGCACGACCGAGTCGGGGCAGTCGCCGACGACCGCCGACGTGCTCCGCACCATCGAGCGCGGCATCCCCGGCTCGGCGATGCCGGCGTTCAAGTTCTTGTCGCCCGACGAGCGGCGGCAGGTCGCAGCCTACGTGCTCCAGCTCTCCGACATGCTCGAGGAGCCCGAGCCGGCCACGGTGCCCGCGCCCGGCGCGGCGCCGCCGGCCTCGCCCGAGAGCATCGCGCGGGGCAAGGTGGTGTACGACGAGCAGGGGTGTGGCAGCTGTCACGGCGCGACCGGCCGCGGCGACGGCCCGTCGGCGAAGCTGCTCAAGGACGACGCGGGCAAGCCCATCTTGGTGCGCGACTTCACCTCGGGGGTGTTTCGCGGCGGCAGCGAGCGCATCGACCTGTACTACCGGTTCGTCACCGGCATGGACGGCTCGCCGATGCCCGCCTTCGGTGAGACGGTGCAGGGCGCCGACCGCTGGGCGCTCGTCGACTACGTGATGAGCCTCAAGGTGCCTCAGACGGAGAAGCTGCCGAAGGACGCGCTGCAGGCCGGGCGGGTGCTCGCCGCGAAGCACGGCTGCCGGGGCTGCCATGTGCTCGACGACGGCAAGGGCGGCGACATCGGGCCGGACTTGAGGCTGTCGGGGCAGAAGCTGCAGGTGAGCTGGGTGAAGGGCTTCCTCGCCGCTCCTCGGAAGATGGGAAAGGTTTACCCGTGGCGGGTGCACCGCATGCCCGACCTGGGCCTGTCGACCGACGAGGTCGAGGTGCTCGCGAGCTACGTGCAGGTGATGGGCAAGCGAAAGGGCGCGGCCGCCGCGCCCGAGGTGGCGAGCTTCCCCGCCGAGCGCGTGCAGGAGGGGCAGAACCTGTACCCGATTCGCTGCGCCGAGTGCCACAACCTGGGCAACCTCATCGAGACCCCGCTGGCCAAGCAGCAAGGGCCCGACCTGATTCTCGTGCGCGACCGGCTCGACTACCAGTGGACGCAGAAGTGGATTCTCGACCCCAAGAAGATTGATCCGAACACCAAGATGACCGTGCCCGGGTTGACCCCGGCGCAGGTCGAGTCGATCCGCATGTTCCTCTGGAAGGTCTCGAGCGAACGAGCGGCCGCGCCGAGCAGCGCCGCAGGGAAGCCGTAGAAGTCCCCGAGGGGCTCTAGAAGCGATCTCAAAATTGCCTCAAGAGGATAAGCGCGCAGGCGATGTGTAGA
>CAZEDU010000051.1:9987-33553 GCA_964511185.1 uncultured Myxococcaceae bacterium | reverse complement strand
GCATGACCGGTACGGCCGACACCGAGGCCGAAGAGTTCGCGAAGATCTACAACCTGGACGTGCGCGTCGTGCCGACCAACCGGCCGATGGTCCGCAAGGACCTGGAAGACGTCGTCTACAAGACCGAGCGCGAGAAGTTCGAGGCGGTCGCCAAGGAGATCGAAGAGCTGCACCAGAAGGGCCAGCCGGTGCTCGTCGGCACGGTCTCCATCGCCAAGAGCGAGGTCGTCTCCACCTTCCTCAAGAAGCGCGGCGTGCCGCACAACGTGCTCAACGCCAAGCACCACCAGCGCGAAGCGGACATCATCGCGCAGGCGGGCCGGCGCGGCGCGGTCACCATCTCGACCAACATGGCCGGCCGCGGCACGGACATCCTGCTCGGCGGCAACGCCGAGGTGCTCGCCAAGGCGGAGACCGGAGCCGAGCCGCTCCCGCCCGAGTCGCTCTCGGGCGATCCGGTCGACCTGTCGGCCCACCAGACCGCGCTCGCCGAGCACGGCAAGAAGTTCCAGGCGGCGCTCCAGAAGCACAAGCGCGAGACCGAGGCCGAGCGCCAGGCGGTGCTCGATGCCGGCGGTCTGTTCATCCTGGGCACCGAGCGCCACGAGTCGCGGCGCATCGACAACCAGCTGCGCGGCCGCGCCGGCCGCCAGGGCGACCCGGGCGTGTCGCGCTTCTACCTGTCGCTCGAAGACGACCTGATGCGCATCTTCGGGTCGGAGCGAATCCAGGGGCTGATGGAGCGCCTGGGGATGAAGGAAGGCGAAGTCATCGAGCACAAGTGGCTCTCGAAGTCGATCGAGGGCGCCCAGCGGCGCGTCGAAGGCCACAACTTCGACATCCGCAAGAACCTGCTCGAGTACGACGACGTGATGAACCAGCAGCGCAAGACCATCTACAAGCTGCGTCGTCAGGTCTTGGCCGCTGGCGCCGGGCTGCCGCTCGTCGAGTTCGACGAGAACCCGAAGACGAAGGAGAAGAAGCGCATCGAGCGCACCGTCTCGTGGCCCGACTTCAAGGAGATGGTCCTCGACGCGGTGGAGGACGTCATCGTCGGGCTGACCGACACGTTCGTGCCCTCGAAGAACCCCAACACCTGGGACCTGGAGGCGCTCGCCCGCGGCGTGAAGGAGAGCTTCAACGTCGAGATGAGCTTCTCCAACGCGAGCTCACCGCAGGAGATCCAGGAGCAGATCTACAAGGTCGCCGAGAAGATCTACGCCGCGCGCGAGTCCGAGTACGCCGACGAGTGGCACCGCTTCTGCCAGATCCGCTACCTCGCGACGATTGATCAGCTCTGGAAAGATCACCTGCTCGCGATGGATCACCTGCGCCAGGGCATCGGCCTGCGCGGCTACGGGCAGAAGGATCCGAAGCAGGAGTACAAGAAGGAAGGGTACGCCGGCTTCATCCAGATGCTCGGCAACATCAAGGTGCAGTTCGTCAGCCAGCTGATGCGCGCGCAGCCGCGCAACGCGCAGGAAGACGCCGAGCGCCTGCGCCGGCAGATGGAGCAGAAGGCGAAGGCCGCGATCGAAGGCCGCGCCAGCGTCGACGGTCGCGCCGAGCCCGCGCAGGCCGCGAAGCCTCAAGTTCGCCAAGGCCCCCGCGTCGGCCGCAACGACCCGTGCCCTTGCGGCAGCGGCAAGAAGTACAAGAAGTGCCACGGCGCCGAAGAAGCCGCCTAAAGAGGGGACTGTCCCTGAAAGGGACTGTCCCCGGCCGTCCCAAAGAGCCCCAAACGACCCATTTCATTGACCGTCGCGTCCCGCGCGACAGGTGCTGGCCGGTTGTTTGCTCCTTGAGGGGGCGATCGCATACCTTTGCCTACCTTCGAGCGCCGCGCCGGCGCGGTTCGCATGTCGGGTGGTTTCGTGACGCGGTTCGCGGTCGTCTGTCTCTCTTCGTTTCTGGTGGTGGCCGCGGGTTGCGGCCCCACAGCGAAGGAGCCGCGGGAGGTGACCCGCGTTCCCGCTGGCGCCTGCCTCGACAACGACGGTGACGGCGTGCCTGGCACGGGCGACTGCGCCGAGCAGGTGGTCGTCGACTGCAACGACGCCGAGCCGCGCATCTACCCCGGCGCGCCCGAGCGCTGCGATGGGCTCGACAACAACTGCAACGGGCAGATCGACGACGGGCTCGTCTTTCGCGACTTCTACCCGGACAAAGATCGCGACGGCTTCGGCGACCCCCAAGGCACCCCGCGGAGCAGCTGCGCCGACGCGCTGGATGGCCTGGTGCCGAACAAGGACGACTGCGACGACGCCGACAAGCTCACCAAGCCGGGCGCGCTCGAGCAGTGCAACAACAAGGACGACAACTGCGACGGGAAGATCGACAACGACGTCGTCACGCAGAGCTACTACCCGGACGCCGACGGCGACGAGTACGGCGCGGCCACCGCCACACCGCAGCTCTCGTGCGCCGCGATCCCGGGCAAGGTGACCAACAACCAAGACTGCGACGACACCGACCCCAACGTGAAGCCCGGCGCCGTCGAGGTGTGCAACAACAAGGACGACAACTGCGACGGCAGCCGCGACGAAGGGCTCACCTTCGTCGCCTACTACGTGGACAGCGACAAGGACGGCTACGGCGCGGCGAACAGCACGGCGCAGATGGCCTGCGCGCCGGTGGCCGGCCGCGTGACGAACAACGACGACTGCAACGACGGCAACAGCGCCATCCGCCCCGGCGCCACCGAGCTGTGCAACGGCATCGACGACGACTGCGACGGCCCGGCCGACGAAGGGCTCGTCTTCTTGAGCTACTACCCGGACGCCGACGGCGATGGCTTCGGCGCGCAAGGCGCTCAGCCGATCATCGCCTGCGCGGCGGTCCCCGGCCGCGTCGCCAACGCGGGCGACTGCAACGACGCCAACCCCAACGTGAAGCCCGGCGCGAGCGAGGTCTGCAATCAGATCGACGACAACTGCGCCGGCGGGATCGACGAAGGGCTGCCGACGTTCAACTACTACCCGGACGCCGACGGCGATGGCTTCGGCGCGAAGACGGCGAGCCCGGTTGTCGCTTGCGCGGCCCCCACCGGGATGGTGGGCAACAACGCCGACTGCAACGACGCCAACCCCAACGTGAAGCCCGGCGCCGCGGAGCTCTGCAACAACATCGACGACAACTGCAACGACAGCACCGACGAAGGGAACCCGGGCGGCGGCGCGTCGTGCAGCACGGGCCAAGCCGGCATCTGCGCGGCGGGCACGATGCGCTGCTTGGGCGGCGGCCTGTCCTGCGTGCGCAACAACGAGCCGAGGGCCGAGCTGTGCAACGGCCTCGACGACAACTGCGTCGGCGGCGTCGACGAGACGTTCCCCAACAAAGGCGGCGCGTGCTCCGTCGGCCTCGGCGTGTGCAAGCGCGACGCGACCTACGTCTGCGCGGCGGACTTCAGCGGGCTGGTCTGCAACACCACGCCGGGCCCGACCACCGCGCCCGCCTGCGACGGCCTCGACAACGACTGCGATGGCTTCACCGACGAGCCCGGCATCCTCCAGCACGTCGACGTGGCGGGCGCCGTGTGGACCGACCTGGAGCTGGCGCCGTTCTATTACAGCAACCCCGGCTGCAGGGGCGGCGTCTCCGGCAGCGGCACCGACGCGCTCGCGGGCGCGGGCGTGATCATGGGCGGCGGTGCGGTCGGCATGGAGTTCGCCCGGCTCGACACGAACGGCGCGTTCCAGTTCTCGCTCGGCGTCACCAACGCGTCGACCTACACCGACGTCGCCATCGCCCAGGCCGGCGAAGGCTTCATCGCGGCGGGCGTTCAAGCGCGCGCTGGCACCGGCCCTTCGCGCATCGACCTGTTCTACGTGGACGGGACGACCGGCGCGGTGCGCGGCCAGCTGCTCTCGGCGTTCACCTCGAGCAACGACCTCGACTCGCTGCGCCTGGTGCGCGGCAACCGCGCCCGCGTCACCGTGCTCTGGCGCGAGGTGGGCGTCGGCATCCGCTTCTCGCGCGTCGAGCCCTTCAACAGCCCGTTCGGCGCGGGCTGGTCGATTCAGGATCCCCGCGGCGGCTCGCCGGTCGTCGGCACGCTGGTGGCGGGCGCGGTGCCGGCCGGCATCGGCGCGGACTCGACGCACCTCGACTGGGAGGCGTCGCAGCCCTGCGCGATCGCGAGCGCCCTGCGCGCTTTCACGGTGGCGTACCTGCCCACCACCGCCACCTTGAGCTTCTTCACCGTCAGCGAGGACGGCTCGGGCAAGGGCGCCGACGTCCCGCTCGACGCGGTCACCGGCGGGCGCTTCTTGGGCGAGCCGGAGGTCACCTTCTTCCGCAACGCCGGCGCTGACGCGTGGGGCATCGCGTTCACCACCTCGAACCCGGCCGCCAACCCGCCCAACGAAGACCTGAACTACTGGCTGACCACCGACCCCAGCATCATTCGCTTCGCGTTCCTGTCGTACGCGACCGCCAACGGGACCGACTCGATTCGCCGGCCGCGCTGGAGCGTGGGGCCGGATCGGCTCTGGTTGAGCTCGGTCCGCTTCGAGGCCAGCACCCCGGCGTTCCCCAAGCAGGCGTCGGTGCGCAGGCTCACCTATCTGGGCGCCAAGGATCCGGCCGGGAGCGTCTCGGAGGGGCCGGCCACGCACGCGACGTGTGGCGGCAATCCCGACTGCCGGGAGGGCAACAAGGACGGGGTCGTGACCTGGGCCGCCATGGGCAAGGTGCTCTACACCGCGAGCGCCGCGGGCACGCACCTAGGCCAGCTCACTTGTCAGTAAATCCGACCCCCTGGCGCGTTCGGTGCTCGAAGCTCGATGCTTGCGCCGCCCGCGGGTCATCTGCTATTCGCAGCGCGCCTCTGAAGTCAGAAGGGGTGTTTGTTACAGCAGTTTTAACCACACACACGCCTGATCAGCCGATCACCCGGTGCCTTCTTCGACGAGAAGGTGGTGTCGGTCGCTTTCGCTTTTTGAAGGCTCAGCGCGTGGCGGAAAGAACCGAAGGAATTTCGAGAATGGATCAGCAAGAGAATCAGACCCAAGCACAGGCGATGGCCGCGGCCGGCGGCATCACCATGAAGCAGCTGCTCGAGGCCGGCGTTCACTTTGGTCACCAGACCAAGCGCTGGAACCCGAAGATGAAGCCGTACATCTTCGGCGCGCGCAACGGCATCTACATCATCGACCTGCAGAAGACGGTCACCATGGCCCGCGCGGCGTTCCGCTTCGTGGCGGATGTGACCGCGCGCGGCGGCTCGGTGCTCTTCGTCGGCACCAAGAAGCAGGCGCAGGACACGATTCAGGAAGAGGCCTCCCGCGCTGGCCAGTTCTACGTCACCAGCCGCTGGCTCGGTGGCACCCTCACCAACTTCAAGACCATCAAGCAGGGCATTGACCGCTTGAAGGCGCTCGAGAAGATGGCCGAAGACGGCACCTTCGAGCGGCTCCCGAAGAAGGAAGTCGCCGGCCTCGAGCGCGAGCGCATGAAGCTCGAGAAGAACCTGGGCGGCATGAAGGACATGAGCCGCCTGCCGGGCTGCGTGTTCGTCATCGACCCGAAGAAGGAGCACATCGCGGTTCACGAGGCCGGCCGCCTGGGCATCCCGGTCATCGGCGTGGTGGACACCAACTGCGACCCCGACGGCATCGACTTCGTCATCCCGGGCAACGACGACGCGATTCGCTCCATCAAGCTGTTCACCTCGAAGATCGCCGAGGCCTGCATCGAAGGCGCGGCCCGCTACAAGTCGTCCGGCGCGGCCGAGCGCGACGAGCAGGACCGCCGCGACCAGGCCAGCGCGCGCGATCGCGACGATCGCCGTGGCCGCCGTCCGGATCGCGGTGACCGCCGGGGCGGTGACGATCGCGGCGCCCGCCGTGGCCCCTTGGTCGAAGTGAAGGGGGGCCCGGTCGAGCTGGTGCCTCCCGCCGAGGTCGAGGAGACCTCGGAGGTCGCGGCCAAGCCCGAGTAACCCCCAATTGGGGACTGTCCCCAGAGGGGACTGTCCCCGCATTCCTGAGTCGGAGAGTGTCGATGGCGGAGATCAGTGCGTCGATGGTGAAGGACCTGCGCGAGCGGACCGGCGCGGGCATGATGGACTGCAAGAAGGCGCTGGCCGAGAGCGGCGGCGACTTCGGCAAGGCCGAAGAGTACCTGCGCAAGAAGGGCATCAGCCGCGCCGAGGCGAAGGGCAGCCGCGTGGCGGCCGAAGGGCTGGTTGGCACCTACGTGCACGGCGGCAAGATCGGCGTGCTGGTCGAGGTGAACTGTGAGACCGACTTCGTCGCGCGCAACGAGGACTTCCAGGCGCTGGTGAAGGAAGTGGCGATGCAGATCGCCGCGGCCAACCCGAAGTACGTCAGCCGCGAAGAGGTCCCGGCCGACGCGCTCGAGAAGGAGAAGGAGATCGAGCGCGCCCAGCTGCGCGAGCAGAAGAAGCCCGAGGCCATCTGGGAGAAGATCCTCACCGGCAAGGTCGAGAAGTACTACGAGCGCGTCTGCCTGATGGATCAGCCCTGGATCAAGGACGACAAGAAGAAGATGAAGGACATGATCACCGAGGCGGTCGCCAAGATCGGCGAGAAGATCTCGGTGCGTCGCTTCGCCCGCTTCGAGGTCGGCGAGGGCATCGAGAAGAAGAAGGACGACTTGGCGCAGGAAGTCGCCAAGCAGCTCGGCCAAGCCTAAAAGTCGGCAATAGAGGGGACTGTCCCCAAAGGGGACTGTCCCCGGTATTGCGCGGCTCGGACCTGGGCGCTAGAAGCGTTCGCGCCCATGGCCGACAAAGTTCTCAAGAGTCGCTACCAGCGAATTTTGCTGAAGCTTTCCGGCGAAGCGCTGATGGGCGAGGGCAAGTACGGCATTCACCCGCCCACGCTGCAGCGCGTCGCCTCCGAAGTGAAAGACGTGGTCGCCGCCGGCGTGCAGGTGGCCATCGTCATCGGCGGCGGAAACATCTTCCGCGGCGTCGCCGGCTCGACCGAGGGCATGGATCGCGCGAGCGCCGACTACATGGGCATGCTCGCCACGGTGATCAACTCGATGGCGCTGCAGGACGCGCTCGAGAAGCAGGAGATTTGGACCCGCGTGCTCTCGGCCATCAAGATGGAGCAGATCGCCGAGCCGTACATCCGCCGCCGCGCGGTCCGGCACTTGGAGAAGAGCCGCGTCGTCATCTTCGCGGCCGGGACCGGCAACCCGTACTTCACCACCGACACCGCGGCGTCGCTGCGGGCGATGGAGATCAACGCCGAGGTCATCCTCAAGGCCACCAAGGTCGACGGGGTCTACAGCGCGGATCCGAAGAAGGACGCCAACGCGCGCCGGTACAAGACGCTCACGTACATGGACGTGCTCAACCAGAACCTGAACGTGATGGACTCGACGGCCATCTCGCTCTGCAAGGACAACAAGCTGCCGATCGTCGTGTTCGATCTCACCACCAGGGGCAACATCCTCAAGGCGGTGATGAACCCCGGTGAGATCGGCACGGTGGTCGGTACGAACGAAACGGCCTGGGCTTAAGCCGGAAAACGGGAGACGAGACATGGCAGCGCATGACGACGTGGTGACCGCCCTCAAGGGCCGCATCGAGAAGACGGTGGATGACCTCCGCCGCGAGCTCGGGAAGATTCGCACCGGCCGCGCCAAACTGAGCATGCTCGACGGCATCAAGGTGAGCTTCTACGGCACCCCGACCCCGCTCGCGCAGTGCGCCGCGCTCGCGGTGCCCGAGCCGCGGATGATCACCATCAAGCCTTGGGACAAGAGCGTCATCAAGGACATCGAGAAGGCCATCAAGGAGGCGAACCTTGGCCTCAACCCGATGAACGACGGCGACCTGATTCGGCTGCCGATCCCGCCGCTCACCGAGGAGCGCCGCAAGGAGATCGCCAAGCAGGTGAAGGCGAAGGGCGAGGATCACAAGGTGGCGGTGCGCAACGAGCGCCGCGACGCCAACGAGCAGCTCAAGGGGCTGCTGAAGGACAAGAAGATCACCGAGGATGATCAGAAGCGCGCCACCGAGAAGGTGCAGAAGGAGACCGACCTGGGCGTCGCGAAGATCGACGAGGTGGTGCAGAAGAAAGAGAAAGAAGTGATGGAGGTCTGAGCGGCCCGATGTCGAACCCGCGCGCGCTCATCCTCGAGCCTTCCCTGCCGATCGCCAGCACGCTGCGCCAGTACCTGGAGGCCGCGCGCTTCGAGGTCCGCGTGGAGCAGCGGCTCGAGGACGTGCTGCGTCGCGGGCAGGACGGGCAGCCGGCGATCGCGTTCTGCTCCACCACCGCGTTCGACGCCGCTGCCGTGGTCGCGGAGCTGAAGCGCCTGCACCCCCAGTGCTCGGTGGTGCTGCTCTTCACGCCCGACCAAGACGACCCCGACGGCAAGGCGCATGCGTCCCAAGCGGACGGGTTCCTGGTGGGCCCGCTGCGCAAGAGCGCGGTGCTCTCCATCTCGCGCGCGATGCTTCGGCTGCGGGAGCTGCGGCAGAAGGTCTCCAGCCTCGAGGAGTCGTACAAGCCCGAAGGGGTGGGGAAGGACTTCGAGTTCTTCCGCAAGTACCTGCTGCTCGAGGTCCGGCGCGCGCGGCGGTACAAGTACCCCATCGCTTTCTTGCTCATCGCGTTCGATCGGCTCGACGAGCGGCTCCAAGGGCAGCCCGCGAGCGTGCGGCTCGCGCTGATGGGGGAGGCCCTGTCGACCATCACCCGCTCGATTCGCGACATCGACCTGGCGGTGCCGTACGTCGAGAGCCGGTTCCTGGCGTTCCTGCCCAACACGCCATGGGTGGGGGCGAGCGAGGTCGCCAATCGGCTCTACCAGCGGTTGGCCGAGGTCACCGCGGTGCCCGGCATGACGGTGTCGGTCGGTATGGCGAGCTTCGACGGCCGCACCAACGAGCAGCAGATCAACTTCCGCTCGATGTTGAGCGACGTCGCCGAGGCGCTGCAGCGCGCGCAAGCCGCTGGCGGCAACCGCGTCGAAGCCGGAGCCCCGCCGCAGCGCCGCGACCGAATCTCCATCGGTTGATTGGGGGGACTGTCCCCAGCGGGGACTGTCCCCGGCCGTTGCGAGGCCGATGTCAGCCTCTGCGGCCAAACTCTCCGCCATGCCAAGGGCGGCGAGAGGCGTGACGGCGGGGCAGATCTTCCACGTATTCAACCGCGCGAACGACCGCATGCGGTTGTTCCACGACGCATCCGACTACGACCAGTTCATCGAGCTGATGCGTCGCGCGAAGGAGCGCTACCCCGTTCGCATCTACGCCTTCTGCGTGATGCCGAATCACTTTCACGCGGTCGTCGAGCCACGAGCGGAAGGCGCGCTGAGCGGCTTCATGCGCTGGTGGATGACCACGCACGCCTGCCGCTACCAGCTGCGTTCCCCGAGCGTCGGCCACCTGTGGCAGGGAAGGTACAAAGGCCTCGCCGTCCGGCGGGATGAGCACCTGTTGGCTGTGATGCGCTACGTGCTGCAGAACCCGGTGCGCGCCGGGTTGACGCAATTCGTGGAGCGGTGGCGCTGGTCGAGCGCGCGGAGCCTCGAGTGGGTGGACGCGCCGCCTTTGCCGCTCCCGGACGATTGGACGCGCGCGCTCAACCGGCCGCTGCTGGGGCGAGAGCTCGAGGGGATTCGGGAGAGTTTGTCGCCTCGGCACAACCGGGGACAGTCCCCTCTGGGGACAGTCCCCAGCTACAGCGATAGTTCGGCGCCCGAGGTGGCCTGGAGGCAGGAGGCTATCCAGCCGAACAGCTCGAGGCCTTCGCCCTTGTCGTCGAGCCAGCGGCCGGTCGCCGGGTCGTAGCTGAAGTGAATGCCGCGGCCCTGGCCGGCCACCCAAATCTGCCGCACCGCCCGCTGCGTGTTGACGATGACTTTTTCCCCCGAGCGCGCGGTGAACGTCACCATGTCGGCGGTGCTGTCCGCCTCCAGCACGTCGGGGTCGACCTCGTCCGCGGCTTCGACCAGCCGCTTGAACGCGGCGGCGACCAGCTGATTGTAGGTCGTCTCGTCGAGGCCCATGCCAACGCCTTTAGACGCTCTCCAGCACCGGCTGCCCCGGCGCCGCGTAGAACAGAAGCCGCGTCGTCGACCCAGGGCCCGGGTTTTCGCCTTCCCCGCCCTGCGCGTCGCGCTCCAGCCCGATCACCGTGCCTGGGTTCACCGGCTTGGGGAACGACTGCATGCCCAGCAAGTGAGCGGCCATGGCGCCCATCGAAGGCTGATGCCCGACCAAAATCAGGTTCTCGCCCGGGTGCTCTCCGAGCAACGTCTCGATGGCGCCGACCGGCATGTCGGGCAGGAGGCTACGGTGCGCCTTGAGCGACCCTTCGTGCTTCAACACGAACGAAAGAATCTGCGCCGTTTGGACCGTGCGAACCAGCGGGCTGGTGAGGATGCGATCCACGGGCGCGAGCCGGTCCGTCAGGCCCGAGAAGTGCGTCATCAAGTGGGCCCGCGCCTTGGCAACGAGCGCTCTCGCGTCATCCCCCAAACCCTCGGGAATCTCCGCGTCCGCATCGCCGTGTCGCACCAGAAAGACCTTCAAGCACCCTCCGAATCGAACGGCACCTCGTATACGACCGGTGCCCATGAGGTCAAAGACTAAGGGAAACTAGACCCGTGACCTTCCAAGGGAATTTACGTCTGGGCGTGGCGCTGGCGGCTTTGCTGCTCGTTGGGTGTCAGCGGTCCTCCCGCGCGGAGGCGCCTCCGCCCAAGTCGGCGGCCAACCAGCCCGCGGGCGCCGACGACGCCGGCGCGCCCGTCGTCATCACCCGAGCGAAGCTCGAGGCGTTCGTGCGCTACCTGCGCGCGATGGGGCCGGTGCAAGCGCAGGCGCTGCAGACCGTTCGCGCGCTCGAGAAGCGGGCCGACGCCGGCAGGGACCTCGAGTCCGAGGCGCTGGCCGCGCTCGAGCGGCGGCAGCGCGCCGAGGCCACGGCCCGCGCCGACGCCGCGTTGACCGAAGGGGAAGTCGAGGCGATGTCCGAGCTGGTGACGGCGGTGCTCGCGAAGCGCCCGCTCCCGTCGGCCGATGGCGGCGTCGCGCAGCAGCTCACCGCGCTGCGGGCGTCCCTCACCGAGTCGCAGGCGAAGGAGCTCGACGCCGCGCTGTCGGGCGCGGTGGCGCGTCAGGCGCAGCTGTTCGACTTGAGCGCCGAGCGAAAGCGGTTCGGCGACGGGCCGGTCGACGCGGTGCTGGCGCTCGAAGGGGAGCTGTCCGGCGCCTGGGAGAGCTACCTGCACGCGGCGTCCGGCCGGCTGCGCCCGGCCCCGAAGAGCGACGGAGGTTGAAGCTCAGCGGCCGGTCTCGGCGTGTGCGGGGCGTCGACGGGCTTCGTCAGCGGGGGAGCAGCGCGGCCGCGCGCGCCTTGAACGCCTCGCCGTACCAGCGCATGTAAGAGGGCAGCCACTTCATCAGCTTGAAATGGCTCTGCCCCGCGACGCGGTCGGTCCAGATGGTCGGCACCTCGCCAATCTTGAAGCCCTTCTGGTGCGCCTTCACGGTGAGCTCGAGGGCGACCTCGAAGCCGCCGGTGGATTCGATCTCCACCGCGTCGATCAGCGCCTTGCTGTAGAGCTTGAAGTTGTTCGTCGGGTCCCACGTGGGGAGCCCGCCGAGCAGGTGCAGGCTCGCGCCCGCGGCACGCGACATCAGCCCCTTCACGAAGGGGCCGCCGCGCTGCTCACCGCCTTGGCTGTAGCGGCTCGCCGACACCAGCCCATGGCCTTGCTTGTACAGCGCGTACATCGCGTCGACCCGGCTGTGGTCGTCCGACAGGTCGGCCATCGAGACGAGCACCGCGCCGTGGGTCGGGTACTTCAGGCCGGTCTTCAGCGCGCCCAGCACGCCGCGCTGGTGGTTCCTCACCAGCACGATGCTCGGGTCGTTTGGCTGCAGGCGCTTCACCACCGGCACCGTGGTGTCTTCCTCGAAGTCGTAGACGACGACCAGTCGGTGCGGCGTGCGGACGTGGGTCTTGAGGCTCTCGTAGAAGGGCGTGAAGTTCTCGGCCTCGTTGTAGACCGGCACCACGATGTGGAGATCGGGCGCCTCTGGCGCCTTCTGCGCGGTCACAGCTGGCCCAGCTCCACCTGCTGCTTCACCCAGGGAATCACCTCGTCGAGCATCGCCGAGAGCGACGTGTCGCAGGTGAAGCCCAAGACCCTCTTCGCCTTGGACACGTCGGGCACGCGCTTCTGCACGTCGTACTCGAAGGGCTTGTCCGAGACGTAGCGGAACGGCACGTTCCCTTTGATCTTCTTCCAGATCAGCTCGGCCAGCTCGAGCACGGTGGTCGACTGCGCGGTCGAGATGTTGAAGTCCTCGTTCTGCGCGGCCGGGTGCTCGATGCACACCCGAATGCCCTTCGCCAGGTCGCCGCCGTACGTGTAGTGGCGCACCTGGTTGCCGTCTCCCAGGATGTGCAGCGGATCCTGGCCCTTGACGATCTTCTGCACCAGGTCGGGCACCACGTGGCTCATCGCCAGCTTCACGTTGCCGCTCATGATCTCCCGGTCGCTCTTCGCGCGCTTCTCCCCGGTGCCCACGCAGTTGAACGGACGGACGATGGTGTAGGGCAGCTTGTACTGCTCGAAGGCGCCCTTGGCGAAGTACTCGCAGGCGAGCTTCTGGAAGCCGTAGGTCGACAGCGGGGGAGGCGACTTGAGCTGCTCGCCCTCCGGCGTCGGGTACACGGCGGTGCTCTCGTAGACCATCGAGCTCGAGAGCACGGTGATCTTCTTGAGCGGCTTCTTGTTCTTGTGCGCCCAGATCGCCGCGTCGAAGGTCGAAGCGATGATCCGCTCGTTCTCGGCGATCAGGTCGTAGGCGAACTCGTGGAAGTAGCTGATGCCGCCGATCATCGCGGCGCCGGCCACCAGGTGATCGCAGTCGGCGACCAGCCGCTTCATCAGCTCGACGTCCTTCGCGTCGCCTTCGACCAAGCGGTACTTCGGGTTCTTCGAGTAGCTCTTCTCGACGTGGCCGTACTTCGAGTGGTTGTCGAGCCCGACGACCTCGTAGCCGTTGCCCAAAAGCTCTTCAATCAAATACCCGGCGATGAACCCAGACGAACCCGTGACGAGCGCTTTCAAATCACGCCTCCCTTGCCCAGCAAGTTCCAGATGTCGACCACGGGCTTGCCGCGGTAGTCGAGTGTTTTGTAGCGGCTGTGCGGAGCGCCGATGACGAAGAGATCGGCCTTGTCCAGCACCTCTTCTTCGGGCCTGAGCGCCGCGTCCGCCACCTCCGGATCCGACGTCAGCACCGCGCCCGCGCTGATCTGCAAAATCTTCTTCAGCTTGTACGAGAGCGACTCGCGCGTGTCGTCGCTGTTGGCCTTGAACGCCATGCCGAGCAGGCCGACCGTCTTGCCGTCGAGGTCAGGCCAGCGCTTCTTCATCCGGTTGACCACGTACTGCGGCAGCCCTTCGTTCACCAGCATCGCCGAGTGGCCCAGGAAGAAGGCGTTGTTGGTGAACGCCGACATCTGCATGGTGTCCTTGAACAGGCACGGGCCGGCGGCGAACCCCGGCGCCGGCAGGTGCGCGCCGCGCGGGTAGTTGTGCTTCACCGCGTGGAGGATTCGGTAGAAGTCCAGGTCGTAGTCGCTCGCCATCATGTAGAACTGGTTGGCGACCGCGAAGGTGATGTAGCGGTAGACGTTGTTGAAGAGCTTGGCCAGCTCCGCCTCGAGCGGCTTGAGCTCGATCAGCTCGACGCCCAGGGGCGAGAACAGCGCGCGCGCCGAGCGGATGGCCTCCTCCGAGCTGCCGGAGATGATCTGCGGCAGCATCTTGATCTCTTTGAGCGCGAAGCCCTCCGCCACGCGCTCGGGGCAGAACGTCACGTGCACCTTGCGGCCGCGCCGCTCGAGCTGCTTCTGCACGCGCTCCGTGGTGCCGGGGAAAACGGTCGACCGGAGCACCAACGTCTGGCCGTCGCGCAGCACCTCGGCCAGGTCGTTCAGCACCTTCTCGAAGAGCGTGAACGAAGGGTTCAAGTGCTCGTCGACCGGGGTGCCGATGACGAACACCACGTAGTCGCACTGGGGGAGCACGTCGGGCTTCGGGCTGACCTTCAGGCCGTGGGCGAGCGCGGCCTCGAGGCCCTCTTCTGCGCCTTCGTCCCGGAACGGCATCTGGCCCCGCGCGACCTGCTCGACCGCCTTCTCGTTCACGTCGTAGATGAAGACGTCGTGGTGGGGGGCAAACGCGATCGACAGCGGCAATCCGACGTGGCCACAGCCACCGACCACCGCCACTTTCTTCTTCTGCATCGCTTGGAGTCCTTGGCCCAAACTGAGCACGCGACCCTGCCCGCGTCGACCATCCACGTCAATGAGTAGGTGATGGCAGGGCGCTTGCCCGCTCGCGCCACTCGGCGAGAGGACGTCGTGATATTCCCCGCTCCCGCGTGATGAACCTGACCCGCGTTCGCCCTCTGCTCGGATCGCCGTGGCTTCCCTTCCCGGTCCTGATTGTCGCGAACGTGCTGTTCCGCCTGCCGCCCCTGCTGAACGCGCGCGGCGTGCACTCCGACGCGGCCATCGTCGGCCTCCAGGCGATGCACATGCTGCACGGCGAGCTCTCCTTCTTCTTGTGGGGCGCGCCGTACCAAGGCTCGCTCGACGCCTTCTTCATCGCCATCGGCTTCGCGCTGGCGGGTGTCTCGGCGCTCGCGCTCATGCTGGTGCCGTTCGCCGGGCACCTCCTTCTCACCGCGTTCGCGTTCGGCGTCGTCCAGCGGTACCTGCCCCGCTGGGCGGCGATGGTCGTCTGCCTTCCCATCGTCTTCACCCCGCAGGCCATCAACGGCGTGGTGCTCTACGCCCCGCGCCAATGGTGCCTGACGTTCTTCTTCGCCGCCGTCTGGTTCATCGACGGGGCCGCCTCGCGGCGCCGCCCCTGGGCGCACCTCTTCACCGGCGTGATGCTCGCGGTGGTCGCGCTGTACCTGGACCTCTTCGCCTTGCAGATGATGGGGGCGTTGGGGCTGCTGGGGTTGGCGTGCAGCCTGGATCAACGCCCGCACCGCCGCGAGCTGCTGCGCCGGCTCGCCGCTGGCGCCGCCGGGCTCGTGGTCGGCGCCACCGCGCTCGGGCTGATGCGCCTGGCGTCGGGCGCCGCCACCCCACAGACCCGGCTCACGTTCGATCGCATCGCGCACAACTGGAACCTCCTGCGCGAGCAGTGCCTGCCGTGGCTGGCGAGCGCGAAGGTCTTCATCCCGATCAGCGGTCGGCCCCCCGTCCTCTGGGCGGCGCCCGAGTGGCTGCAGACCTTCCTGTTCCTGTCCGCGAGCCTTCTGGGCATCGGCATCTGCGCCGGCTTCGCCAGCCTGTTCGTGCGCCGCATCCCCTGGGAGCTGCGCCGGCTCGGCCTGTTCGGCTCGCTCGCGTCGTTGTCCTCGGTGGTGGGGTTCCTGCTGTCGTCGATGCCCGCCGACGCGTGGTCCGCGCGGTACTTGGCGCCCATCGTCTGGACCGCTCCCTTCTCGCTGGCCCCGGTGTTGTGGCTGTTGGGGACGCAGCGCTTCTCTTTCCTGCTCGCGCCGTACCTGCTGTCGGCCGCCTTGAACGGCTGGCTCAGCTACGGGGAGTACGTGGACGGGCCGAGAATCGTCCGCACCGAGCGTGGCCAGGCGCGCGAGGAAGAGCAGGTGGCGCAGGCGCTGCGCGCGCGGGGCGTGCAGTACGGGGCGGCGCAGTTCTGGCTCGCGTACCGGCTGACGTTCCTGTGGGGCGAGCGTCCCATCTTGGTGCCGCTCCATCACCGCGAGGACCGCTACGCGCCCTACCTCGAAGGCTTTCGGCGCGCGAGCAAGGTGGCGTACGTCTTTCACCCCTCGGAGCCGCGCGCGCGGGCGGAGGACGTCGAGCCGTGGCTGCGGTCTCAGCCCGGCCAGGTGGAGCGGTTCCAAGTCGCCGACTTCGTCGTGCTCGTGCACACCCGGCGTTGACGCCGCGCTTGCGTCACCGCGTCGGTCCGGGAAGAGTCGCGCGCGTGACGCTTACCCGTGAGGCGGACAATCACTTCGGCGCGTGGTGCTGGGTCGGATCCGCCATCGCGCTCGGCCACGCCGTGCACCTCAACAACGGCAACCTGTCGCCGCAGGCCATCGACTGGCTGACCGCCGCGTTCGCCCTCTGCTTGGTCGGCGTCGTGGCGCCGGCGGTGCCGTGGCCCAAGCGGTGGGACGAGACGCCGGTGGTGGCGCTCATCGGGGTGGGGCTGTGCTTTCAGTTCGCCCAGCTCTTCACCACCTCGCCTGGCATCTACCTGCGCGTCGGCGGGCGCGGCTTCACGCCCTTCTTCGCCGGGCTGGCGATCGCCGCGGTGCTCGCGGGCGCGGGGCTGGCCAAGGGCGGCTTCCTCGAGCGCGTGCGCGTGCCCCTCCTGCTCGTCACCTTCGCGGGGCTCGGCGTGTGGCTCATCCAGGCGTCGCCTTCGCCTTTCATCGACGTGTATGTCTTTCAGCGCGACGGCGCGGCCGAGCTGCTCGCCGGCCGAAACCCATACGCGATGACGTACCCGGACATCTACGGCAACTCGCCTTTCTACGGCGAAGGGCTGTCGGTGAATGGGCGGTTGCAGTTTGGGTTCCCGTACCCGCCGCTCAGCCTGCTGCTCGTCCTCCCCGGCCATTGGCTGGGGGACTACCGCTACTCGCAGCTCTTCGCGATGGTCGCGGCCGCGGGGCTGATGGCCTACGCGCGCCCCAGCCGCTTGAGCTTCAGCGTCGCCGCGCTCTTCCTCTTCACGCCCCGCGCCTTCTTCGTGCTCGAGCAGGGCTGGACCGAGCCGCTGGCGGTGCTGCTGCTCGCGGCCGTCGTCTTCGTTCACGCGCGCTTCCCCCGATGGCTGCCGTACGCCGTCGGGCTGTTCTTGCCGGTCAAGCAGTACCTGGTGCTCGTCGCGCCGGCGTTGTGGCAGCTCGTGCCCAGCCCGCCGCCCGAGCGGAAGGTCCTCCTCGGCTGGGCGTGGAGGGCGCTCGCGGTCGCCGCGGCCGTCACGCTGCCGCTCGCGCTGTGGGACTTCAGCGCGTTCTGGAAGGACGTGGTCGGCCTCCAGGTGCTCCAGCCGTTCCGCGCCGAAGCGCTGAGCTACCTCGCGCTCTTCGCGCAGAAGACCGGAGCGCGGCTGCCCACCTCGCTCGCGTTCCTGGCGGCTGGGGTGCTGCTCACCGTCGGGCTCGTCCGCGCGCCGCGCACGGGCAGCGGCTTCGCGGCGACCGTGGCGCTCGTCTTCTTCGGCTTCTTCGCCTTCAACAAGCAGGCGTTCTGCAACTACTACTACTTCGTCATCGGCGCGTTGTGCTGCGCGGCGGCCGCGAGCGCTCCACCGCCCTCGTCCGCGGCGGCCGGCGACGGAGGCTCTGCCTAAGTCGAGAGGCGGCCCATAGGCGGAAATGGACGGGTGGGCGCTTCCTACGGGCTCGCTGGCGTGCGCCGCTTTCGCGCCCGCCGGGCGCGGCCCTCGTCGAGGTGCGCCGGCTCGGTGGGCGTCTTCTCGCGCAGCTTGGCCGCGCGCTCGGCGCTCTTCTTCTTGGTGTCGCGCAGGACGAAGTCGACGTCGGGCGTGCTCTCGGCGACGACGAAGATCTGGTACGAGAACAGCGACTTGGACACGCGGATCAGCGCCAGGTTCGCGGCGAGCGCCGTCTTGCCGAGGACGCCGTTGCCCAAGACTTTGGGGAAAGGCGCCGGTACGCCGCGCATCTCTTTGATCTTGAAGCCCTGATCGCGCAGCAGGTGGCGCAGGCTGCGGAAGGTGAACAGCCGCGTGTGCGTGCGGTCGAGGATGCCGGCCTTGCCGTAGTTGAACTGCCCCACCAGGAGCATCGCGCGCTGAATGAAGAAGGCGATGTTCGGGGTGGTGAGCACCAGCGTCTTGGGCTCGTGCTCGAACTGGCTGCGGAGCTTCTCGAGAAAGCCTTCTGGATCTTTCAAGTGCTCGATGACGTCGAGCAGCAGGAGGTACTTGTACTTGCCCACGTCGAAGGACAGCCCGCCGTCGAGGTCCTGGACGAACACCCGCACCTTCGGGTCGTGGCTCTCGGGTGAGAACTGGTCGACCACCGCCGTCTCGCAGCCCTTCTTGACCAGCTCCTGCGCGATGCCGCCGGGCCCCGAGCCGATGTCGATGACCTTCGCGCCTTGGGGGACCGCGTCGAGCGCCCAAGCGTGGCTGCTCGCGTAGCCGAGCTTCAGGTCGTAGTGGCGGTTCTGATTCGAAATCGGTTCGAAGCGGCGCTGATAGAGCAGGCCCGAGCGGTGCGCCGCGTTCCGGAGCGTGGCGACCATCACGTCCTTGGCGTACTTCATGCCATTCACGCGGCAGATCTCGTCGCCGTAGTAGGTGGGGATCGGCAGCTCCTTGATTTTGCCGCCCGCATTCATCACCTGAATGATGATCTCGGTGTCGAAGTGGAAGTCGTTCGAGTTCAGGCGGAAGGGAATGCGCTCGAGCATCGCGACCGAGTAGATGCGGTAGCCCGAGTGGAACTCCGAGAGGTTCGAGCGGAGCAGCGCGTTCTGCGCGCGGGTGAGGAGCTTGTTGCCGACGAACTTGTAGAGCGGCATGCCGCCCTTCAGTGCGCCGAACGGCGTCATCATGCGGCTGCCGAACACCGCGTCCGCTTCGCCCGTTTGGAGCGGCTCCATCAGGCGCGGCAGCTCTTCCGGCGCGTACTGCCCGTCGCCGTGCAGCATCGCCACGAAGTCGAACCCTTCGGCGATCGCGTAGCTGTAGCCGACCTTCTGATTGCCGCCGTAGCCCTGGTTCAGCTCGTTGCGCAGCACCGTGAGCCGCATCTCCGGGTGCGCTTCCTTGTACTCACGGCCAATGGCGAAGGTGCGGTCCTCCGACCCGTCGTCGACGATGAGGACTTCGCAGTCGAACTGGTCGAAGAGCTTGCGCGGGATGCGCTCGAGGACCTTCTTCAGCGTGCTCTCCGCGTAGTACGCGATGACGAAGATGAGAAGGCGCTGTTTCTCTCGCGATTTCAGGGGCATGGACCGTGTCCTCGAAGGCCGAAGGCCCTCCTATAACTGTGGTTCCTTGGCTGCTTCAAGTGCACGGCTTTGTCTTGGAATGGCAGTCGTTTGGCGCTCGCGCAGGCCGAGGAGCGCCAGGGCGCTGAACAGGGCGGCGATGCACCAAAAGCCGTAGCGAAAATCGGCTGCGGGCGCGACCAAGAGGTAGCCGGCGGCGTACGCAAGCCCCGACACCGCCACCCAGGCCGAGAGCTGCGCGCCTCGTCGAAAAGCGAGCACCGCCACCGCCCCGAGCAGCCCGAGCCAGAGCCAGTGACGGAAAAAGAGGCCGTTGGCCGAGGCGTCGCGGAGCGACACCAGCGCGCGATGCGCGAGCGTGTGCGGCCTCTTCAGCGCCAACCCGTGGTGGTTCGGATCGATCTGCCAATGGAATGGGTAGAAGACTTCGCGGCGAAACCCGAGCAGCCGGGCG
This sequence comes from uncultured Myxococcaceae bacterium, assembly GCA_964511185.1. GTDB lineage: Bacteria > Myxococcota > Myxococcia > Myxococcales > Myxococcaceae > CAZEDU01. Next base: position 14,107 of record CAZEDU010000051.1, on the reverse strand, counting down.
AACCGAACGGCGCGAAGGCGCAGGTAGCTCACCGGGTGCTCCCGGACGCGCTGGAGCCATTCCGCGCGCAGGGCCGCTCGTTGCGCGGGCAAGGGCCCCAGGCCGATGGGGCGCGCCGCCGAGCCGTCCCCGAAGAAGACGCCCAGGCAGCTCTCGGCGCGGTAGAGCTGGCGCAGCTCGGCGGGGCTGGTCTCGTCGGCGAAGAGCGAGCGCGAGAAGTCATCGGGGTGGCGCGCGTACAGCCCGGCCAGGTCGTCGGCGAGCACCCAGGCCAGCGCCCACGCATCTTGGGCGCCCAGCGCGCGCTCGATGCGCTTGGGGATGGCCACCGCGAGCGCGAGCGCCACCGCGCAGAAGGCCCAACGCCGCCAGCGGGGCCGCTCGAGCCAAGCCCAACGCAGCGAGAGCGGCACGAGCAAGGGCGCGGCGGCCAAGACCGCGTTCAAGCGGCAGCTCGCGGCGACGAACAGCAGCACCAGCGCGAGCGCGCCTTGGCGGTACGCCAGCGCGGCGATCGCCAGCAGCATCGCGCAGACCAGCGCGACGTCCTTCCACACCGCGATCGAAATCGACCAGACCGGCGGGAGCGCCAAGAAGAGCGCGCCGGCGGCGCACGCGCCCCATGTCCAACCCGCGCGGCGCACCAGCAGCAGGACCGCGCCCGCGATCACGACCAACTGAACGAGCAGCACCGGCCAGACCGAGCCGGTCGCGCGAAAGGCGAGCGCGAGCAGCGCCGAGAGCAACGGCGGGTGCTGGTTGGTGAACTGCCCGGTCAGTCCTTGCCCGAGCTGATCGAGCGGGTCGGCCGAGAGCAGTCCGGGTTGAAAAGCGACGTACAGCACGAAGACCCAGCCCGCCGCCGCGGTGGTCAGCGCCAACGCCCGCGCGCGCGGCGTCACCGCCGCGTCAATTCGCGTCAGCGCCTCGGACACCTTGGATGGCGCGCTTGAGGTGGCGGTGAAGAGGGGTTCGTTTGATGAAGGCATTGAGGCTGTCGACCAGCTCGTAGCGCAGCGGGTTCTCGGTGTCGGCGTGGCCGCGCGAATGGGACAGGGCGTAGGCGAGCAGCGGCGCCGCGAAGGGCCACACCGCCGCGACCCGCTCCGGCGAAACGCTGGCGAGCGCGTGCGAGAGCGCCTCGTGGTACGAGCGCGCGATGCGCTCGGGCTGCTGGGAGTTGCGGCCCGCCTGCTTGTTGACGCGGTAGCGGTAGGTGATCTCCGGGAGCGCTTCGAAGCGGTAGCCCTCGAGCACCAGCCGCATGTGCAGCTCCCAATCCTCGATGTGGTGGCGCTGGCCGACCCAGTACCCGCCCACCGCGTCGAAGACCTCGCGGCGAATCATGATTCCGCAGTGTGAGCAGTTCTCGAGCAGCACCGAGGCCGGCGTCGGGTCGTAGGCCGCCCAGAGGTAGTTCTCGTCGCGGAGGACGTGCATGCCGCCGGTCGCGACGTCGAGCGCGGGGTTCACCGCGAACGCGCGCCGAAGCACGTCGAGCCCGCCCGGGGCGATCTCGTCGTCTGCGTCGACGAAGTGCAAGAGCGGGTTGTGCGACGTCTTCACGCCCAGGTTGCGCGCCGCCGCTGGCCCCGCGTTGACCGGCGCGAGGACAAATCGAAAGCCCGCCGCTTCCGTCGCGCGCCGGGCGGCGTCGCGCTGGTCGGGCGTCGAGCCGTCGTCGACCACGATCAGCTCATCGCCGGCCTTCAGCTGGCCTTGGGCGGAGGCGAGCATCGCGCCGAGGTCGTTCGCCTGATTGAAGTGCGGAACGATGATCGAGACGGGCTGTTCGTCCTGGCGCGGCAGCGCCGTCGGCGGTGCGCGCTGCGAGAGGAGGCTCGCGTACTGCGCGCGAAGGGTTCGAGAGATCGCGCGCTGCCGGGAGAGGTAGCGCTCCTCGGCGTTCGCGGCGGTGGCCTGGCGGCCCTCGACGGTGCGGCGCAAGAGCTCGGCGAAGGCGGGGATCTCCAGCGGATCAAACGCGGTGACGGTGGGGAAGCCCTCGCCCATCTCGGGCATGCAGCCGTGCTTCGAGACGAGGATCGGCACTCCCCGCTCGAGCACCTCGAGCAACACGTTGGGGTAGTTCTCGAAGCGGGAAGGAAAGACGAACCCGTCCATCTTCGGCAGGTGGTTGGCCCACAGCTCCGCCTGCGGAACGTAGTCGTGGAACACGAACGCGTCGGAGCGCTCGCGGGGAATCAGCGTGTCGAGGTGCTTGCGCACCGACTGGTTGCCGTAGGTCTGGGTGTCCTTGCCGAAGAAGTGGACGCGGAACGGAGCGCTGCCCGCATTCAGCGCTTCGACGGCGGCGCGCACGAGCAGGTCGACGCCCTTGCGCCACTCGAGCCGGCCCAGGTAGCCGAGCTCGATGGTCCGGCCGCTCTCGCGCCGTTCCGTTCGACGGCTCGGCTCGGGCCAGGGGTGCGGAACCTTGATCGCCTTCTTCCGGACCGATTCGGCCAGCTCGTTCGGTAGCAGGCTGGCGACCCGTTCGAGCATCGCGTCGCCGCCGAAGAGAACGTGATCGGCATCGCGATAGACCTGCGTTTCTTCGGTCCAGGACCGCAACCGGCTCGGCTCGGGCGCGAGCGTGTCGTTGTCGCGGTGGAGCATCATCAAGGGCGAGTGCAGCCGCACCGCCACGCGCTCGATGTCGAGCAGGCCGTAGGTGCGGGCCCGCAGGGTGAACGCGCCCTCGGCGGAGAAGTCGGGGACCTCGAGCAGGCCGAACGTGTGCCCCTGGGACTGAAGCGCTCGCAGGCGCTGCATCAGGTTCCAGCCGAAATGCCGGTAAGCGTCGAGCAGGTTGGTGAAGCGCACGCCGTCGATGCTCGCCTCCGACGGCAGGTACTCGACCCGGGTGTTCTTCCCCAAGAAGTCGAGCGGCTGGTCGCGGTGTCGCTCGGACGTCAGGAAGAGGATCGAGCGAGGCCGGGTCTCATCCCGCGCATCGCCCAGCTCCCGAAGCAGCAGGCGGGTGTAGGTGCCGATGCCGCCGGTCACGGCCCCGACCGGCTCGAAGCAGCTGATGACGAAGTCCCAATGCATTTCGAAGGCGGCCCTGTCCGGCGGCCGGCGGGCTCGCCATAGCGAACGGATGGCTTTCTTGGCAAATCGCGCGTGCGGCGGCGCTCGCCTGTCTTCGTTGTCAGCGCGGCGTGGCGCGTGACACATTGCGGACCCTTTCGAAGATGGGGAGCCCACCAACACCGCCGCTGGCCGAGACGATGCTCGCCTCCTCGGCCGGCGAAGCTGGCCTGCGCCGAGGTCTCTGGGGCGCCGTCGCCGAGAGGCTGCCCTGGGTGGGCGCCGCGACCGCTTTTCTCGCGACGGTCGCGACCTTCTGGCCCGGCTACATGTCCTTCGACTCGTTCGTGCAGCTGAAGAGCGGTCGAACCGGGGTCTATGGCGACTGGCATCCGCCGCTGATGAGCTGGCTGTTCGGACAGCTCGACCGCGTGTGGGAAGGGCCGGGCGGGATGCTGGTCCTGCACAACTTGATGTTCTGGGCGGGGATCGCCCTCGTGGTGAGCGCGGTGGCGCGGCCCGGCCTCCTCGGCATGGTGGCCGTGTGGATCATCGCGCTGCTGCCGTCGGTCTTCGGCCTCCTCAGCACGGTTTGGAAAGACGTCGGCATGGGCGCCGCCCTGACGCTCGCGGTCGGCTTGGTGTGTTGGGCTCGCCCGCGGCGCAGCAAAGCGCTGGCGGCGGGCGCGTTCGTGTGCGCCGTCTATGCGTGCGGCGTTCGACACAACGCAGCCCCGGCGCTCGTTCCCTTGCTGCTCTGGTCGGCCCACCACCTGACGCCGCTGTGGTCGACGTCGGGGCGCGCGTCCCGAGTGCGCGTGGCGGCCATCGGCCTGGCGGTGTTCGTCGCCGTCTTCGGGCTGGCGACCCTGCTCAACCGAGCCTTGGTCAACACCCCGAAGAACCACGCGGAGCAGACGACCTTCCTCCACGACCTGGCGGCGATCTCGGTCAAGACCGGTGAAGTTCACTTGCCTGCCTATGCCAATGATCCGCCCTTCACGGTCGAAGAGCTCCGCGCGTTGTTCCAGCCGTGGAACCACGTGGCGCTCTTTTGGGGGCCGCGCGACGTGCGGCGCCTGCCGGG
>CAZEDU010000051.1:3662-9977 GCA_964511185.1 uncultured Myxococcaceae bacterium | reverse complement strand
CACGGGCGCGAACGCGGAGCTTCGCCGCTTCTGGTGGGAAACGGTCCGGCGTCATCCAGGGCCGTATTGGGAGCAGCGCGCGGCGATCTTCCAGTACCTGTTGGGCATCCAGCGCACCTGCTACCCGTTCCACGACGGCATCTCGGAGAACAAGCTGGGGATTCGCTTCGAGCCGAGCCGCTGGAACCGCAGCGTGATGGGCGTGCTCCAAGGGTTCGAGCAGAGCTACTTCTTCCGCCCCTGGGTGTATCTGCTCGCGCTCTTCGCCTTCACGGCGGGCGCCTTCTGGCTGGCGCCCGCGTGGCGCTGGCTCAGCCTCGGCTTGGCGGCGAGCGGAGTCCTCTACCTGCTCAGCTACCTTCCCACCGTCCCCACCTGCGACTTCCGCTACCTCTGGTGGCTCGTGCTGTGCGCGCTCCTGCTCGCGCTGATTCTCCTGGGCGGCTTCATGCAGCGCAGGTCGCCCAGCGCAGCGCCTTGAGCGGGCGCTAGGCAGACAGCCGAAGCGCGGGGCGTTCGGCGCCGTTGTCGCGCGACTTGAAGTAGACGAGGCGGGCCGCGATGAGGTCGAGCGTGTAGTCGACGACCCGCGTCACGATCAGCGTCAGGCCGCTCCCGACGAGCGTCGACATCGCGATGTAGCGCGACCAGTGCTCGTGCGTGCTCCCGGTGACCAGCCGCTCCGCGAAGGACGGAGCGACCAGCGCCACCCCGGCGCCAATCAGCAGCAGCGGCGCGAGCCAGAAGAAACGGCCGCGGAACAGACGCCCGAGAGCGCCCGTCGGGTGCGGCGCCTCGGGCCGCTCGGAGATGACGATGTTGACGATCTTCTTCGCCAGGTAGCCGGAAGAGAGCAGCAAGCACGCGCTGGTGACGAGCAGGCTGCTGACCACCAACCGATAGACCATCCACTCGAGGATGTTGCCGTTCTGAAGGTAGTGGACGACCGGGAGCGCCATCAGCGCCGCTGCGGTGGCCGCGAAGAGCAGCCCGGTCAGGACGAACGGGCGCGAGGGGCGGTAGAGAAACGCGGCCTCGACGATGACGCGAAGGAACCGCAGGCCGTCGCGGATGACGCGCAGCTTCGAGCGGCCCTCTCGCTCGTGATACGGCATGTCGATTTCGATGAGCTTGAGGTCTTGGCTCAGCATCGCCCGCGCGCTCATGGCCGGGGTGAAGTGCATCCCGTCCGGCAGCGGGAGCAGCTTCGGCAGGCTCGTCCGCCGCACCACCCGCATGCCGCTCGCCGTGTCGCGGACCCGCTTCGAGGAGAACAGGCTGAGCAGGAGCGCGAAGATCGTATTGCCCACGCGCCGAAGCGGCGGCATGCGGCTCTCGCGCGTCATTCGGCAGCCGAGCACCACGTCGGCGTCCTCTTTCACCGCGGCCGAGCAGAGTTGGGTGAAGAAGTTGGGATCGCAGGTTCCATCGGCATCGAGGAAGCCGAGAAAGTCCGCGTCGGAGCGGCTCCACGCTTCCTTGATCGCGACGCCGTACCCGCGGTTCTTCTCGAAGACGATCAGGTTGATCTTGTTGCCGTAGCTCTGGGCGATCTCCACGGTGCGGTCGGTCGAGCCATCGCTCACGACCGTGATCTCGACCTGATCCATCGGCGACGCCTGGATGATCTTCTCGCGCGCGGCCAGCGACCGCTCGATGATCGAGGCGATGGCTTCTTCTTCGTTCAGCGCGGGGATCGCGATCAACAGCTTCATGGGAATCTCCAGGCGTCAGGGCCTTCTTGAAGGGCGCGCAACCTAGCTGTTTGGTCGAACATGCCGCAACCTCGAGGCCTTGCCGGCGGCTGCTGTCCCCGAATTGACCCCTGCGCGGGGCGGCGCGTATGACGGCCGCTTCGATGCGGATCTGCCTGGTCACGGACGAGCTTTACCCGTTCACCTCCGGGGGCATCGGCCGGCTGCTCCACAACATCATCCGCGCCGCGGTCGAGCAGACCGACCACGCGCTCGTGGTGCTCGTACCCGCCGAGGCGCGCATCGACGCTGAGCGCTTCGCTTCTTATTTCGGGCCGCGCGTCCGCCTGCGGACCGTCCAGCTGCGCGAAGGGTGGGCCCCGACCATCGAGCAAGGCAGGTGCTTTCCTCCCGCCGCCGCCTTCACCGACTCGGTGTGGCATGCGCAGTCGCTCGACTTCGCCCGGGCGCTCATCGCGCTGGAGCGCGAAGGCGAACGCTTCGACGTCATCGAGTTCCCCGACCATCGGGGTTGGGCGTTCTGCGCCATTCAGGAAAAGCGGCTGGGCGAACACCTGCAGACGAGCGAGCTCGTCGTTCGGCTGCACGGCACCGACGGCCTGCAGCTGCGCCGCGAGCCCCGCGCGTACCACCCGGAGCTGCTCGGCCGCTTCGAGCTCGAGCGCAAGGCGCTGGAAGACGCGGACGCGGTCGTCGCGCCGCTCGACGCCGTCGCCCAGCGCTACGCCGAGTACTACGGCTTCGACGCGACCTGGCGCTCGCGCGCGCACGTCGAATTTCCTCCGGTCACCGAAGGCCTCGAGCGCAAGACCGAGCGACACCAAGACTTGGTGTTCGCCACCCAGCTTCAACCGGTCCAGCGCCCCGACGTGTTCGCCCGCGCCGCTGTCTCGTTCATGCGCGCTCATCCCGAATGGGTGGGCTGCGCCGTCTTCGCCTGCCACCTGGGGGATGCTTCGTACCGCGCGGAGATCGAGAAGCTCATTCCCGCCGACCTGGCGCCCCGCTTCGTCTTCGGCGTGTCGGGCGCGGCCGAACGCGAGCGCCACCTGGCCAACGGCATCGTCGTCATCTGCTCGGAGGACGAGAGCCTGAGCCTCGCCGCCTACGAAGCCTCGGCGCTGGGCGCGCGGTTGGTGCTCAACGGCGCGTGCGTCGCCTTCGGCGCTTCGAGCCCCTTCGTCGCCGGCACCCACTGCATCCAGTACGACGGCACGGCGCGCGGGCTGGTGGGCGCCATCGAGCGGGCCACCCAGACCGAGCTTCAGCCCGTTCCCTGGCGGAGCGCGCCGCTGTACGCCCACCGCCAGACAGCCCAGGCGCCGGCGGTGGTGGTGGCCCGCGATGCTTTGCCGCGCGTGTCGGTCGTCATCACGAACTTCAACCTGGGCAAGCACCTCCCCGAGACGCTCGCCAGCGTCCGCGCGAGCGATCACCCGGACGTCGAGGTGCTCATCGTCGACGACGCGTCGACCGAGCCTGCCGACCGGGAGCTCCTCCGTCAGGTCGAGCAAGCGGCCCCTGGCGTCCGCGTGATCCGCAACAGCGGCAACCTCGGCCTGTCGGCGTCGCGCAACGTGGGAATCGAGGCCGCGACCGGCCAGTACGTTCTCCCGCTCGACGCGGATGACTGCCTCTCGCCCACGTTCCTCTCGCTCGCGGTGCGCGCGCTCGAGCGCCACGCCGCGTTCGACGTCGTGGTGCCCTCCACCGCGTACTTCCGGTCCGACGAGGCGCGGCGCGCGCTGAGCCTCACCGACTTCGCGCTCTTCCTCGGCAACGTGCCCACCTACGGGCAGGTCGCCAATCGCTTCTCGTGCGCCACGTCGCTGATTCGCCGCTCGGTGTTCGAGACGTTTCGATACGACGAAACGCTGCCGAGCTTCGAGGACTGGGACCTCTACCTGCGCCTCGCCAACGCGGGCAGGCGCTTTCTCGTCACCAACGACATCCACTTCTTCTACCGGCAGCGGCCGGATTCGATGATCAAAGGGATCAGCCGCGAGCGACACCAAGCGCTGATCGCCGAGCTGCACAAGCGCCTGCCTCCGCCGGCGAGGCCGGGCCTGCGCCACAGCTGGGCCATGGTGGCGCCCACCCAAGCGCTGCTGCAGGAGCTCGAACGCGAGACCACGCAGGTCCGCCGTGAGCTCGAAACGAAGCGCGAGCTTCCCCTTCGCCACGCCGTCGCCGACTCGGTCAACCACGCGCTCAAACAGGTGCCGGGCGTGGCCCCTTTGCTCCGCCTGGTCAAACGCCCCTTCCGCGCCTCGGACGCCTGAAAAGCCGCCGGTTTGGGTCGCGCAACCGCAGGGACTCGGAAAGCTCGGCCGGCGCCGGGGCTTCCTTGACCTCGCTCGAACAGGCGACGTACATACGCCGCTTACTTTCCTCGGGATTTTTCGATGTCCGACGCCAATTCGCCTGACTGGTCGCTGCCCATCAGCCCTTCGCTCGAACTGCTCCGCAAGCTCTTCGACGCCCGCCTGGGGTTGCCCATCACCTCGCACCGCCCGGCGCCCATCGGCCCGACGCTGGTGGCGATGAAGAAGCTCTTCCGCGCCGGGCTTCAGCCATTCATCAACGAGATTTTCCGGCGGCAGACGTCGTTCAACGAAAACTTGATCGAGGTCCTGCAGGCGCTCTACCGGGACGTCCGCTCGCTCGACGCGGCCCAGTGGGCGATGAAGCGCTCACTCGAAGCCCGCATTCATCAACTGGAAGAAGCGCTTCGCCAGTCGCAGTCCGCTGCGCTCACCGCGCGGCAACAGTCTGAAAACAACGGCCGCGTTCCCGAGGTTTGAACCGTGCAAACGATGCTGCCTTCTCAGCGCGGTGACGCCGCGAACGGCGTGCAGTCCGTCGAGACGACGCCGGCGAACACCAGCGCCTTGCGCCCACAAGAGCGCTGGTGGCTGCAACACGGCGGCGCGGAGTGGCGCGACGAGCTGGAGTCGCGTCGCCCCACCCAGCCGCACTACAAGCAGCAGGAAGCGTTCATCACCGGGTTCTTCAGCGGGCTCGGCAAGGCGAGGGTGCTGGATTTCGGTTGCGGCTACGGCCGGCATGTCCGCTACCTGCGCCACGTGGAAGGCATCGAGCTGCACGCGTGCGACATCAGCCCCAAGATGCTCGCCGAGGCTGCGGCGCTGGTGGCGGACGAGGCTTTCGCGCGCGACCGGCTCAGGCTCCTCTCTCCGCGCGAGCCGTTGCCGTACCCCGACGGCTACTTCGACGTGGTGATGACGAGCGAGGTGCTCATTCACGTCGACCCGGTCGACCTCCCGTCCATCCTGCGCGAGCTCTACCGGGTGAGCCGCTCGCTCGTGCTGCACATCGAAAACGTGCCGACTTCGCCGACGCGCGCCGACAGCAACGCGCACGATGGCTGCTGGCTGCACGACTTCCACGCCGCGTACTCGGAGGTCGGCCCGATCGAAGTGAAGGTGCTGCCGTCGGCCATCGAACGGCAGTGCGTCTACTTCGTCTCGAAGCCCGGGAGCGTGCTGCGCGGTGAGTTTCATGCGACCGCGCAGGCGAAGCTTGCGACGCAGCTCGCCGACCAGCTCGCGGCGCAGCGCCAGGAAGCGAACGCGCTGAAGTCGCAGCTGGCGCACTTGCAGACCGAGCTGGTGGAGGCGCAGTCTGCCGCGGAGTCGGCGCGCCGCTCGAACGTCCAGGCGATCGAGCAGAGGGTGAAGGCGCTGCCGATCCCGAGCGCGATTCGTCGGCCGCTCGTTCGGCTCTCGAAAGACGTGCTGCACGTGCTTCGTCCCGACAGCGTGGAGCCAGGCCCGTCGGAGGCCCTCGAGCTTCCCTTCGCCGGCATCGCGCGTCGCGCCTCGCACGCGACCCCGCGCGAGTTCATGGAGACGCGGCCCGAAGTCGTCGGGGTGTGCCACCCGGATTGGCGCGGCATTCGCTCCGCCACGTACGGCCAGACCGGTCACGTGCTCGAGGTGCCGGGCATTCTCTCCGACGCGCACGCGAAGGCGCTCATCCGTTACTTGAGCGCCTGCGAGACGAAGAAGGTCGTGATCAACGGCTTCCCGCCCGACATCGACCGGTTCGCGCGAGAGCTCAAGACGAAGCTCCCCAACATCGAGGTCTATTTCGTCTACCACGGCTCCACCGCGGCGTTTCACTTCGGCGAGGACAAGGCGATCCGGCGAATGCTGGCGCTCTGCGACGCAGGCGTGGTTCGCAAGATCGGCTTCGTCAAGCAGGGCCTGGCGGAGTTCTTCCAGACGCTCGGCTACCCCACCGAGTACGTGATGAACGTCTGTGACTTGCCCCATCTGCCGGCGCGGCTCGAGCCGGCGCCCGACGGCAAGCTTCACGTGGGCGTGTTCGGCACCAACATGTGCCACAAGAACGTCGAGACCCAGCTGGTCGCGGCGCTCATGGTGCCCGGCACCGTCGTTCACGTCTTGAACCGGCCCGACATCGCCTACCTCGAGCGGGCGCAGCACCGCATCGTCAGCCACGGCGTCCTCGCGCGCGAGGACTTCCTCCGGCTGCTCGGCCAAATGCACGCGAACCTCTACGTCTCGTTGGTCGAGTGCTACCCGATGACGGTGCTCGAAAGCCTGGCGGCCGG
>CAZEDU010000051.1:0-3652 GCA_964511185.1 uncultured Myxococcaceae bacterium | reverse complement strand
CCGGGGCGCCGTGCCTCATCAGCCACACCTCGAGCTTGTTCGATGCGCGCCCCGAGCTGTTCGAGAAGCTGGTGGTCACCACGCACGACAACGCCCACGCGATCGCGAAGAAGCTCTCCATCGTCCTGTCGGAGCGGGCTCGAATCGTGCCCATCGCGCAAGAGGTGCTCACCGACCTGAACCGAATCGCCCAGCACCGGTGGCAGGAGTTCTTGCGCGCGTGAAGCACATCGTCTTTCCCACCTACGAGCTTCACCCGGTCAACCCAGGCGGGGCGGGCGTCTTCATCGCGGGCGCGGTGCGGGCGTTGGCGCGCGCCGGCTACCGGTGCACCGTGCTCGCCGACTTCCCGCCCGAAGAGGTCGAGCGGGCCCGAGCCCACTTCGAGGCGGACCGCGTTCGGGTGGTGGGCGTCCACGAGCTCGCCAGCGACGAGGGGCTTCCCGATGACCTCTACCTGGCCAAGTCCGAGCGCTTTCTGCGGGCGTTGGCGTCGCTTGCCCAGCAGGCGCCCATCGACCTGATCGAGTTCCCCGAATACGCGGGCATGGCCTTCGCGACGCTTCAGGCGCGTGCCCAGGTGGGGGCCTTGGCGCGGGTCCCCGTCGCGCTGCGGATTCACGGCGGCTTCGAGTTCATCAGCCGGGCGGAGTTCGAGCCGCCGACGCTGACCTCCGTCGCGATGCACCGACTGGAGCGCGCGGCGATTCAGATGGCCGACCTCCTGCTCGGGCCTTCGCAGAGCCTGTGCGAGCTGTACCGGCACGCGTACGGCGTGGACGCGTCGCGCCTGGTGGTGTCGCCGCCGCCGATGGAGATCCTGCTGGACGGGCTGTCGCGCGTGGAGCGTTGTCCCGACCCGGGGCACGTTCTGTTCTACGGCAAGCTTCAGGAGGTCAAGGGCTGCGACCTCTTGGCCGAGGCGGCGGTCTCGCTCGTCATCGACGACCCGAAGCGCCACTGGCGGTTCACCTTCATCGGTCGGGACACCACGTGCGCGCGCCACAACTGCCCGTTCTCGGTGTGTCTCCAAAAGACCATTCCAGCGCAGCTGTCGATCTTCTTCGAGTTCCGGTCATCGATCGCCCGACACGAGCTGCCGCTGTTCTGCCGCCGGCCGATGGTCGCGGTCTGCCCGTCGCGCTTCGAGGCGTTTTGTCTGGCGGCCCACGAGCTTCGCGCGCTCGGCGTGCCGTTGATCGTCTCGGACATCCCTGCGTTCGCCGACTGGTTGAACCGTGACACCGGCTGTCTGACGTTCGATGGAACGGCGAATGACTTGAAGGCCAAGCTGGCGTCGCTGCGCAACGACACGCGCCTGCGCGAGGCGCTCGAAGCGTCGCCAGGGCCGCGCTACCCGAAGTTCTCGGCTGCTTACGATCGCGCGCTGGCCCGTCCTGCGGGCCTGGAGCGCTCGTCCATCGAGAAGTGGTACCTGCGGCAGCAAATCGGGAACGTGGCGACAGGTTAGGACCACCGCCCGATCCCGTGTTCCGAGGGAGTGCGTGAGCGCCATCGTCGACACAGTCGCCACAGAACGGGGTGGGTTGGGCTCCCTGCGCGCGTGGACGCTCGCCTTCCTCTGCACCTCGTCGGTGTGGCTCTCGCTCCCCACGATTCATCACCCTTTCGGTACGACCGAAGAAGGCGTCAACGCGGCCATCTGGGCGCTCGGGGGACGCAACATTCTTCTCCAGGGTCCACTCGAGGCGAAGCTCGGCGCGCGCGTGGCTCCGTACCGTGGAACCGGCGGCGGCATCTACGCGCACCACCCGCCGCTCCCCGTTTGGATTTCGGCCGCGCTGCAGCTGGTGGGCCCGTGGGAGGCCTTGCCGAGGCTGGCCGCGCATGGAGCGCTCGCCTTGGCGCTCCTTCTGTTGTTCCGAATCTTGAAGCTGTCGTTCGACGACACGGCCGCCCTGGTCGGCGTGGCGGCCGCCGCCGGGAGCGGCTTCGCGCTCACCTATGCGCGGCTCTTCACGACGCTCACCTTGGCGGCGCCGCTCGTGTTGTACCTGCTGTGGCGCGCGCTGCTCAGGCGCCGGCACGGTACGCCCTACGGCTTCGGCTTCTACCTCGCGATCGTCCTCGCGGTTTTCTCGTCGTGGGACGGGGTGATCGGCTGCGCCGCGGTGCTCGCTTACGTGACTTGGAGCGAGTGGGCCGCCGCGAGAGCAGGACGTTTGGGGTGGCGCGCGTACGCGAAGGGAACGGTGCCGGGTTGGGTGGGGCTGGCCTCCGTCTTGGTGCTCGCGGGCTATTTGATTTGGGCGAACGGCGGGCCCGCGGAGCTCATCGGCCAGTTCTTCTACCGCTCTGGCGCCGGCGGCGTGCCGTACTCCTTCAAGCATTGGGTGCGGGTGCAGCTGGGGTACTGGCGCGCCGGCCTCGGACCGCTGTCGTTGGGGCTGCTGGCGCTCGCGCCCGTCTGGTGGTGGCTCACCCGCCGCCGGCAGGGGTGGATCAGCGCCATGGCCTTGGCCGCGGCCCCGGCGGTCGGCATGACCGCGCTGTTCAGCGAAGGGGCGGTGCACCATGCGTTCTGGTCGTACAACCTCATCTGGCCCCTGGCCTTCGTGGTCGCGGCGGCCTGGACCGTGCTTCGGCGCGCACCTCGCTGGGCGTCGATGGCATCTCTGTCGCTCCTCGTCGGTCAGTCGGCGTACCTGGGGTGGCGGGCGCGCCGACACCTTCGGGCGGAGGCCGCGCTCAACCAGACCGGCCAGCTGGTGCAAGACCACTTCGCGGACACGTCGCTCTCCGCCGTTCCGCTCTTCTCCGGCTGGGAGTTCCACCCGCACGTGAATTGGTACGTCGACAGGGAGATCGACGTCGCGATCATGCCGCAGGATCTCCTCGCCCGCGTGCGCAGCGGCGCCTGGGCCCCCTCGGCCTTGGTGCTCGCGGACACGGTGCACGCGCGCGCGAACGGCTGCCTCTTCGAGGAGCTGCCGGCCGCGCGCTCAGCCCGGTGGATCGTCGCCACGGCCGGGGAGCTGCAGCACGCCTGCGAGCAACTCCCCGCCGAGCCTTGACCTGCCCTAGAGGGGTCGACTAGGGCTTTCTGCCTCCATGAACGTCCTCATTACCGGCGGTTGCGGCTTCATCGGCTCCAACCTGGTGAAGTACCTGCGCAGGAGCCGCCCCGAGTGGAAGCTGGTCACGCTCGACAAGCTGACCTACGCCGGCAACCTCGAGAACCTCAAGGACCTGGAGGGCGACCCGAAGCACGTCTTCGTGAAGGGCGACATCGCCAACCGCGAGCTGCTCGACTTCATCTTTCAAGAGCACCAGATCGACTCGGTCATGCACCTGGCGGCGGAGAGCCACGTGGACCGCTCCATCCTCGGTCCTCAGATCTTCACGCTGACGAACGTGCTCGGCACGCAGGTGCTGCTCGACGCGGCGCGCGCCGCGGGCGTGAAGCGCTTCCTCATGGTCTCGACCGACGAGGTGTATGGCTCGCTCGGGCCCACCGGCGCGTTCACCGAGACCTCGCCGCTGCAGCCGTCGAGCCCGTACTCGTCGTCGAAGGCGGCCGCCGACCTGATCTCGCTCGCGTACGCGCACACCTTCGGCATGGACGTGGTGGTGACGCGCTGCTCGAACAACTACGGCCCCTACCAGTTCCCCGAGAAGCTGATCCCGCTCA
>CAZEDU010000050.1:20078-33742 GCA_964511185.1 uncultured Myxococcaceae bacterium | reverse complement strand
TAGGACTTCAGGCGCCAACGTGGTCGATGAAGCGCTCCGCCGGGGCCGAGTAGCGGGGCAAGAGGTCGGAGCGGTGAATCAGGCCGAGCAGGTGACCGCGCTCGTCGAGGCAAAGGACGCAGCTCTTGCGTCGTCGGGACATCAGGTGCTCGGCCTGCTGAACGTCGTCGTCGTGGCGGCAGGCGATGAGCTCGCGGGTCATCAGCTCCTTCACCGGGGTGATCGAAGGCTTGCCGTCGGCGATCAAGCGGCGAACCAGATCGCGCGCGGTCAGCACGCCGACCGCGCGGCCCGCGTCGTCGCAGACGGCGAGGAGGTCGGCGTCGCTCTCGCGCATCGAACGCGCGGCGAGCTGCGCCGAGTCATTGGGGTGAAGGCAAGCAACGACAGAACGCATCACGCTCTTGCACAACATGCTTCCGCCTCCGATGACGCAGCGCCCGCGCGGAGCAACCTACGCACAGGGTGGCCGCTGTGAAGCGATCGTCGAGCGCAAGGCGACGTCATCGGACCCGACGCGGCCTCTGACCGCTGGTCAGTGAAGCGTCCACTTTTGCACTTGCAACCCGTTCGCTGCGGGCTAAGACGCCCAGCAACATCACCGAGAGGGGTTCACCATGTTGCTGTTACCTGTCGTCACTGCCGTGTTGTTGAGCCAAGCCCCGACCGACGCAGCGCCAGTGTCGAGCGACCCCGCTGAACGCGCGGCCAAGGCCGCCGAGCGCGCCGCCGACGCCGCACAGAGAGCAGCCGAGGCCGCGGCCAAAGCGGCGGATGCCGCGCAGCGCGTGTCGACTGCGGCTGCCACCGAAACGACAGCGGAGAAGAAGGAAGACGCTGAGCCGACCGGAGCGCAGTGGACGGGATCGCTGGGCGCCGGGCTCATTTCCTTCACGGGCAACTCGGAGACGCTGACCTTCAGCCTGAACGGCGCGCTCGAGCGCAAGACGGAGAACTGGATTTATGCGGCGATGGTGGCTGCCGCGTACGGGCAGGCGACGACGACCATCGGTGGGCCCTCCGACGTGGTGGCGCTCAACGCGCAGGCCCGGCTCCGCGGCGATCGCCGGTTCACCGAGCACGTGTCGGCGTTCCTCGCGGCGGGCCTCGAGACCGACCACGTCAAGAGCGTGGAGTACAACGCCTTCGGCGAGGTGGGCTCGGGCATCATCTGGATCGAGCGCAAGCAGGGCGATCTGCTCAAGACGATGCTGCGCACCGACCTGGCGCTGCGCTACGGCAACGAAGCGCGCTTCCAGTACTACCCCACCCCGGCCGACGTGGCCGACGTGACGCTGGTCGCGCCGCGGTTGGGCGTCGCGTTTCGTTATGCGCTCACGCCGACGGTGGTCTTCACGGAGGACGTCGAGGCGCTGCTCAACGTGGTGGGCGCCTCGCGCGTGCTCGCGACCAGCACCACCAAGCTCTCGGCCGGGCTCAACCGGCACCTGTCGTTCGGTGTCGGGTTCCAGGTGCGGCACGACAGCACGCCGGCGACGGGGAAGAAGCCGACCGACACCGCGCTCACCGTTGGCATCGAGGCGACGTTATGAAGACGTGGGGAAAAGAGTTTCAGGACTTTCTCTTCAAGCAGAACTTCCTGGCGCTGGCGCTCGCCGTCGTGATGGGCCAGGCGGTCAGTAAGGTCGTCGAAGGCGTCGTGCAGAACCTGGTGATGCCGATCGTCGGCCTGCTCCTGCCGGGCGGCGAGTGGAAGACGGCTCAGTTCGTCATCTCGGGTGAGAACGCGATCAAGTACGGCGACATGCTCGGGCGGCTGCTCGACTTCGCCGTGATCGCAGCGGTGGTGTTCTGGGTGACCAAGGTATTGATTCGACCGGCGCCACCGGCGCCGGCGCCCGCGACGAAGAGCTGCCCGTTTTGTCTGGAGACGATTCCCGAGGCGGCGAAGCGCTGCCGCGCCTGCACGTCGAATTTGTAAAGCTGTGGAAGGCCCGTGTTCGCGTGTGGAAACGCGAACGCGGCCTTCATGGCGCCATGGGGCCGGTGGACAGATCGGGCGCCCACGCGCGCTCGTACCGGTCGTCCAGGTCTTCCCTCCATGACGTCTTGATCTGTTCGCGCAGCTCGGGCGAGTCCTGATGGCTGTGCATGCTGACCATGTGCTGGGTCGCGGCCTCGAGCAGCTCGTCCTCCTCACCGGACATGCGCAGGGTGCAGTTGCGCTCACTCGGCGTGTCGCGGCAATCGATGTACTTGCGAGCCATGACTTTTTGCCTCCTCGCCTCGACGGTGGGCTCGGCGTTGACGCCTGGCAACGAGCGCCCGCGCGCTGGCTCTCACAGCAGCGAGGTGTGCGTCGGCGGCGCGTGCCACGGCATCGCGCGCTCCACCACCCGGCCGATGCGCAGCAGCACGTGCTCCTCGAACGGCCGCCCCAAGAAGTGACAGCTGACCGGCAGGCCGGCGGGTGAGTACCCGGCCGGAACCGCCAAGGCGGGAAAGCCGGTCAGGTTCCCGACGCGGATGAAGCGCATCAGCGCGTCCACCATCTCGAGGTTCGACTCGCCCTCGGGCAACGCCGCCTCCGGAATCGGCGCGGCCGTCGACGCGGTGGTCGGCGTCACGATCGCGTCCACCGTCTGAAGCTGGGCCGCGGACTCGGCGGTGATGCGCTGCCGGTGGCGCATGGCGTGCACCAGGTCGCTCGAGCGGAAGTAGCGGCCGATCGCCAGATTGATCCGCGAGGTGAGGCCGAAGCGGCTCGCGTCCTCCTCGAGGTAGGGGCGCATGGCCGCCGCCATCTCGGAGGTGATGATGATGGTGTGGCTCCACAACACCGCGTTGAGATCGGGCGGCGGGAGCTCGACGACGCTCGCGCCCGCGGCTTCGCACGCGCGGACCACCTCGCGGCAGCGGGCGACGACCTCGGGCTCGGCGTCCTCGAAGTACGGCGGACAGATGCCGAGCTTGAGCCCGCGCAGGTGCCCGACCTCGACGTCCGCCAGGTGCACCGGCGGCTGGTGCAGGGTGACCGCGTCGCGGGCGTCGGGCCCGGCGATGGTCGCATGAAGGATCGCGACGTCGGAGACGGTGAGGCCGATGGGGCCGACGTGACCGACCACCCAGCACAGCGGCGGCACGCCGTACTCGCTGATGCGGCCGAAGGTCGCCTTGAGGCCGACGACACCGCAGAGCCCCGCCGGAATGCGAATCGAGCCGCCGCCGTCGGCGCCGATCGCCGCGGGACAGAGGCCGGCCGCGACGGTGGCGGCCGAGCCGCTCGACGAGCCACCCGAGATGCGGCTGGGGTCGTACGGGTTCCGCGTCGTGCCGTGGTGCGGGTTGATGCCGACCGGGTTGATGCCGATCTCCTGCATGTTGGCCTTGCCGACCAGCACGGCCCCGGCGGCGCGCAGCCGCTCGACCACGGTGGCGTCGCGCGCGGCGGGACGCGTGAAGATGCTCGTCCCCAGCGTGGTCGGGTACGGCACCATGTCGAGCTCGTCTTTGACGGCGATGGGCACGCCATCGAGCACACTCAAAGGCTTGCCTGCCCGAAGCCGCTCGGCGGCGGCCTCCGCCTGGCGCAGCACGTCCTGCTCGTCGCAGGCGATGAACAGCCCCAGCCGGGATGGACCGGTGTCGAGCGCCCTGCGGGCGGACAGAAAGCGCTGCGCGACCTCGACGGGCCCCGTGACGCCCTCCCGGTAGGCGCGGGAGATGCGCCCGATGGAGACGCGGCTGGGATCGTCTTCGGCCCAGCGGGCCGCGGTCGCGGCGAGCTCGACTGGCGTCGACGCGGGCCCCGCGGGCGCTTCGCCCGTCAGGCGCACGCTCAAAGGCGAGCTGCCACCCGGATCTTTCTGCCGGAACTCGCCGAGCCCGCTGTCGTGGGTGAGCTGCTTGAGCAGGAGCGAGCCGACCGGACTTTCGACGGCCGCGACCAAAGCCCTCAAGGCAGCGCCGCTCACCCGCGGCGCCGAGACGGCCTGTCGGCGATAGCTGGACATGGCCCGATGTTAACCCGCGCCGCTCACATCGACGCGTCTTGCACGATGCGCCAGTGCGCTCCTCGCCGCTCGAGCACGAGCAAAGTCGAGCCGCTGACGGCTGGCTTGTTGGGGAAGCTCAGCCGCCACCGCGCGACGACGGAGACGGCCTGACCTGAGTCGCTGGAGAACAGCGGCCGCGCCTCCACCAGCTCGAGCTCGAGGCGCCCCATCGCCGCGGCGTCGGGGTAGCGGCGCTTGTAGCGCGCGAGGACCTCCGCCCGACCACGGGTGATTCCGGAGGGAGAGATGAAGGTCGCGTCCTCGGCGTAGTGCGAGACGAAGGCCTCGAGGTCGCCTCGGCTCCAGGCGGCGGACTGCGCTTGGAGGACGCCGGCGATGTTCTTTTCGACAGGGGTTCCTGCGTCGGAGGCGGCGGCGATGAGCGCGGAGAGGAGGAGGGGCCACATGGTTGGACCTGGCGATAAGGGGACAGTCCCCGCTGGGGACAGTCCCCTCTATTCGGGTTAGGGGAGCAACGAGGGGACGAGGGGCGCGTCGTCGCCGAGCACCTTGGCGAGCTCGCTTCGGGCGGGAGTCGGCAGCTCGTCCACGCCGCGCGCGCCGCGCGCCGCCTCGTCGAGGGAGTAGGCGCCGGCGGAGCAGAAGTCCTCACGCCAGCGCTGCTGCAAGAGCTCGCCGAAGCTCCGCTCCATCGCGCTGAGCTGGCCCTCGTACCAGGCTTCGCACGCGGGGAACTGGGCGCGCGACGGCGCGACGCCCGCGGGCGGGAAAGACGCGTTGTGGTCGTGCCCGACGTAGGTGAACACGGGGTTGGCGGTCGCGGTGAGGCCGCCGCGCGCGCCGAGCGAGGCCTTGACCACCACCGAGAGCGCGTAGCGCACGGACACCTCGACCGCCTCGTGTCGGTAGACGCGCGGCTCGGGCCGGTCGCGCGTCTCCTTCGCCGTCACCTCGCGGTACTTGGTGCGCGTGCGCTCGACGTTCTTGGTGCGCGTGACGGGCTGGCCGTTCTCGTACGCGGTGTAGGGCTCCTGGTCGATATAGTGCTCCTGGTACGGCTCGGTGCGGGTGACGAACGCCACGTACGGCACCTGTTCGGTCCAAGGCACGTTGAGCACCACCGGCGAGCGCTGGATCCGCGCCTCCAGCTCTCCCGACAGCGTGGCGGGCGCCTTGGCGGTGCCCTTGGGCGAGGACCAGGGCGACTTCTCGAACGCGGCCACCAGGCGCGCGCGCAAGCCTTCGGTCTGGGCCGCGCTGGTGCCGCCGAGCGACCCGTCGACGGCGAGGGTCGGCGACGCGTCGGGCAAGGCGGGCGGCGCGGGCGCCGGGCTCGAGAAGTGCTCGCAGTACCGCACGACGAGCTGCGTGAAGTACGGCTGCTGCGGTTGCGCCTTCGCCTTCAGCTCCGCGCAGGTGCGCTGGCCGGACGACGACACGGTCGAGCGCATCTCCTGGTTCATCTCCTTGAGCTCTTCGTGCTGAAGCAGCTTCTGCTTTCGCCGGTAGCGCTGCTCGGCCAAGAGCGCCTCGCCCTTGCGCGCCGGATCGCCGATGTACGCGCGCAGGTGCTTGTGCGTCTCCTCCAGCTCGTCCGACAACGAGCTCTCGAGGGCGCCGTTCAGCTTGGTGTTCCAGCGGAGGCGGTACGAGAGGAAGGCCTCGAGCTGGTCCTCCGCTTCCATCGGCTTGCCGTCCCGCCGCGCCAGCCGCGCCTGCCCGAGCAGGTGCTCGAGCGCCCTCCACCGCGCGCGATCGCGCAGCTCGCGCACTTCCTTGTCGTCTGGCTTCTCGCGCACCAGCCGTTCGAAGAGCTCGGCGGCTTCGATGAATTGACCCTTCTCGGCGAGCTCGTTCGCGCGCTTGTAGGTGCTCTGACAGCCGAAAACAAACGCGGCGGCGAGCACGGCGAAGAGGCTGCGGCGGGCTGAAGGAGACATACGTCCTTGCTCTGGCGGTGGTTGGGTCGGCGGCGTCGAGGCCGTCACGAGACGACGTCGTACCGGGCCCGATAATTCTCCTCCGACCCTCCGACCGACTGCTGGAGCGGCTCGAACGTCACCCCTTCGCAGCGGCCCACCGCGTCGACCACTTCCCGGGTGAGGAGGATCTCGTTCGGCTGGGCGACGTCTTCGCCCAGCTTGCTCGCGGCGTTCACCTGCGCGCCGAAGACGTCGACGTCACCGATGCGCAGGATGCGGCCGTAGCCCAAGCCGACGCAGAGCAGGATCTGCTCCTCCGGCTTTCGGCGCTTGCTGAGCTGCTGGCAGGCCTGCTGCATCGCCACCGCGCAGGCGAGCGCGCGATCGGGCCGCTTGAAGATGACGAGGAAGCTGTCGGCTTCGATCTTGATGAGGATGCCGTCGTGCCGTCCGATGATCGGCAGGAGCAGGCGCTTCTGCTCGTGGATGACCTGCAGGAAGTGGATGATGCCGAACTCGGCGACCCGGCGGGAGAAGCCGGAGAGGTCGGTCATCATCACCGCCCAGTCTTCGCCGAAGAGATCCCAGATGCGCTGGTCGATCTCTTTCACGTTTGCGCCAGGGCGCGTGCGCTCATCGATGAGCTGCCACAACCGAAACTCGCTGCCCTTCAGAAGGTCGTCGACCCGCGACAAAGTGCCCCCTTAGGTCGTGTGCACTTGATTCGGCAGCTCGTTCTTATCTCCAGCGCGGCGGGGAAGGACAGGCTCCAGCTCGCGGCTGAGCGACTCCAGCACCTGGCAAATGCCCGAGGTCGTATCGCCCGCGCGCGCCGCGGCGACGATGGTCTGCACGTGGCGAGGCAGGGCCTCGGGCGGGAGCGCGCCCAGCACGGCGTCGTCGGCGAGCAGGTGAACGCGGTGCTCCAAGTCGGAGAGGAAGATGAGCAGGCCGCCCCGCCCCGCCGTCCGGTGAATGCCGGCGTCGAAGAAGATGGTCTTCGCGCGCGCTTCGACCGCCGCGATCTCGAACGCGTCGGGGACGATGCGCATCAACACCGGGCGCAGGCCGAAGAACAGCCACGCGGCGAGCGCCACCAGCGGCTGGGAAGCGAGGATCCAGCCGGGGCTCAGGCGCGGGAAGAAGAGATAGACGCCCAGCGAGAGCAGGAAGGTCGCGACGGCGGTGACCGCGGCGCGCCACTCACCGTAGCCACGGCTCTTGGGCTCGACCGCGACCACGAATTCGGCCGACGTGCGGCGCTCGGCCTCGGCGACCGCCTTCTCGATGCGCGCACGCTGTTCGGAGTCAAGGCGCATGTCAGCTCACCAGTTCCCCGAGGCGCCGCCGCCACCGAAACCGCCGCCGCCACCCCCGAAACCACCGCCACCGCCGAAGCCGCCGCGACCACCGAAGCCGCCGCCGAAGCCCCCGGTGTGGAAGAAGAAGCCACCGCGGCCAGGACGCGGGCCCATGAGGCCGAACAGAAAGCCCATGAGCGCCAAGCCAATGCCCCACGCGATCGACGCCAGCAGGAAGTAGCCGACCAGGCCGCCGACGACGCCGACCGCCGGGCCGCGGACCAGGCGCGGCAGCCGCGCGAGGATCGATCCCAGGAAGAGCACCACCATCAGGCCGAACATGAAGCCCGGCCCCTGCCTCGCCGAGGCGCGGCGGCGCATCGGGACACCGACCGCCTCGCCTTGCGCGGCGCGCATCAAGAGCTCGAACGCGTCGTTGATGCCCCGCCCGTAGGCCTGCTCGCGGAAGCGCGGCGCGACCACGTCGCGGATGATGCGGCCGGCGAGGACATCGGGGATGGCGCCTTCGAGCCCGTAGCCGACCTCGATGCGCATCTTGCGGTCTTGCGCGGCGACCACGAAGAGCAGCCCGTCGTCGCGCTTGGCGTCTCCGAGCTTCCATCGCTCGGCGACGCGCATGCTGAAGTCCTCGATGGAGTCGCCCTCGAGCGACGGGACGGTGAGCAGCGCAAATTGATGCCCCGTCTGTTGCTCATACGCCGCGAGCTTCTGCTCCAGCAACGCCCGCTCCTGCGCGCCGAGCAACCCGCCCAGATCCGTCACGCGCGCGTTGAGCGGAGGCGCCTCGAGCGCGCGCGCCGCTTGCCCGCTGAGCAACGGCAACAAGACCGCGAGGGCCAAGAGATGCGCGCGTCGGCTCACCGTCGCCGCCTTAGAACTTCACCTCGGGAGCCTTGTCCGCGTTGGGGGCGGTGGCCTCGAAGGTCGGCCGCGCCTTCTTGCCGCGCAGCATGGCGCCGATCATCGAAGGGAAGCGGTGGACGGTCTTGTTGTACTCGGCGACGGCCGCGATGTAGCGGTTGCGCGCGACCGCGATTCGGTTCTCGGTGCCCTCGAGCTGGACCTGGAGATCGCGGAACGACGCGCTCGCCTTGAGATCAGGGTACTGCTCGGAGACGACGAGCAGCCGGGACAGCGCGCCGGAGAGCTGCCGCTGCGCTTCCTCGAATTGCTTGAAGCGCTCCGGGTCGTCGACGATCGACGGGTCGACCTGGACGCTGCCGACCTTGGCGCGCGCCTGGGTCACCGCGCTGAGCGTCTCTTGCTCGAAGTTGGCGGCGCCTTTGACGGTGTTCACCAGGTTCGGGACCAGATCGCTGCGGCGCTGGTACTGGTTCTGAACCTCGGACCAAGCCGCTTTCACGTCTTCGTCGCGGTCGATGATGGTGTTGAAGCCGCACCCAGAAAGGACGGCGGCCGCGGCCAGGGAAAGGAGAATGGGAAAGCGCATGGCGACGAGATAGCGCCCAGGGGCCCATGCGACCAGCGAAACCGACATGGCTTCAGCGCCCGCGCTGAAAAATGAGTCGTCTTTTCAGCCCTCCTATTGATGTGGACAATTATCCCACATCGAGATACAGGGACCCAAAATTTCGAGAAAAGGGACCTTCGATGACTTGGCGGCAGCTGATGGGGGCATGTGGTTTGGCGGTTTCTCTCACGGCGTGCGGCGTGACCGACGCGACCGAGCTCGAGGCAGAAGAGACCGAGCTGGGAGAGGCGCAGTCGGACTTGGGCACCAAGGTGCAGAGCTACGTCATCGCGCGGCGCGACTACCGCAAGTGCATTTACCCGATGTGCGGCGGCTGGTTCGTGCAGGACGTGAACCGCAAGCACCCGCGTGAGGAGTACGTCGCCGACCTCGACCTAAGCGGCTCGGGCCTGTCGAAGAACGACATCGAGCGGGTGCGCGGCGCGGCGCGTTCGGAGCTGGTGCTCAAGGGCAAGCTGACCGAGGTGAACCCGAAGACCGGCTTCCGGAACTTCAAGGTCACCGAGGCGTACCGCGGCATGCCGGGCGTCGAGGTGGCGGCGGGCGACACCTTCTACCGCGCCGAGACGATGGAGCCGCAGCGGCTGTGCTTCACCGCCCCGTGCAACAACGAGGTGGCCACCAAGCTCAACTCCCGCCAGGAGACCGAGTTCACCGGGTACACGCTGGAGCGCGCGTCGCGTGCCCACGTCGACCAGGCGTGGCTGATCAACCGCGTGCAGTTCCACGGCGCGATCGTCGCGGGTTCGCTGCGGCCGGGCGCGCTGCTGTCGGGCGGCTTCGAGACGATTCTCGACGCGAGCCAGGTGTTCATCCGGCTGCCCGAGGGGGTGGGGCCGTGCTCCACCGCGCCGGAGAAGGCGTGCGGCGATGGGCTGGTCTCGATGTACACCCGCTCGGCCGACCGCTGCGTGGTGCAAGAGGCCTGCGGCATGCCGGCGTTCTGCCTGATGATGGTTCCGACCTGCGACCCGGGCTACGTGCTGCAGGGCTGGATGAGCACCACCGGCTGCCCGCAGTACGCGTGCGACCCCGAGTTCGTGCACAATTGACCCGATGTGGGTCTTCGCGCTGCTGACGTTGTTGACGGCCGATGCGGGAGCGCCGCTGTGCTGGTCCTTCACGCATGAGGCCCGGTTCCGCGGCGAGGCCTACCGGCACGAGGTCACGATTCGAAACGGGTGCAACGCGAAGGTGCGATGCACCGTGTCCACCGACGCGGCGCCGGAGAAGCGGGTCGTCGAAGTGGATGCCGGCGCGAGCGAGGTCTTGATGACGCACATCGCTTCGCCGGCCCGGGAGTTCACGCCGACGGTTTGGTGCGACCGGGTTCCGTAAAAAAACCGGGGACAGTCCCTTAAGGGACAGTCCCCAGTTACCCGCCCTTCGCCCACACCCGACCGTTACTCTCGAATCGCGTCTGGCGCGCCGACCTCGTCGGGCACCTGCGGCGAGCCTTCCTCACCGGCGCCGCCGACGCCCTGCTCTGGCTGCTGAATCACGATCTCGACGCGCCGGTTGTTCGCCCGGCCCTCCGCGGTGCGGTTGTCGGCGATCGGCCGGGACTCACCGAAGCCGCGCACCTCGAATTGCTCCCGGTTGACCCCTCGAGACACCAGGTAGTCCTCCACCGCCTGCGCGCGCAGGAACGAGAGCTGCTCGTTGTAGTCCTGAGGACCCCGCGCGTCGGCGTGACCTTCGATCTCGATGCGCTGCTGCGTCGGCACCTTCTTCAGCGCCTCGGCGAGCTCGTCGAGCTTCCGCTGCGAGGATGGGAGCAGATCCGACTTGTCGAAGGCGAAGAGCAACCCGCCCGGCAACGTCAGCACCAGGCCGCGCGGCTCCTCCCGCGTCTCGGCGATCTGCTGAAGCTCCATCTCCAGCTGCTGGATGCGCTGCTGCTCGGCCTCCAGCTCCGCTTGCGTCTTGCTCAGCTGCTCCTGCTGCATCGTCAGCTGCTGCTGCGCGCCGTGCTGCTCGAGCAGGGCGACCGCCTGCCGCTGGGCGCCTTCGTTCTGCTGGGCCCGCGCGACGCTCTCGGCGAGCTGCGCTTGACGCTTGGCGATGTACGCCAGGTCTCGCGTGACCGAAGGGTCGCCCTGACGCTTCCAGGACCGCTCGGCTTTATCGAGCACCTGCTTCGCTTGGTGCAGGTGCACCGGCGCCAGCGTGCCCGCCGCGCCTTCGCTGGCGCGTTCATAGACCTCACGCGCGTCGGCCAGCTCCTTCGGCGGCGTGGTCGCGCACCCCACGCCCGCAGCCGCTGCGGCCGCGACAATCCATTTCCAGCCCATCGTGCTCCTCCTCCTTGCCGCGGCTAGCGGCTCTGCTCCTGAAGTCGTTGAACCTGCTCCTGCGCCTCCAACGCCTGGTTGCGCAGAGGCACCTCACGCGCGAACGCGTACGCCAAGTTCGCGTCCGCTTCGGCGCGCTCCAGAATCCACGCCGCGCGCTGCGCATCCCCCTCTTGCAGGAAGCGCTGTGCGCGGCTGATCTGGTCTCGCGCGTACTGCAGGTGCAGCGCGGCCGGAGCCACCTGGTCTGCGCCTATCGCCTCCGCCGCGCGAACGGCGGCGCGAGACTCCGCCATCTTCTCTTTCGTCTCGAAGTTCGTCGTGGCACAGGCGCTGCCCAGTGCCACTGCTCCCACCACCCAAAGCCACCGGTGCATTCGTCTTCCTCCTCGTCAGTCGAGGTGGGCACTGGGCGTTGAGAGTTCAACGTTCGGTCGGCGCGCCGCAGGGCGACCGCTCAGGCGTGCGCGCCGTCAGAGGCGGCCGTCGCCCCACTCCCAGCTCAGGTAGCCCCTCATCCCGACGTCGCCGCGGGTGCTGCCGGCCAGGGAGAGGACCGCCGAGGCGGCCAGGCTCACGCGCCCCGAGGGTGTGATGCGCCACGCCGCGCCGGGGAGCAGCCAGACGCCGTACGCCGGCAGCTCGAGTGACCGTTCGCCCCAGACCTCGACCATGGGGAACAGACCTCGCTTGCCCTCCGGGAGCGCGAGCGTCGCCGCCATTCCGCCCGACACGGCCGCCACCGCGCCGGGGTTGGCGATGGGGAGCGACGCCTCGCCGCTCCACTGCAGCTCGAGGACACGCACCGGGCTGAAGCCGAAGGCGAGGTAGGGCTTCGCGCGGACGGCGTTCGAGCCGCCGGTCGGAAACGACGCCCCGACGCCGGACGACAGGATGAGCCCGCGCGCGCGGCTGTGCGCGAGGACGTACTTGAGGCCCGCGCCGACGTCGCCGAGCGAAGCGCGCTGCCCGTCGGTGAAGGCCGGCACGTTGACCTCCCACTCCGCGCGCTCCAGGAACCGCGCGGTGAAGCCGACCTCGCCGGCCCACACGCCGCGCGCGAGGGCGTCGCCGTCGACGCTGAGCGACACCTCGCGGTCGGGGTAGGCGTTCTTCACCCGCTGCGCGCGCACGAAGCTGAGCTCGCCTTGCGGGTAGCGCTCCTCGGGCACCAGCGCCTTCAAGGCGTCGACCAGCGCGACCATCTGCGCCTCCGAGAGCGCCTGTCCCCAGGCGGGCATCGCGGCCGACAACCCGAGCGCCGGGCCGCCGTGCCGAACGATCCGCAACCAGTCGCTGCGGCGCTGGCCGCTGTTGAGGTACGGCGCGGTGAGGTCGCGGGGCGCCATGCCCATCGCCACGAGCAGCTCGGGAGCGACCTCTCCCCGGCCGTCCGCGCCGTGGCAGCGGGCGCAGTGCTGGGCCCAGAGCGTGAGCGCGTCCACCGGCTCGACGGCCGCCGCGCTCTGCGCGTGGGCGCTCAGCGCGGTCAACAAGACGAGCGATGCGATCGACGCGCGCGCGTGCAGCTCCGGGCCTCCCTCGAAGGCCAGGCGGTAGCACGAGCCTTCAGAGCGAGTCGAGCCTCTCGTGCAGCGGGTTGCCGTCGAGCTTGCTGAAGTCTTTGGCCAGCGTGTCGCGCACCCGCCGCGTGAGCGGCCCGCTCATGCCGTCGCGCAGCATGCCCAAGAACTTCGGCGGCGCCACCAGCACCAACGAGTCGAAGCGGTGCGCCGCGAGCCCGCGCTTCAGCTCGTGGAGGAGCTCGCCCGCGAAGCGCTGCGCCTCGACCTCGTGGAGCGATTGAGGTTGCAGGCGGCCGCGGGCGGTCTTCTCGCGCGTGTGCTGAATGCGCGCTCCGCGGTTGGGCATCAAGTCTGGGCCTTGCTCGCGGCCCTCCGGGTTCTCCAGCTCCAGCACCAAGGCCCAGGGCGGGCGTCGCTTGGGCACGTGCTCGAAGACGCGGGCCCGGCTGGCATCGGCGATCACGATCCACTCTCGTTTCGGCATGCCTTGGAAGGTGGGCACGGACGCTCAACTTTTCCAGGCTCGCTTCGATGATCTCGACGCGAGATGACGACCGTGTCGAAGCGATGGATCTGGATCTGGGCGGCCTGGGCCTGCGCGTTGGCCGTGGTCGCGTGCCTTCCCACCGCCGACGAGGCGCCGAGCGCGGACGCCGGCGTTGACGGCGGCCCGTCGGACGCCGGCTCGAGCGACTCCGGAGTCGACGGGGGCGCGCACGACGCGGGCGCGGACGCCGGCTGTCCCACGCCGACCTCGTGTCCGTGCTTCACCAGCCACGAGTGCCCCGAGGGCTACCGCTGCGAGAGCCAGGACTCGTCGGGCAGCAACGTCTTCTGCGTCCCCGGGGCGCGCGGCCAAGGCGACGCGGGCGACGTCTGCACCCAAGAGGGCGACTGCGGCAGCGCGCTGTGCCTCGAGCTCGACGCGCCGCCGAACCTCTGCTCCGACCTGTGCGAGAGGGGCGAGGATTGTCCCGCCTCGCTGCCGACGTGTCTGTTCATCGGCTTCGGCGTCGACCAATCCATCTGCTCTCCGTAAACACACAGTGCGGCCCTTGGCCCGCGCCAGATGTGGTCGCCAGATGTGGTCGCCAGATGTGGTCGCCAGATGTGGTCGCCAGATGTGGTCGC
>CAZEDU010000050.1:8163-19978 GCA_964511185.1 uncultured Myxococcaceae bacterium | reverse complement strand
CAGGTGTGCGATAACGCGAGGCGCAGAGCACGCTTGTCGGGAACCCCAACCCCCGCACGCGCGTTGCACCCGCGATTCGCCGATGACCCGCGCGTCCTTCCTCCTGCATGTCCGGCTGCTGTCGCTGGGGTTCCTGGCGATCGCCCTCTTCGTCTTCACCGGCGCGTTGATCCGCTTTCCGTGGCGCCACTTCTTGGAGCCCCGCGACGTGATGATGCCGGTCGAAGGCGTGCGGCGCGTCGACGTGCGCAGCACCTGGCACGCCCCCCGGGGCGGCCGCCGGCACGAGGGCGTGGACATCTTCGCGCCCGCTGGGACGCCGGTGGTCGCGGCGGCGAGCGGGACGATCATCAAGGTGGGCCACGACGAGCTGGGCGGCCGGGTGGTGACGGTGCTCGGCGGCGGCCCGGCGCTCTACTACTACGCGCACCTGAGCAGCTGGGCGCCGGGGCTCCGGCCCGGTATGGCCGTGGAGCCCGGAGCTCTGCTCGGGACGGTGGGCAACACCGGCAACGCGCGCGGCACGCCGCCGCACCTGCACTTCGGCATCTACCGGGTGGGCTTCTTCAGCGTGGAGGCGATCGATCCGGTCCCGTGGCTCGAGACGAAGCAGGCGATGCACCGCCCTCGCCCGCCGCTGGTGCACGTCCCCGAGCGGACTCAGGCCAAAAAACGCCTCCCCGCGGTGACACCCTCCCGCCCCTGAGGTGTTCGTTTGGGCAACCCTGGAGTGGCCGGGTCGACAAGAGCACCGTTCAACTGCTAGCAATCGCCGCCCAACTGGAGGGGTATGGCCCACATGAACTACACCCGGGTGACGTACGACGAGCCTCACGCCGGCAGGACGAGGCAGATTCTCAAGGCCCACCCGGAAGTGAAGGCGCTCTACGGTGTGTGGATCGCCCTCGTGGTCGCGAGCCAGTTCGTGGCGGCGTTCCTGCTCAAGGACACGCCGTGGTGGGCGGTGCTCGCCGGCGCGTGGCTCTTCGGCGCGTTCGCCGATCACGCGCTCTTCGTCTTGATTCACGAGTGCGCGCACAACCTGGCGGCCAGGAAGCCCGCGAGCAACAAGCTGTTGGCGATTCTGGCCAACCTCCCGGGCGTGGTGCCTTCGGCGATCGCGTTTCGGCACTACCACCTGCTGCACCACAAGTATCAAGGCGAGCTCGGTTGGGACGCGGACCTCGCCGGCCCGAAGGAAGCGGCCTGGGTGGGTGACAGCACCGTCCGGAAGATCATCTGGTTCACCTTCTTCTCCCTCATCGAAGGGCTGGTGCGGCCGCTGCGCGTGCGGCGCGTGTTTCTGCTCGACCGCTGGGGCGCGTTGAACCTGGCGGCGACCGTGGGCGCCGCGGGCGCGGTGTTCTACTTCTGGGGCTTCGGCGCGTTCGCGTACCTGCTGCTCTCGACGTTCTTCTCGGTGGGGCTGCACCCGGTGGGCGGCCGCTGGATTCAAGAGCACTACATCGTGAAGCCCAACCAAGAGACGTACTCGTATTACGGCCCGGCGAACGCGATCGCGTTCAACGTCGGCTTCCACAACGAGCACCACGACTTCATGTCGATTCCGTGGCCGAACCTGCCCAAGCTCAAGGCGCTCGCCCCGGAGTTCTACGATCCCCTGCACGCCCACCGCTCGTGGAGCGGCCTGCTGCTCCGCTTTCTGTTCGACCGCAAGCTGACCCTGTTTAGCCGCGTCGTTCGGCCGGACCACGATCAGGCGGTGGAAGCGCCCGTCGAGAAGGCCGCGTAACCGCCTCCGCAGACTCTGCGCGGCGCCCGCCCCGCTCCCCAGCCCGGCGTCCCTTTTGCGCCGTGACGCGCGCGATCTCTTCGAAAGAGCGCGTTGGCACGTGCGTTGTACCAGTGAGGTCTCGAGAGGAGACCGACATGGGTACTCGACAAAAGACACCAGATCCCCTGGAGCGACAGCTCGAAGAGATTCAGCGACAGCTCGCCACGCTGCGCGACGAGGTGCGCGTGCACCTGCACCTGGCCAACATGGATCTGAAGGATCGCTGGAGGCTGCTCGAGCCCCGCGTGCACGAGCTGGAGCGGTGGGTGAAGACCGCCCCTGAAGCCACCCGCGAGGCCATGGTCGACCTGGTGAAGCAGGTCCGCCGTTTCCGGGACGAGCTGCGCGACATCGCCGAAGCCGGACGCCGCGCCTAAGGGCGTGCGTTTTTTTCGCGGCTGGCCGGCGTCAGCGCTCGCTTTGCGCAACTTGTGCAGGCGCGCGACCGGCCGGCCCGGGAAAGCGTTCAGGAATTCACTTTGCATTGGGCTGCCGCTCGTGAACGGACTTCGTCGGCCACTGCCAGGCATCGGGCTCAGCGGGTGGTCGTTCCTCGCGGTGCTCACCGTGTCGGTGGCGCTCTTCTTGTTTTGGGGAGGCCCGTTCTGGTCGGCGGCGCCGCACGCCTCGCACGTCGCGCGCTTCGCGGTGTCGTACTTGGCCGTGCTGCCGCTGGCCGCCGCGCTGCTGGGGCTGGAGCGGCGCTGGTCGTGGGGCCACCTGCTCACCAGCACCGGCGGTACGTGGGCACTGAAGATGATCATCACCGCCCTTCTCTACGAAGGCTTTGCGTCTGGGACCGCCATCGCGCTGCGACCCAAGCAGCACGCACCGCGCGACCCCACGCGCTCTGCGGTGACGGGCTACCGCGCGGCGGCCGCGGCGTTCGAGAGCGGCGCCCTGGCAGGCCGCGTCGCGCAAGAGGGAACCCCACCGCGCGGCGCGTGGGTCTTTCTCGAGGGCCCCGCCTCGGGCCGCGCCCTCACCGCGCCGCGCCAGGTGCAGCTGGCGATCGCCAGCAACCGGTACGTCGAGCCGGTGGTCGTCGCGCGCAAGAGCGACAGCTTGAGCCTCTTCAACCAGGACAGCGCGCTGCACACTGTCACGCTGTCGCTGTCGGGTCGGCCGGCGGTGAGCTGGCCGGCGCCGAGCACCCCCGAGGCGCGCGCCGTCTCGCTGCCCCGCCCGGGGCTGTACGCCATGCGCTGCGCGCACCACGCGACCGAGCGCGGTTGGCTGCTGGTGGTGGACCACCCGTACGTCGCGGCGGTCGAGGCCGATGGGCGGTTCAGGCTCGAAGGCGTTCCGGTGGGCGCGGCGCGCGTTCGGGCGCTCGCGGTCGACGGAGGCACCCGCCTGTCCGGCCAGGTTCAGACGCACGTGACGAAGGACGACACCACCGAGCTGACGCTGACGCTCGCCGAGGAAGAGCAGATGACCGCGTTGATACCGGAGACCCCCACACCATGATCCGACCCGTGCTCGCGAGCGCGGCGCTGCTGCTGTCCGGCTGCGCCGCCGATGATTGGGGACCCGACAAGCTGGGTTGGGGAAGCCACGACAAGGCCGAGAACACCTTGCGCCAAGGCCGACATGTGTACGCGACCTACTGTGTCGGCTGTCACGGCGAGCAAGGCGACGGCAATGGCCCTTCGGCGAAGTTCCTGGACCCCAAGCCGCGCGACTTCCGCGTCGGGCGGCTCAAGTTCGCGTCGGTGGCGGCCGGCTCGACGCCGCACGACGTCGACTTCGCGCGGGTGATCCGCGGCGGGCTGGCCGGCACCGCGATGCCCGCGTTCCACCTGCTGCCGCCCGAGGAGCTGTCGCCGCTCATCGCGTACGTGCGGCGCTTCTACACGGGCGACGCCGAGGCGCCGGCCGCGGTGGTCGCGCTCCCCGAGGACCCGTGGCGCGACAACCCCGCCGACGGCGTCAAGGAGGGCGAGCGCGTCTACCACGGGCTCGCCTCGTGCTTCACCTGCCACCCCGCGTACGTGACGCCGGAGCAGATCGTCGAGCACTTGAAGAGCTTCGAGATTCCGTCCGACGGCCAGTTCCGCCCAGGGCTCTACGACTCGGTGGAGAAAGAGAGCGAGTGGGGGACGAACATCCTTCCCCCCAACTTCCTCACCCAGCGGGTCAAGTTCGGCACGCGGCGCGAAGACCTGCTGCAGGTCATCGCCACTGGCGTCGGCGGCACCGCGATGCCGTCGTGGGGGTCGGGCCTGACGCCGGAGCAGCTGTGGGGCTTGGCCTACTACGTCGAGTCGCTGGTCAACATTCGCGGCACGCCGCGCGCGCAAGAGCTGAGGGCCGCGCTGCTCCCGCTCAGCCCTTCGGCCGACCCTTCCACCGCCGCGGCTCCCGCGGCGGCGCCGTAACCACGAGGACCACGACATGACCACCGCGACCGCCACCCTCGCCGCCTCTCCGAGCTCGAGCGAGCTGCCCCTGGTGAACCGGCAGCTCGTCAAGGCGCACCTCATCGCCGGCTTCGTCTTCTTCTTCGTCGCGCTGTTCGCCGGGCTCTTCTACGCCCTGCAGTTCAGCCGCCTCTACCCGTTCCCCGGCGTGGAGCTGCTCTCGCCCGGGCGCGTGCGGATGATCCACACGAACGGGGTCGCCTACGGCTTCCTGATGAACTGCTTCATCGCGTTCCTCTATTGGATCGTCCCGCGCATCACCGGCTTCCGCGTGCTCGACGTGAAGCTGTCGTGGCTCATCTTCTGGGCGTGGCAGCTGATCGTCGGCTTGGCCGCGGGCGGCATCCTGTTCGGCCACGCGCAGGCGATCGAGTGGGGAGAGACGCCGACGTTCGTCGATCCCCTGGTGCTGGTGGGCGCCGGGCTGCTCGCGCTGAACATCGCCGCGCCGATCGTCAAGGCGCGCAGCAAGCCGCTCTACGTGACGCTCTGGTACTTCTCCGCGATGTTGGTGTGGCTGCCGCTCACCTACGCGATGGGCAACTTCGTGCCGCAGTACTTCGTGCCCGGCGCGGGCGGCGCGGCGGTGACCGGCCTGTTCATTCACGACCTGGTGGGGCTGACGGTGACGCCGCTCGGCTGGGGAATGATGTACTACTTCGTGCCGGTGCTTCTGAAGAAGCCGGTGTGGAGCCACACGCTCTCGCTCGTCGGCTTCTGGGGGCTCGCCTTCTTCTACCCGTTGAACGGCGTGCACCACTTCTTCTGGAGCCCGATCCCCATGTACGCGCAGTACGGCGCGGTGATGTCGACCATCGCGGTCGAGATCGTCGTGTTCACGGTCATCGTGAACTTCTTCATGACGCTCAAGGGCCGCGGCGACGCGCTGCGCACCGACCTGTCCATCCGCTGGTTCTACTCGGGCATGGTGATGTACTTCCTCACCTGCCTGCAGTGCGCGTTTCAGACCACGCTCACGGTGCAGAAGGTCATTCACTTCAGCGACTGGGTGGTCGGCCACGCGCACCTGGTGATGTTCGGCGTGTTCTCGTCGTGGATCCTGGGCGCCATCGTCTACGTGTGGCCCAAGGTGACCGGCCGCGCGTGGTGGAGCGCCAAGCTCAACCACTGGAACTGGTGGCTGTCGACCGTCGGCGTGCTGGTGATGTTCATCGACCTGATGGTGGCGGGCGTGGTGCAGGGCTTCCTCTGGCAGAACCTGGCGCCCTGGGAGCAGTCGATCATCGCCTCGATGCCGTTCTGGCACATCCGCACGGTGTCGGGGATCGCGATCATCAGCGGACAGCTGCTCCAAGCGTTCAACATGTGGATGACCGCGCGCGCGCCGGCCACCGCGGCGCCGCCGGTTCCCGCGCCCACCCCGCAGGTCGCCATCGGCTGACGAGGAAAGGACACGCCATGGAAAAGCTGAAGGTCATTCTCTTCGTCGCGGGCCTGGGCTGCTTCGCGCTCGCCGGGATCTTGAGCGGCGTGCTGCCGCTGGGGCACCTGTCGAAGATCCCGTACAAGAAGCTCGACGAGATCGTCACCGCGCCGAGCGAAGAGTTCCTGGATCTCGCGCGGCGCTACCCCGCGCAGATGAAGAAGTACTACGGAGAGCCGAACGCGGCCGCGTTCCGCGAGGCGCTGAAGCTCGGGCGGGACACGTACATCGCCGAGGCGTGCTGGCACTGCCACTCGCAGTTCATCCGCCCGGTGTCGAACGAGGACATTCGCTTCGGCAAGGTGAGCTGGGCGGCCGAGTACATGAACGAGATGTTCCTGCCGCACCTGTTCGGCACGCGGCGGGTGGGCCCCGACCTGATCCGCGAGGCCGGCAAGCACGGCAACGACTGGCACGTGGCGCACTTCTACGACCCGCCGGCGGTGGTGCCGTCCACCGTGATGCCGCGCTACCCGTGGTTCTTCGACGGCGAGCAGCCCAACAAGAGAGGCATCGCGATGATCGCCTACGTGCAGTGGCTCGGCAGCTGGGCCACGCCCGAGGCGCTCGCGCAGCAAGGAGCGGCCCCATGAGCAGCGCAGAGCTGGAGCAGCAGTTCCCCGATCGCGCCCCTTTGAGCAGGCGCGGGAAGATCATCCTGTGGACGTCGATGATCCTGGGCGGGTTGGGGGCGGGGACGGCGTTCGTCTACAAGATCGCCGAGTTCCTCTTCACGCTGACGAGCGAAGAGGTGCAGGGCTTCGCCGACGTGCCGGTGACCGTCTACTTCGCGGTCGCCGCCGGGTGGCTCGCGCTGCTCGTGTGGAGCTTTCTGACCGGCAAGTTCCACGACGTGGAGAACTCGAAGAATTCGCTTCTGCGAATGGAGGCCGAGCTTGAGCGCCGCGGAGAGTGACCCGAAGTTGGACGCGGAGCATCCCCCGCTGTCCGAGAGCGAGCACCGCTCGACCCGCATGACGTACGGCGACGCGCGCCGCGTGCCGCTGTACGTGGTGGGCGCGTGGCTGGTGCTCCTCATCGCCTACGCCACGTACCACCTGCTCTACGTGCTGCCGGACCTGCGGGCCTGGATGAACGTGGGGAAGTAGGCGGACGCGATGGGAGCGCCCTCGCTCGAGCTGACGACGGGCGCCGCCGGGCAGGTGGCAGCGCCGGTGGCCGTGCGAGGCGCGTGCGGGCACTGCGGGTTGCCGGTCGCGCCGGGAGAGCGCTACTGCTGCTTCGGGTGCGAGCTCGCGTTCGACATCGCGCGGGAGGCCGACCAGAGCCAGGCGCGGCTGCAAGGCGTGCTGACGCTGTGCCTGGTGCTGTCGATGTTCGTGATGATGCTGTCGCTCTTTCTGTACGCGGAGGACGTGTACGGGGCGACCGACCACGCGCAGATGGCGAGGCTGCGGGTGGTGTACCGCTGGGCGTCGGCCCTCTTGTCGACGCCGGTGGTGCTCCTGTGCGGCGCGCCGCTGATCCGTCGCGCCATCGACGGCATTCGACGCGGGCGGCCGACGATGGACCTGCTCATCGGCTCGGGGGCGCTCGCCGCGTACGGCCTGTCGCTCGACGCCGTCCTGCGCGGCGGCTCGCACGTGTACTTCGACAGCGCCACGTCGGCGCTGATGCTCTCGACGTTGGGGCGCATGCTGGAGGCGTCGGCGCGCGCCAAGGCGAGCAAGCTGCTCGGGCCGCTGTTGAGCGGCGCCACGCAGCAGGTCGAGTGCCTGGATCCGGCGAGCGGCGAGTACGTCCTGCGCGCGCCGTCTCAAATCGTCCCCGGCACCCAGCTGCGCGTTCCCATCGACCAGGTCGTGCCGGTGGACGCGACGCTGCTCAGCTTTCAAGCCGAGCTGAACGTCTCGGTGCTCACCGGCGAGTCGTCGCCCCGCACCGTGCGCGCCGGGGAGCCCATTCCAGCGGGCGCGGTGCCGATCTCGACGGCGGTGGAGTGCGTGGCGCTCCGGAGCGCGCGGGAGTCGACGCTCGAGCAGCTCGGCGCGCTCGCGCGGCAGCTCAAGCTGAGCACCGCGCAGGTGCAGCGCTGGTCGGATCGCTTCGCCGCCGCCCTGGTGCCGGTGGTCTGGGCGGTCGCGTTCGGGGCGCTCGCGTACTGGGCCGCCCGAGAGTCGCCCGAGCGCGGCGTCATCGCGTCGCTCGCGGTCGTGCTGGCGGCGTGTCCTTGCACCTATGGCGTGGTGGCGCCGCTCACGCTGTGGTTGGCCTTGAGGCGCGCGCTGGAAGAAGGCGTGCTGATTCGAAGCGCGGGCGCGCTCGAGGCGCTGTCGAAGGTGAAGCGGGTCGCGTTCGACAAGACCGGCACGCTCACCACCGGCGCGCTGCGGGTCACCCAGGTGGCGCTGCAAGGCGCCGCGCGCGAGGCCGACGTCCGGCGCTGGGTCGCCTCGCTCGAGCGCGACAACCCGCACCCGGTCGGCCGCGCGCTGCGCACCTGGGCCGGCGCCGCGCGCGAGGCGCTGACGACGAGCGCGCAGCCCGGCTTGGGCGTCACGGGGCGGTTGCCCGACGGCCGCGTCCTTCGCTTGGGCTCGCGCCGCCTCCTGCAGAGCGCGAACGTTCCCCTCCCCGCTTCGCTCGGTGCCGAGGGCCGCGTCTACCTGGCGCTGGAGCAAGACGTGCTGGCGCGCTTCGAGCTCGAGGAGGCGACGCGGGCCGAGGCGAAGGAGGCCCTCGAGGCGCTTCGCGCCGATGGGCTGACGCTCGGCGTGTTGACGGGAGACACCGCGCGCGGCGCCCGGCGGCTGGGCGAAGAGCTCGGCGTCGAGATCGAAGCCGAGCTCTCGCCGCAACAGAAAGTGGAGAAGCTCCGCGCCGTCGCCCACGAGGTCGCGATGGTCGGCGACGGCGTGAACGACGCGCCGGCGCTCGCCTCGGTGCCCAGCTTCGCGGTCGAGCGCGGGTCCGACCTGGCCCGCGGGATGTCGCAGGTCGTGCTGCTGAAGCCTGACCTGCGGTTGGTGCCGTGGACGCTGCGGCTCGCGCGGCGCGCGATGTCGATCATCCAGACGAGCCTCGCGGTGTCGACCGCCTACAACCTCGTCTTCGTCACGCTGGCGGCCACCGGGCACCTGCGCCCCGTCTGGGCGGGCTTGTCGATGTTGACCTCCTCGCTGCTCACGCTCGCGTTCGCGCAGCAGGTAAGCCTCCGAGAGGAGCGGCCATGATCGCCGCGCTGAGCGCCGCCCTCGTCACCGGCTTTTTGGGCAGCCTGCACTGCGCCGGCATGTGCGGCCCGCTCGTGGTCGCGGGCGCCACGCGGGGCGGCGCCGTCGCCTGGTCATCGCTCGGCGGGTACTTGGGGGGCCGGCTGCTCTCGTATTCGTTGGTCGGCGCGTTGATGGGCGCGCTCGGGGCACACGCGCTGTGCCGGCTGCCGGTGGACGCGGTGCAGTGGACCGCGATGGGCCTGGTCGCGGTCTTCGCGATCGTGCGCGGCGGCGTGCTGCTCGGTTGGTGGAGCGCCGCGCCGCTGGCGCGCGGGGCCGCCCGGCTGCGTCCGGCCATGGCGTGGATCAGCGCCATGGTTCCGCGGCGAGGCATCGGGCTGGGGCTGGCGACCGGCATTCTCCCCTGCGGGATGTTGATTCCCGCGTGGATGCTGGCGGCGTCGACCGGCGCGCCCATGAGCGGGGCGCTCGTGATGGCGGCCTTCTGGGCGGCGACCACGCCGGGGCTCGTGGCGCCGGCGCTCGGGGCGCGCGCGCTCCAGCTCAGGGCCGTGCCCCCCTGGCTTCAAGGCGGCCTCTGGATCGCGCTGGGCGTCTGGGTCGCGCTGCGGCCGCTGCTCAACGCCGCGCACGCGCACTGAAGCCCGCATTACCGGATGAGCGCCGCGGTATACCCGTCCATCGCGTCGAGGAGTTGTTTGCGCACCAGGCGGAAGTTCGCCTCGACCCGGGTCAGACCTTTCTGGAGATCCTTCTTGAGCGAACCGAATTTGTGATGGCGGTGCGCATCGACCGCTTCCTGATCGACCTCTTTGATGCCCTTCACCAAGTCGTCGATCTCGTGCACTGAGATTTGTCGCCGGCTGCTCCGAGGCCACTCCGTTCTTGGTCCGGAAGAGGGAATGTCCGGGAGATACCCCTGACTCACCAGGGCTTCGTCTGCCACGATCGCAGCTCCAACGGCGAGGCCGCTGACGATTCCCTCGATGTTCTCTCGCGTCTGTGCCTTCTTCGCCATCTCCGCGAGCTCGATCAGCGGCGGGAGAATCGCGCGGGCCCTTTGCAGACGCGCGTACTCACGCTCCCACCCGCGGAATCGAGCGTCGGTCCTTCGGAGCTGCGAAGAGGCATAAAGACGATCGTCCTTGGCCGCATAGATCTGCTGCTGCAGCTTTTTGATCTTCTCGTTCATCGCCTTTCGCTCGGGCGCGAGCCCAAACCTGCCGGCGAAGTCGGTCTTCTTGAGCTGCGCCGTCATCTCATCGAGCTGATTCTGCAGCTTCGCGCGCAGCTCGAAGGTGGCGCGATATTTCGCGATCGTGGCAGGCGGAAGCGAAGTGGCGCGGCGGGTGGTCGTGCGGGACCGGGAAGTCAGTGCGTCAACGGGCATCGGAAGGGGCTCCAGCGAAGTGGTGACAGCGCTCCATTTGTCGCGCAGCCTCCGCTCGAGTTGTCGTCGACCGGCGGTGGACAGTCCGGCGAGCGCGTGACGGCAGCGCATCGACTGCAAAGTGTCTTTGCGCCCGCGGTGATCCGTTTCAGATCACCGCTGGAGCGGCGGCGCCCGTGACATTTTCGTCAGTTGAATCGGCGAATCGTTTTGCTCACAGTTCGCGTCCCCACCCATACAGACGAGGTCGCCATGTCGTCCATGCGCGCGCTTCTTTGCGGCTTTCTCGTTCTTCTGATCGGTTGCTCACGCGAGACGTCACCCGCGCCTTCGCTCGAAGGCGATCCTTCCCACCCGAGCGGGCATCCCGACGCCGAAGGTCTCGGCGCGTCGATCGATCAACACGGGCTCACCGTGCGTGTTCGTTCGACGCGAGCCACGCGCATCGAGCTGTGGCTCTACGCGGAACCGACAGGACCGAGCGTGTCGTTGCGCCGCGCGCTCGAGCCCCACTCCGATTGCGACCTCTGGGAGATCACCCTCTCGCGGCTCGACTTGGTCCGCGCCGGGCTCACCGAAACCATCTATTACGGGCTGCGCGCGTGGGGGCCCAACTGGTCGTTCGAAGAGGGTTGGTTGCCCGGCTCGTCGGTTGGCTTCGTCTCCGACGTGGACGGCCAGGGCAATCGCTTCAATCCCAACAAGTTGCTCCTCGATCCGTACGCGCGCGAGCTCTCCCATGACCCGGTGAGCCCGGTGAACATGGACTGGGGGTTCTACGAGGCCGGCGAGCAGCGGCTTCGCGACTCCGGGCCCGTGGCGCCCAAGGGAATCGTCCTCCTCGACGAGCAATACGACGTCGGACCGCGGCCGACCCGCGCGTTCAAAGACGACCTCATCTACGAGGTGCACTTGCGCGGGCTCACCAAGAACGACCCGACGCAAGACGCGAGCTGCCGCGGCACGTACCGAGGCGCCATCGCGCGCATTCCATACCTGCAGCAGCTCGGAGTCACCGCGGTGGAGTTCCTGCCTCTGCAGGAGACGAACAACGACAACAACGACGTGTACCCCGGCACGGAGTTCGACAACTACTGGGGCTACAACACCTACGCCTTCTTCGCGCCCGATCGCCGCTACGCGTGCGATCAAAGCCCTGGCGGCCCGACGCGTGAGTTCACCGAGATGGTCCGCGCGTTCCACGAGGCCGACATCAAGGTGTTCGTTGACGTCGTCTCAGCGAAGACGGCCGTTGGCCGATCGATCACACCGGCATCGGCGGCAACGTCAACGCCGCGAACGAGCTCGCCCGCAACCTGATCGTGGGCTCGCTCCGGTACTGGCACGAGGTGCTGGGCGTCGACGGCTTCCGCTACGACTTGGCGCCGGTGCTCGGGAACGTCTGCGAGAAAGGCTGCTTCCGGTACGAGCGGGAAGATCCGCGCGGCATTCTGCGCCGCGCGGTGGCTGAGCTGCCGAACGCGCAGCACATCGCCGAGCCGTGGGCGATCGGCTGGGGCACCTACCAGCTCGGCAACTTCCCGAACGGCTGGGCCGAGTGGAACG
>CAZEDU010000050.1:0-8153 GCA_964511185.1 uncultured Myxococcaceae bacterium | reverse complement strand
AAGCTGGGCGTCGAGTCCGTCACGCCCGGCTGGCTCGCGGCCGATCTCGCCGGCTCCGCGCACGTGTTCAAGGGGCGCGGGCGCAAGCCTTCAGCGTCGGTGAACTTCATCGTCGCGCACGACGGCTTCACCCTGCGCGATCTGTACTCCTGCGACATCAAGAACAACGGCCAGCCTTGGCCGTTCGGCCCGTCCGACGGAGGCACCGACAACAACCTCTCCTGGAGCCGCGGCGGAAACGAGGTCGAGCAGCGCCAGGCCGCGCGCACCGGGCTCGCCAAGCTCCTGCTCTCGGCGGGCGTGCCGATGATCACCGGCGGCGACGAGATGCTCCGCACCCAGCGCTGCAACAACAACCCCTACAACCTCGACTCCGAAGGCAACTGGCTCGACTGGTCGCTGCTCGAGACGAACAAGGCCTTCGTCACGTTCGCGCAGCGGCTGTTTCGATTCCGGCGGCAACACCCCGCCTTACGTCCCGCCGAACACCGCAGCGGCCTCGACAACGACGGCAACGGCCTCAAGGACATCACTTGGCACCGCGCCGACGGCGCTGAGGCCGACGGCGCGTATATGGACAACGCGGCCAACCACTTCCTCGCCTACCGGCTCGACGGCGCCGAGGCCAACGACTCGGTGTCCAGCCTGTACGTGGCGATGAATTGGAGCCCCGGCGCGCTGCCCGTTCGTCTGCCCGACGCGGCCGCCGGCAAGAAGTGGTTCCGCGTCATCGACACCGCCGCTGAATTCGAAGCCGTCCAGAACGCCTGGGAGGACGCCACGGACGACGCTGTGGTGACGGCGCCTTACCGGCTCGCGGAGCGCGCGGTGGCGGTGTTCATCGAGCGGTAGGCGGGGCCGACGCGCGCACGACTCATCCCCACGTCACGGCGACTTTGCCGATCGAGTGCCGCGAGGAGAGCAGCGCGTGCGCTCGGGCCACTTCCTCGACCGGGAACACCGCGCCCAGATGGGCCTTCAGCTCGCCCCGCTCTGCCAGCGCCATGACCTCCCGCAGGCAGCGCGCCAGCACCTCGGGCCTGCCTTCCGAGAGCGGCAGCAGGTTGATCGCGAGCACCGACTGCGACCGGAGCAAGAGCTGAAGCGGGTGGATGAGCCCGAAGCCGAGCGCCATCTTGGCCGCGCGTAAGGCGCTCTTCGACGGCCCCGCCATGCTCGCGACGCCGAAGGCGACGAGCCGGCCGCCGGGCCCGAGCAGCCGCCGGTACGTCGAGAACCAGCGGCCGCCGCTGCTGGTGAAGGCCACGTCGAGCCCTCGGGGCGCCGCCTCCCGGATGCGCTCCTCCAACCCCGGCTCGGTCGACACGAGCGGGACGTCGACGGCGTACGCCTTCAGGTGATCGAGCTTCTCCTTCGCGCTGACGGTGCCGATCACGCGGCAGCCCCGGCGCTTGGCGAGCTGCACGAGGACGGTGCCCAGCCCGCCCGCGGCGGACTCGACGAGCACCACGTCGCCCGGGTGCAAGCGAACCAGCTCTTCGGCGGCGTAGTACGCGGTGACCGCTTGGGTGCCGAGCGCGGTCGCGGCGGCGGGCGCGATGCCGTCCGGGACCGCGACGCAGCCGCGCGCCGGCGTCACGACCTCGGACGCGTAGCCGCCGAACCGGGTGAGCGCGAGCACGCGTTGTCCCTCCGCCCACCCTTCGACCTGCGCGCCGCGCTCGACGATGCGGCCGACGACCTCGTACCCGAGCACCGAAGGCAGAGGCGGCGCTTCCCCGTACATCCCGATGCGCGCGAGCACGTCGGCGAAGTTGAGCCCGCTCACCTCCACCGCGATGCGCACGTCGTGCGGCCCCAGCGGCGGCGCCGGAATGTCGCGTAGCTCAAAGGCGTGCTCGGGCGCCCCATGTCGAACGAGAACGATGGCCTTCATCGCGCTACAAGATATGGCCATGCCGACCCCTTTCGAGCTCTTTCAGCTGATGTTTCAGGCCCACCCGTGGCACGGCGTCTCGCCCGGCCCCGACGCGCCGCGCACCGTCGTCGCGTTCGTGGAGATCGTCCCGCTGAACGCGATCAAGTACGAGCTCGACAAGCCCTCGGGGCACCTGCTCATCGACCGGCCGCAGCGCTACTCGAGCCTGCCGCCTTCGCTCTATGGCTTCGTCCCGCAGACGTACTGCGGTGACGAAGTGGCCGCGCGCTGCGCCGCACGCACCGGCCGCTCCGGCATTCGGGGCGACGGAGATCCGCTCGACGTCTGCGTGCTCACCGAGAAGACGGTGCCGGCGGGCAGCTTCCTCGCGCCGGTGGTGCCGATCGGCGGCTTTCGCCTGGTCGACGGAAACGAAGCCGACGACAAGATCATCGCGGTGCTGCAGGACGATCTCGCGTTCGGCAAGGTGAACGAGCTCGCCGCGCTCGAGCCCCCGCTGGTCGAGCGGCTCGAGCACTACTTCTTGACCTACAAACAGCTGCCCGGGAGCTCGGCCCGGCGCATCGAGCTCGCCGAGCGGTACGACCGCACCGAGGCGCACGAGGTCATCCGCCTCAGCCAGCGCGATTACGCGGCCAAGTTCGGGGATCCGGGCGCGCGCATCGCCCAGCTCAACGCGCTCCTCGCGCCAAGGCCCTGATTTCACCGCCGACGGAAGGCGTCCTCTCCAGATAACAGACGGTTGGAAAGCAACGAGCGCTGGCCACGGCCCGATAACCAGGCATGGTTCGCCCGCTCCCTACCGTCCGTCCTGGCCTCTCAGCCATTCGCGCGTCGAATGCCTACGGCGCCACGCGCCACACGCTCAACCCGATCGCCCCGCAGAACCTCGCGAAAGCACAGGCGGACAAGACGTTCGTCCAAGGCTCGACGTCGAAGGTTCGCGCCCAGGCCGTGATCGACCAGCAGCTCGTCGTGCGCAGCGACGGAAGCATCGACCGCGCGGCGAGCGCCCAGGCGAACTGGACGCGGATCAAAGACCTCTGGCGCGCGTACGAAGACGTGGGCCCGCTCGGCGGCATCGGGCTCGCGGCGATCATGCCGGCCCTGGCGTTGGCGACCGTTAAGCATGGCCTCGACTTTGGGCTGCACTCGGTGCTGGCGCGAATCCGAAGCTAACCACCTGTTTTTATTGAAACCCGTAGTCTCAGCACGACAGTGGACACGCCCCGAAGGGCAGGTGCCACCGTCGGCTTGCTAGCATTCGCGGATGCCTCGCCTTCAGATTGCCGGCATCGGCCGCTACTTGCCGAAGCGGGTGGTGACGAGCACCGAGCTCGAGCAGCTGTGCGGTTTCCCGGCCGGGTCGGTGGAGTCCGGCAGCGGCGTGCGCGAGCGGCGCTGGGCCGACAAGAGCGAAGGCAACGCCTTCATGGGCGCCGAGGCCGCGCGCGAGGCGATGCAGGACGCGCGGGTCACCGTCGGCGACATCGACCTCATCATCAACGCCTCGGCGAGCACGCAGCAGGCGATCCCCGAGACCTCGCCGTTCATCCAGCAGGCGCTCGGCTTCGGGCAGTCGGGCATCCCCTGCTTCACGATTCAGGCGACGTGCCTGAGCTTCCTGGTCGCGCTCGACATGGCGAACGCGCTCATCGCCTCGGGCCGCTACCGGACGATTCTCATCGTGACGTCCGAGCTGTCGTCGCACGGCATCAACCTGAAGATCCCCGAGGTCGCGGCGCTGTTCGGTGACGCGGCGGCGGCGGCCGTGGTCCGCGCGGTCCCCGACGACAGCGAGAGCGGCGTGCTGACCGCGCGGCTGGAGACGTACGGCGACGGCGCTCAGCTCACCCGCGTGCTGGGCGGTGGGAGCCTCAAGCCACCGAACGATCCGGACACGCGCCCCGAGGACAACCTGTTCGTGATGGAAGGCCGGAAGATCTTCGTCTTCACCATGGAGCGCGTCGAAGGCTTCCTCGAGCGGCTGCGGCCTGGGCTGTCGAAGGGCCTGGGCTCGATCAAGCTGGTCGTCCCGCACCAGCCCAGCCGTTTGGGCCTGAGCGCGCTCAAGCGGTTCAACTACCCCGACGCGCAGGTGGCGGTGACGCTCGACCGGCTGGGCAACTGCATCGCCGCTTCGATTCCCGCCACGCTCTACGAGGCCATCCGCGACCAGCGCGTCGCGCGCGGGGACGAGGTGCTCCTGCTCGGGACCGGCGCGGGGCTGTCCTTCGGCGGGCTCATTCTGAAGTATTAGACGCGCATGGCGACGGTGCTCATCACGGGCGGACGCGCTCCGGTGGCGCTGGAGTTAGCGCGGCAGTTTCAGGCCGTGGGCCACCGCGTCCTGGTCGCCGACAGCTTCGAGCAGCAGCTCTGTCGCGTGTCGCGCGCGGTGGCCAAGAGCTTCCTCTTGCCACCGCCGAACCAGAAGACCGACGCGTTCGGGCAGGCGCTGGCGCGCATCGCCGCGGAGGAAGGCGTCGAGCTGTTGATCCCCACCTGCGAAGAGGTCTTCTTCGTCTCCCGCGTGAAGGACCTGCTGCCCAAGCGCTGCGAGGTCTTCGTCGACGAGCCGCCCAAGCTCGCCCAGCTGCACGACAAGTGGCGCTTCAATCAGCTCGCGGTCGAGCTCGGGTTGCCGGTGCCGCGCTCGGTGCGGCTCGAGAGCGAAGCGGATGGCGCGCGCATCCCTTCCGACTGGCCGGGGCTGGTGCTCAAGCCGGTGTTCTCGCGCTTCGCCGCGCGCGCGCATCTGTTTCCCAACGGGCGGCCCCCGTCGCTCCCGGCGCTCGGCATCCACCCCACTTCCCGAGCGCCGTGGATCGCGCAAGAGCGGGTCGCCGGCCGCGAGCTGTGCACGTACAGCGTCGCCCGCGCCGGAGCGCTCACCGCGCACGCGGCGTACCTGCCCGACTTCCGCGCGGGGAAAGGGGCGGGCATCAGCTTCGCGGCGATCGACCATGCGCCGGCGCGCCGCTGGGTCGAGGCGCTGG
Source organism: uncultured Myxococcaceae bacterium (assembly GCA_964511185.1). Taxonomy (GTDB): domain Bacteria; phylum Myxococcota; class Myxococcia; order Myxococcales; family Myxococcaceae; genus CAZEDU01. Next base: position 3,254 of record CAZEDU010000050.1, on the reverse strand, counting down.
TCGCCGCGCTCCGCTTCACCGGGCAAATCGCCTTCGACTTCATCGAGCGCGACGGCGAGGTGCTCGCGCTCGAGTGCAACCCCCGCGCGACGAGCGGCGCGCACTTGTTCGAGCCGGAGGATCGGCTCGATCGCGCCTTCTTGGCGCCGGGGACCTTCGTTGAGCCGAAGAGCACGCGCCCCCGCATGGTCGCCGCCGCGCTCGCGCTGTACGGGCCCGGCGCCGTGCGCTCCGTCGGGCGGCTGCGCGCGCTCTTGCGCACGTTCTGGGACGGACGCGACGTCGTCTTCCGCTGGAACGACTGGCGGCCGTTCCTGTACCAGTTCGTCGGGCTCTTCGGCTTCTGGCGGCTGAGCCGCGCGCACGACATCTCGCTGCTGGCGGCGTCGACGTGGGACATCGAATGGAACGGCGAGCCATGAGGGCCCTGGTCACTGGAGCGACGGGCTTTCTGGGCCGGCGGCTGGCCGAGGCGCTCGCCGGGCGGGGGCACACGGTCACCGCCACCGGGCGCAACGAGCGCGTCGGCCGCGCGCTCGCCGACGGCGGGCTTCGCTTCGTCCCCGCCGACCTCGCCGATCCACACGCCGCCGCGTCGCTCTGCGCGCAGCAGGACGTCGTCTTCCACTGTGCGGCGCTCTCGAGCCCCTGGGGCCCCGAGGCGGACTTCTTCCGCGCCAACGTGCTCGGCACGCGGCACCTGCTCGGCGGCGCGCGCGCCTGCGGCGTGAAGCGGTTCGTGCACGTCTCGACCCCGAGCATCTACTTCGAGCTGCGCGATCGGCTCGACATCCGCGAAGACGCGCCGCTGCCGGAGAAGCCGATCAACGCGTACGCGGCCACCAAGCTCGCCGCCGAGAAAGAGGTCCTCTCTTCGTACGGCGCGGGGCTGAGCGCGATCATCCTTCGGCCGCAGGGCATCTTCGGCCCGGGCGACACCGCGCTCTTCCCGCGGTTGATCCGCGCCAACCGAAAGACCGGCGTGCCGCTCATCGACGGGGGCCGCGCGATGATCGACGTGACGTACGTCGACAACGTGGTCGACGCGGTTTTGCTCGCGGCGGCGAGCCCTCCGTCTTCGCTCGGCAAGGCCTACAACATCACCAACGGCGAGCCGATGGCGGTCGGTGCGCTGCTCGAGCTGGTCTTCGAGAAGGTCGGCGAGCCGCTCCGGCGGCGGGCGCTGCCGTACCGCGTCGCGATGGGGGCGGCGCGCGTCTCGGAGGCGCTCTCGGTCTTTCGCGGCGGGCGCGAGCCGGTGCTCACCCGCTACGCGGTCGGCGTCTTGGGCAAGAGCCGGACGCTGAACATCGACGCCGCCCGCGACGAGCTCGGCTACGCGCCGAAGGTCTCCATCGCCGAAGGGCTCGAGCGCTTCGCCGCGTGGTGGAAGCAGGAGCCGCGCGCGTGACCGCCGTCCGGCTGACCCTGTTCGAGGCGGGCTACTGCCACCACATCGAGCGGGTGGCGGTGCGCGGCGGGGCGTGGAGGCCGGTCGTCTTTCCGGCCCGGGTCGCGCTGCTGGAGCACCCGACGCGGGGCCGCTTTCTCTTCGACACCGGGTACACGCCGCGCTTTCACGAGCTGACGCGCTCCTTCCCCAACCGGGTGTACGCGTGGATGACCCCGGTCACGGTCGACGAGCGCACCACCGCGGCGGCGGTCCTCCAGTCGCGCGGCATCGCGCCGGACGACATCGACCACGTCGTCATCTCGCACTTCCACGCCGATCACATCGGCGGGCTCCGCGACTTCCCCCGCGCGGCGTTCTGGTACGAGCGCGACGCCTACGCCTCGCTGAAAGGCAAGACCGGCCTCGACGCGCTCCGGGCCGGCTTTCTGGCGGGGCTGTTGCCCGACGACTTCGAGCGCCGCTCGCGACCGCTCTCGGCGACGGATCGCGCGGTGCACCCGCAAGGGTTCGCGAGCTTCCGGGAGGGCTACGACCTGGCGGGGGACGGATCGATCTTCGCCGTGCCGCTCCCGGGCCACACCATCGGGCAGTGGGGGCTCTTCGTGCGCGCGGCGGCGGGCGCGACCACGCGGACGGTGCTGCTCGCGGCCGACGCGTGTTGGCGCGATCGCTCGTACCAGGACCTCGCCCTGCCCTCTTGCGCCACCGCGTTGGTGCACGCCAATTGGAGGCAATACGTCGACACGCTCGGGCGGATCCACGCGCTGCACCGCGAGCGGCCCGACATCATCGTCATGCCTTGCCACGGCGAAGCGCCGCTCGCGCTCGAGGCGGTGTGATGGCGCGGCTGCTCACCCCGCGAGAGGCCCTGGAAACGACGGCGGGCGGTCAGCCGGTTCGCGCCTTCCTCGCGCTCTTCGCGGAGAACGCGCCGTCCGCGCTGGTCGCCAACGTCCAAACGCAGCTCCGGGTCGTCGAGGTGGACGACGTGCTGCTCCCCGTCACCATCAACGACGCCGAGTACGACAACGCCTACGTCGCTTCGCCGTTCACCCACTACGTCCGCTACGCGAAGGAGGAGCTGTGGCTGGTGCCGAGCCGCGCGCTCCGGCTCGTGTTCTCGTCGCTGCTCGACGGCGTCGGCGCGCTGCTGCGGCGGGCCGGGCTGAACCGCGTCGCGCAGGTGAACAACTGGCTCTTGTCCACCAACCTCTACCCGGCCCTCTCGGCGGCGCAGCTCGCGGAGGTCGTTCGGCTCCTGCGCCACGAGCTCCCCACGCACGCGATCGTCTTCCGGTCGATCTGCGACTTGGACGACGTGGGGCGACACCTGGACGCGCTCGGGCTGCGGCGCGTCGTCAGTCGCCGCGTGCACCTGTTTCACGCCGAGGCGGCGGACGCGCTGCAGAACAAGCAGCTCCGGCGCGACTTGAGGCTGCTCCACGGCAGCGGCTACGACGTCGTGCACCCCTTCGTGCCGGACGACGCGGAGGCCGCGCGGCTGGAGGCGCTCTACCGCGCGCTGTACCTCGAGAAGTACTCGCCCCTGAACCCCGCCTTCACCGCGCGGCTGTTGCAGCAAGGCGCGCGCGCCGGCTGGCTCGAGCTGGCCGTGCTGCGGAAGGACGGCCGGATCGACGGCATGGTGGGCTTCGTGGCGAACGGCCGGGTGATGACCACGCCCATGCTCGGCTACGACCTCGCGCTGCCGCCCACCGCCGGGCTGTACCGGATGCTGTGCGCGCTGCTCGCGAAAGTCGCGCATCAGCGGGGGCTGGTGCTCCACCGCAGCTCGGGGGCCGCTGACTTCAAGCGGGTGCGCGGCTCGGTGCCTCGGCTC
>CAZEDU010000049.1:29382-34105 GCA_964511185.1 uncultured Myxococcaceae bacterium | reverse complement strand
GGGTGGGGGGGGGGGGGGGGGGGGGGGGGGGGGGGGGGGGGGTGTGGGTGGGGGGGGGGGGGGGGGGGGGGGGGGGGGGGGGGGTTGGGGAGGTGCGGGTGCGGCTCGTGGCGTTGCACGGGCCGCCCGAGATGGCGCTGGTGCTCACGTCGTCTGCGTCGGAGTCGGAGCGGCTGTCCCTGCCAGGAGACGTCGTTCAGTTCGGGGAGACGCCGCAAGCAGCCATCGCGCGCGTTCAGGAACGGCACTTGGGCGGGACGGATCCGTGCTGTTGGCTGACGGGCGTCCGGAGCTGCGGCACTGAGCTCTCCTTCCTCTTCCTTCGCGTGATGGAAGACCGGCTCGGGGTGCTCGGGCGTGCGCGTGTCGAGCCGGTCCGCGACGCGTTGGTTCGGCTGTCGGGACGCGAGAGGTCGATGGCCGAGTCCGTGTTGCAGGTCGTCGGGAACCTCCCGCTCTTTCCGCTCATGGCCTGCATGGTCGGCGACGGCCGGACGTTGCATGAGCTGCAGGAGATGGCCGCCGAGCTCTCCGGGCTCATCGTCGATCGCGACGTCTTCCGTCGGCGGTTGATGCGGTCGGGTGTGTTCACGCCCGTCGGCAAAAGGGGGTCCAATTCCCCGCACCGGCCCGCGCTGCTGTTCGGTCCTGGCAAGGCGAGACACGCGCTGGCCCAACTGCTTCCCTCCGGGCTCGCCTCTCTCGATTCCGATCCCTGGCTTCAGCGCAACAGCCGCGCCGCCGCCGCGCGCTCCAGGCACCTTCGATACCTCTGCTCCACCGACCGCGCGAACCAGCCCGTCGTCCGCTCCCGCGTCAGCTTCGGGCTCTGGAGCGTGACCGCTGGAATCTGCGCGTACGGCGCGGCCACCTTCTTCTTCTCCACGTACGCCCTTCGGATCGCCCGGTACGTCTCGGTCTGCTCGAACGCGAGCTCCTTCTCCCGCAGCAGGTCCTTGCGGATCCGCCCTTCGGTCAGCTGCGGCGCGTACCGCTCCCGAAACGCGAGCGTCGCCCGCAAGCTCTGGGTGTCGACGTCGAGCGGCTCGGCGCGGGCGTCGTACGCCAGAAAATCTCCATCGGTCGCGAGCGGCCGCCCGGTCAGCTCCGTCAGCTGCGCCTGCAGGCTCGCGTTCCGCGACGCATACACGCCCGCGTTGTAGTCGGCGAAGCGGTACACCGGATCTTCGTAGTTGGCCGGATAGCCGAGCAGCCGAAGCGCGCCGTAGTAGACGCCGCCTTCCCGCGTGTAGAGCTGCTCGCGCACGTTCTCCACGGGGAACCCGCGCTCCTTCGCCACCCGCTCCGCGAACCGCACGCTCACCTGCATCGAGCCGGCGGTCGTCACCGGGTTCAGCGCGTCCAACCCCTTCGCGCTCAACAGCTCGGACACGACGTCCGCGGCGAAGAGCGTCGCGGGGTGTTGGCCCCGGTAATACGCGAGCAGCTCTCGAAACCAGCGATCGACGTCGCGCTCGGTCTTGAGCAGGGGGATCCGCTCCTCGAACGACCGCGTGGTCCCCGGCGCGCGCTGGTCGAGCAGCGCCTTGAGCGCGGGACCCCCCAAGGGCCCCAGCTTCTCCACCTTCTCGGCCAGCCGCGCCAGCACCATCTTGGGCAGCCCGGGCACCGCGGGGTCCGCATCGAACCCGGACTCCTGCTCGATGACCGCCATCACCGCGCAGACCGCCGGCGCGTCGCCCGGCAGCCGGTGCCCTTCGAGCGCGCGCACGACGTCGGCCGCCCACGCGGCGCGCTCGGGCACCTTCTCCGGCACCAGCGCGACCGCCTCCTCCGCGGTCAACGGAGGCGCGCTCGTCCGCACCGCGGCCGACTTGGGCACGCACGCGACGGCGGCGCACGCCGACCACACGAGCACGAGTCGCTTCACGGCGCGGCGAGGCTCTGCAGCTCGGGCGGCATCGGCGGCGCCGCCGCTTCCACCCCCAACGACCGAAACAGCTCGTCGGGCGGAATGGTCTGCCGGCCCTTCTTCAACACGCCCTTCACGTACGCGGTCGAGTGCACGCCCTCGGCGCTCTCGAACCGCTGCTCGAAATAGAACCACTTGCTGTCCCAGTACACGATGCGCGTCACCAGCTCGCACCGCTGGAACGGCCTCAGCTCCCGCTTGAAGCGGATGCTCGCCGCCCCCAGCTTCGGCACCCAGCGCCGCTGGAACATCATCCGCCCCAGGCCGGTCCGCAGCGTGTAGTCGAAGCGGCCCTGATCCATCAGCGTCAGGTAGCGGCCGTTGTTCATGTGCCCGTAGATGTCGACGTCGGTCGGCCAGATGAACAGCCGCATCCGCGTCTCGTCGAGCGGGTGCGCCCGGCCGCGCAGCGCCGAGCCGGCGGACGTGACGATGAGTCGAGCGAGGTAGCTGCCGAGCATGGCCGACTCGTAAGAAAAAACCCCAACGCTCGCAACGCACCGCGCGACCGCCCGAACAAAAATCGGCACCTATCGGAAAGTGGCTGTCTCGACTTCGGACACACCGGAGCGTCGTTCGTCGAGGAACGCAACAGTTTGTGCGACGGGGAGACAATTCATTCGCAACGTCTGGCGCTCGCGACGAGGAGTTTTTCGATGGCCGGGATCTTGGGGACGAAGTCGAAGATGTTTCTCGAAGCCGAGAAGCTTCTTCACAAGCTGGGCTACCGCCCGGGCCGCGTCGACGGGGTGTTCGACCGCAACACGCTGGCGGCCTCGCGCCGCTTCGAAAATCAAAACCCAGGCACCGGCAAGAACGGGCGCATCGACGCCAAGCAGCTGGGGTTGATGCGCAAGCAGGCGAAGGCGTTCATCTCGCCCGCGCAGCTCCGGGCGGTGATGCCGCGCCTGCCGCTCGCGAAGGCGAAGCTCTACGCGCCGATGCTCACCCGCGCGATGGCCGAAGGGAACATCACCACCCGGCGGCGCAAGGCGGCGTTCCTGTCGCAGCTCGCGCACGAGAGCGGTCAGCTCAAGTACATGGAAGAGATCGCGAGCGGCGCGGCGTACGAAGGTCGCCGCGATCTGGGCAACTACTACCGGGGCGACGGGCGCCGCTACAAAGGCCGCGGCCCGATTCAGCTGACCGGCCGCGCGAACTACCGGGCGGCGGGCAAAGCCTTGGGGCTGCCGCTCGAGCGGAACCCGACGCTCGCGGCGAGCCCGAAGATCGGCTTCCGCATCGCGGCGTGGTACTGGACGAAGCGAAACATCAACAGCGCGGCGGACCGGGGCGACATCACCAGGGTGTCGAAGCTGGTGAACGGCGGGTACAACGGCTTGTCTTCCCGCATTCAGTACTACCGCAAAGCGCTCAGCGTCCTCGTTTAGCGCCCCGACATGTCGGCCTCAAGCGTGGCAGACTTCGCCCACTCCAATGAAAGCCCTCGAGCCCTCTCCTCCGAACCTCGCACCTTCGAAACCGCTCCCGCTCGTCCTCTACGTCGAAGACGAAGACGCCAACTGGGAGGTCGCCGAGCTGCGCTTGCGCCAGACCTACCGCCTCAAGCGCGCGGTCAACGACCGCGAGGCGGTGCTCTTCGCCTGCATGCACGCGCCCGAGCTCGCGGCGATCTTGATGGACATCCAGCTCTCGGGCTCGCAGCTCGACGGCATCAAGCTCACCAAGCTGTTCAAGGGCACGCTCCCGCCTGACGGGCTGCCGACCTACGCGCGCAACTGCCCGCCCATCGACGTGCCGATCCTCTTCGTCACCGCCTACCAGGCCCGCTTCTCTCGCGCGGAGCTGACGGCGGCGGGCGGCGTGGGCGTCGTCTACAAGCCGGTCGACTTCGTGGCCCTCAAGCTGACGCTGGCGCAGATCAGCGTGCGCAGGGCGATGCAGTCGCTCACCCGCTGAAAGCGGCCTCCGGGCGGTAGGCAGACGGCTTCGAGTTGGTGTAGGCCGGCACCTCTTTCGAGGTGCCGACGATGAAACGAGCCTTCGCCTTCGCGACCGCGCCGGTGCTCTGCGCGCTGGTCGTCCTCGCCTGCGAGCCCCCGCCGAGCCAAGGCCCTCAGGACGCCACGCACGCGCACCCGGAGACGGGCCGCGACGCGCCGCCGCTGCCCGTCGACGAGCGGCCGAGCCAGCGCACCTCCCCGAGCGAAGACGCGCCCGAGCCGCCGGCACAAGCCGACGCGGGCACCTCCCCGCGCGACGGCGGCACGCAGCCGCCTCCGGACGCCGGCAGCCCAAGCGACGGCGGGGTCAAGCCTTGCTTCGTGTTCGAGCCGAACGACGCGCGCGCCGACGCGCCCAAGCTCACCAACGGCGTCTACAAGGCCATCGGCTTGTGCAGCAACGACGTCGACTTCTACCGGGTCGACGTGCCGGCCGGGCACGTGCTCACCGCGTCGATTCGCTTTCAGCACGCCATCGGCGATCTGGACCTGTACCTCTCGGACGGCAGCGTCAACGCCCAAGGGCAGATCCTCACCCAGGTCGGCTCGTACAACCGCAGCTTCGACGAGGAGGAGATCCTCAACGAGCCGTTCGCCAAGGCCACCACGGTCTACCTCATCGTGCTCGGCTTCAACGGCGCCACCAACCTCTACGACTTGGAGGTGAAGGTCAGCCCGGGCGTGACCCACCGCGACTGCTTCACGGGCTGCAACGACATGCTGCAGCTCACCGGCGGCACCAGCTGGAGCAGCGCGCAGGCGCAGAGCGACGGCTACTTCCTCGACGCCGCGCCGAGCTACCGGTGGGGGCGGCGCCGCCTGCTCG
>CAZEDU010000049.1:27023-29372 GCA_964511185.1 uncultured Myxococcaceae bacterium | reverse complement strand
CTCGGGCTGGCCAAATACGCCGCGGCCGAGACGAAGAAGAAGTTCCCCTTCGGCACGCCCGACCCGGTGGCGATGGCCGACATCTGCCAGGCCGACGGCAAGACGCCCGGCACCGACGTGGGCTCACCGCGCCACCCGACCACCACGCACACGCAAGGGCGCGACATCGACGTCGCCTACTTCCAGACCGACGGCCGCTCCGACTACCAGATCATCTGCGGCGACGGCTCCGACCGAAACGGCAACGGCGACAAGGGCAAGCACAACGACGGCTACTTCTGCACCACCAACGCGAACATCGTCGACTTCAAGCGCCAGGTCTGGTTCATGGCGAAGCTCGCCGAGTCGCCGTGGTACCGCGTGACCGGCGTCGACCAGACGCTGGCGCCGGCGATCCGCGCCGAGGCGCTGCGGCTCTACCAGTCGAGGGAGATCGGCGTCACCCAGTACCGCCGGCTGACCGAGCAGCTCGGCTTCGGCGCCTCGGGCGGCTGGCAGTTCCACCACCACCACATCCACTTCAGCACCTTCGACTAGCGGGGGGACTGTCCCCGCAATTCACCGCCCCTCGAACTCTCTGCAAACTCTCTGTGACATCCCTGTGACTGAGTTGCCAGCCCCCGACGCATCCAGTATCGCGCGGTCTGAAGCGCAGCGGATCAACCCGCGATCAACGAGGTGGGGCATGCATCGATCGGTGGCAGTGGGGCTTCTTGCGGCGGCGGCGCTCCTCTCTTGCAAGAAGGACCAGAAGCCGGCCGAGGGCGGGGCCGAAGGTCAGCCGCCGTCGATGGGCGGCTTCGTCAAGGTCGACGGCTCGAGCACGGTCTTTCCCATCAGCGAGGCGGTGGCCGAGGAGTTCCAGCGCGAGCACCGCGCGGTGAAGGTCACCGTCGGCATCTCGGGCACCGGCGGCGGCTTCAAGAAGCTGTGCGCCGGCGAGGTCGACATCGCGAACGCCTCTCGCCCCATCAAGCCGTCCGAGGTCGAGCTGTGCGCGAAGGGCGGCGTCGAGTACATCGAGCTGCCCATCGCGTTCGACGGCCTGGCGGTGATGGTCCACCCGCAGAACAGCTGGGTGAGCCACCTCACCACCGGCGAGCTGAAGAAGATCTGGGAGCCGCAGGCGCAGGGCAAGGTGATGAAGTGGAGCGACGTGCGCGAGGGCTTCCCGAGCGAAGCGCTGCACCTCTACGGCGCCGGCGTCGACTCCGGCACCTACGACTACTTCACCGAGGCGATCGTCCAGAAAGAGCACGCGAGCCGCGGCGACTACACCTCGAGCGAAGACGACAACGTGGTGGTACAGGGCGTGTCGAACGACAAGCTCGCGTTGGGCTTCTTCGGCTACGCCTACTACGCCGAGAACAAGGACAAGCTGAAGCTGGTGCCGATCGACGACGGGATCGCCACCAACGGCGACGGGCCGATCGCCCCTTCGCCCCAGACGGTGCGCGACGGCACCTACCAGCCGCTCTCGCGCCCGGTGTTCATCTACGTGGCGAAGAAGGCGCTGGAGCGGCCCGAGCTCGCGCGGTTCATCCGCTTCTACCTCGACCAGGCCAAGACGCTGGTCCCCGAGGTCGGCTACATCCCGATGCCCGACCGGGCCTACGTGCTCGCGCAGACGCGCGTCGACCAGCGCGTCACCGGCTCGATGTTCGGCGGCAAGGGGTCGCAGGTCGGCGTCTCCATCGAGAAGGTCCTCACCGGGTCGGCGCCGGCGCAGAACTAGGGACGAACGACGATGGCCACCACCCGGCGGCTGCTCAACGAGTGGAGCGAGAGGTCGGTCTCGGGCTTCTTCCTGCTCTGCGCGGTGGTCTCGATCCTCACCACCGTCGGCATCATCGGGGTGCTGTTCAGCGAGACCGCGGGCTTCTTCCGCGAGGTGTCGCTGGCGCAGTTCTTCGGCGACACCCAGTGGACGCCGCTCTTCGCCCAGAAGCACTTCGGCATCTGGCCGCTGCTCTCCGGCACGCTGCTCACCACGGCCATCGCGGTGGCGGTCGCCATCCCCCTGGGGCTGCTCGCCGCCATCTACTTGAGCGAGTTCGCCGGCCGCACCTCCCGCCGCTACTTGAAGCCGCTGCTCGAGATCCTCGCCGGCGTGCCGACGGTGGTCTACGGCTACTTCGCGCTCACCGTCATCACCCCGACGCTGCAGCGCTTCATCCCCGGCCTGTCCGGCTTCAACGCGCTCAGCGCCGGCCTGGTGATGGGCGTGATGATCCTCCCCGTCATCGCCTCGCTCTCGGAGGACGCGATCCACGCCGTGCCGCGCGGGCTGCGCGAGGCGTCCTACGCGCTGGGCGCCGACAAGCCGGTCACCATCTTCCGCGTCGTCTT
>CAZEDU010000049.1:26215-27013 GCA_964511185.1 uncultured Myxococcaceae bacterium | reverse complement strand
CCTCGAGGCGCGCGCGTTCCAGGCGGCCGGCGTCGTCCTGCCCGCCGCCATGTCCGGCATCGCCGCCTCCATCGTCCTGGCCCTCTCGCGCGCCATCGGCGAGACGATGATCGTCGCCATCGCCGCCGGACAGCAGCCCAGGCTCGCCCTCGACCCGCGCGTGCCGATCGAGACGATGACCGCGTACATCGTGCAGGTCAGCCTGGGCGACACGCCGACCGGCACCCTGGAGTACCGCACCATCTTCGCGGTCGGCACCGCGCTCTTCGTGATGACGCTCTGCTTGAACTTGGTCTCGCACAGGCTGCGCCGCCGCTTCCAAAAGGGAGGCGTGCTGTGAGCGCTTCGGCACAGACCGCGGTGGTGGACCTGGAGCCGAGCACGCCGCCGTTGGCGACCACCGCCCGCAGGCGCCGCCCCTTCTGGAGCGAGCGCAAGCTCAAGTGGCTGTGCTTTTCGGCGCTCGCGCTCCCGCTCTTGCTCCTGCTCACCCTGTTCGTCTCGGTGGTGCTGCAGGCGCTGCCGCGGCTCGACTGGAGCTTCATCGTCAGCTACCCGTCCCGGCGCCCGGCGATGGCCGGCATCCTCCCCGCGCTGGTGGGGAGCGCCAGCCTGATGGTGCTCACCGCGGCGATCGCCATCCCCATCGGCTTGAGCGCCGCCATCTACCTCGAAGAGTACGCGCGCCCGAACCGCTTCACCTCGTTCATCGAGCTCAACATCGCCAACCTGGCGGGCGTGCCGTCCATCATCTATGGCCTGCTCGGGCTCGAGCTGTTCGTCCGCTCGGTGGGGCTC
>CAZEDU010000049.1:262-26192 GCA_964511185.1 uncultured Myxococcaceae bacterium | reverse complement strand
ATCGCCGGCGCCGCCACGCTCGCGCTCCTGCTCCTGCCGATGGTCATCATGGTCTCCCGCGAGGCGCTGCGCACGGTGCCGCGCGCCTACCGCGAGGCCTCGCTCGCGCTGGGCGCCACCCAGCTGCAGACCATTTACCGCGTGGTGGTGCCGACCTGCCTGCCCGGCATCTTCACCGGCATTATCCTCTCGCTCGCCCGCGCCATCGGCGAGACCGCGCCGCTCATCACCATCGGCGCGCTCACCTACGTGGCCTTCCTGCCCGACTCGCTCAAGAGCGGCTTCACCGCGCTGCCCATCCAAATCTTCAACTGGGTGTCGCGCCCGCAGGCGGGCTTCCACGTCAACGCGGCGGCGGGCATCGTCGTGCTGCTCGGGTTGATGCTCCTGCTGAACGGCATCGCCATCTGGCTCCGGCTCAAGCTCCAGAAGCGCGTCGTCCAGTAGCCCATTCACCAACGAACACTTCACTGCCGTCCCATCGCGCCCGTCCGCTGCGGGGCTCTAGGGTGCCCGTCAGGACAGCAGCCAGAGGCCGGACCGTTCGGCGCCGCCGTCCATCGGCGGGCATTTCGAGCCAGAGGTCGAAAGTAGAAGGAACAGCCGTGACACACACCCAGGTCACCTTCGCGCAGGCGACCCTGCAGCTCAGCACCGACCTCTACGAACAGATGGCCGAGTCGGTGGCCGTCTACGATCGCGCCGGCGTCTTCCTCTACGTGAACCCGGCCACCGAGAGGCTCTTCGGGCGGGCGCGGTACGAGCTGCTCGGCCGGGTGATCTGGGAGCTGTTCCCCAACGCGATCGGCAACCCCTTCTATTTGGCCTTCCAGCGCGTCGCCCAGACCGGTCGATTCGAGCGGCTCGAGCACTACTACCAGGCGTGGAACCGCTGGTTCGACAACCACATCTATCGCACCGGAGAACAGGTGTGGGTCATCGCCTCGGACATCACCGACAAGAAGAACCTCGAGCGGCGGATGGAGGAGAAGAGCGCCCAGATGGAAGCCGAGCGCGTCCGGCTGAGCGCCTTGTTCATGCAGGCGCCCGCGTACATCGCGCTGCTGCGCGGCCCGGACTTCGTCTACGAGCTGTCCAACCCGATGAACGACGCGATCGCCGGCGACCGCGCGCTCTCGGGGCTCAAGGCGCGCGAGGTGCTGCCGCAGCTCGGCGCCGGGGACGTCGTCTCGACGCTCGAGCACGTGTATCGCACCGGCGAGGCGGTCCCCTTCCACGAACAGCAGATCCACATCGAGTCCGAGCCGGGCAAGCGCCGCGCGTATTACCTGAGCGGCATCTTCCAGCCGACGCGCGATGAGGCCGGCGCCATCGACGGAATCGCGCACTTCGCGTTCGACGTCACCGAGCAGGTGCTGGCGCGAAAGCGCATGGCGGTCCTGGCCGAAGCGGGGAAGCGGTTCTTCGCCTCCCTCGACGCCGAGAGCACCTTGCACAACCTCGCGAGCCTGATGGTCGAGGCGCTCGCCGACAGCTGCATGATCGACGTGCTGCAGCCCGACGGGTCGCTCCGGCAGGTGGTGCTGTCGCACCGAGACCCCGACAAGCGCGCGCTGCTGGAGACGATCCGCGACCGGTTCGGGCTCGGAGTCTCGTCCGAGCTGCGGCGCGAGGTCATGCGCGAGAAGCGCTCGCGGCTGCTCAGCGGCATGCCGCCCGAGCTGCTCACCGGGCTACAGGACGAGCACCGCCGCTTGCTCGAGCAGGTGCAGACGAGCGCCATCGCGCTGGTGCCGATGGTGGTGCGCGACCGGGTGATGGGCGTGCTCTCGATCGGCGCGCAGGAGCCGAACAAGACCTTCTCGTCCGAAGACCTGTCGCTCTTCGAGGAGATCGCCTCGCGCGCCGCGCTCGCGCTCGAGCACACGCGGCTCTACCGCGAGGCGCAGGAGGCGATCGCCGCGCGCGACGACTTCCTCTCCATCGCCTCGCACGAGCTGAACACCCCGCTCACCTCGCTGATCCTCACCATGGAGGCGATCCACCGGCTGGTCCTCGGGTTCTCGGGGCAGGGGCGGCGCGGGGAGCTCGAGCTGAAGCTCAAGGGCATGCGCCGGCAGCTCGGGCGCATCGCCAAGCTGGTGGCCGAGCTGCTCGACGTCTCGCGCATCACCAGCGGCCGCCTGCGGCTCGAGCTCGAGGAGGTCGACCTCGCCGCCCTGGTGCGCGAGGTGGTCGCGCGCAACGCCGAAGAGGCGGAGAAGCTCGGCGTGGCCATTCGCCTCGACGCGCCCCCGTCGCTCCTGCTCGCGTGCGATCGGCTGAGGGTCGATCAGGTGCTGCAGAACCTCCTCTCGAACGCGCTCAAGTACGGACAAGGGAGGCCCATCGACGTCGCCCTCGCGCCCGTGCCCGGGGAGGTGGTGTTGAAGGTGCGCGACCGCGGCATCGGCATCGCGCCCACGCACCGGCACCGCATCTTCCAGCGGTTCGAGCGCGCGGTCGGTGAGAAGAGCTACTCCGGCTTCGGCCTGGGCCTGTGGATCGTCAAGCAGGTGCTGGACGCGATGGGGGCCCGCATCCACGTGGAGAGCGTCGAAGGGGAAGGCTCGCTCTTCGAGGTGTCGCTGCCCCGCGCGGGGTGACGCGCCCGTCACCGCCTCCGGTGCGTGCGCGCGTGCCGGCCGCGCGGGGGGCCCCGCTGCCGCGGCGGCTTGGGCTGCGGCGGGCCTGGGTGCGCCTGGCGCGCGGCGGCGGCCTGGAGCTCCGCCTGGAAGAGCGGCGAGCCGCGGGGGACGTCGGCGCGGGCGAGCGGGGTGGAGACGAGCCGCTCGATGGCCGCGAGCAGCCCGCGCTCTTCGGGCGCCACGAAGGCGGAGGCCTTGCCGCTGGCCGCGGCCCGCGCGGTGCGGCCCACGCGGTGAACGTAGTCCTCCGCCAGGTGCGGCAGGTCGTAGTTCACCACGTGTCCGATGTCGGCGACGTCGAGCCCGCGCGCGGCGATGTCGGTCGCCACCAGCACGCGGTACTGCCCGCGGCGGAACCCTTCGAGCGCCTGCTGCCGCTGGTTCTGCGAGCGGTCGGCGTGAATGCGCGCCACCGAGTGTCCGGCGCGCTGCAGCGACCTGGCCACCCGGTCCGCCCGGCGCTTGGTCCGCGTGAAGACCAGCGTGCTGGCGGGATCTTCGTCGAGCAGCGCGAGCAGCAGGGGCAGCTTCTCGTTCTGCTCCACCAGGTAGGCGCGCTGCTCGGCGCGCGCGGCGGTGGTGCCGCTCCGGGTCACCTCCACGCGCACCGGATCCTTCAAGTGCGCGCGCGTGAAGTCGGTCACCTCGGCGCCCATGGTGGCCGAGAACAGCAGCGTCTGCCGCGCCCGCGGCACCCGCTCGAGGATGCGGGTGAGCTGCGGCTTGAACCCCATGTCGAGCATGCGGTCGGCCTCGTCGAGCACCAGGAAGGCGACGCCGCTCAGCTTCAGCGAGCCCTGCTCCAGGTGGTCGATGAGCCGCCCCGGGGTGGCGATGACGAGCTGGGGGCTACCCGCGAGCGCCTTGAGCTGCCCGCCCATGCCCACGCCGCCGATCAGCGTGGCGGTGCGGATCTTTCTTGCGCGGCCGAAGCGGTTCACCTCGCCGGCGATCTGGACGGCCAGCTCGCGGGTGGGGGCGAGCACCAGCGCCTTGAGGCCCGAAGCGCCGGAGAGCTTCTCGAGCAGGGGCAGCGCGAAGGCGGCGGTCTTACCGGTGCCGGTCGCCGCGCAGCCGATGACGTCCTTGCCCGCGAGCGCGGGTGGAATCGCGCGCGCTTGAATCGGCGTCGGGTGAAGGAACCGCTCTTGCGCGAGCACGCGCAAGGTCTCGGCGGACAACCCGAGCGACTCGAACGACGGCACAGGGGCAGGTTGGATCACGGACGGGATGGACCTTAGCGCCGCCGCCGTCGGACAGGGGCCGAATCTGGTGCCGCCTCCGTGCGAAAGGAGGGGGCGGCCGTTACCATGGGGCCAAACGGTGAACGATGCGTGAGCTGACCCGGCGAGACACCCTGGTGGGCATGGCGGCGGGCGCTGCCGCCGGCTGCACCGACAAGGCGAAGAAGAGAGAGGACGGCGCGATGAGCGACCAGCGGCAACAGACCATCGACCCGGTGACCGCGGTGCGGCCGCTCGGCTTTCCGTGGCCGACGCCCGACCCGTTCTTGTTTTGCGTGCACCACGATGATCGCTACCCGAAAGGCAACGAGCAGTTCGGCCCCGCGGCGCCGCTCGCCGGCCGCGACATCGGCCAGGACTTCGGGCGCAAGGATGGGTGGAGCATGTACCACGGCCGCGTGGTGCCGGGGTTCCCGCAGCACCCGCACCGCGGCTTCGAGACCGTGACGGTGGTGCGGCGCGGCCTGCTCGACCACTCCGACTCGCTGGGCGCCGCCGCGCGCTATGGCGAGGGCGACGTGCAGTGGCTCACCGCCGGGAAGGGGATTCTCCACGCCGAGATGTTCCCGTTGCTGAAGCAGGACGCCGAGAACCCGGTCGAGCTGTTTCAGATTTGGCTGAACCTGCCGCGCGTCGACAAGCTGGCCGAGCCGCACTTCTCGATGCTCTGGGCGCCGCAGGTGCCGAAGGTGGTGTCGAAGGACGCCTCGGGGCGCCAGGTCGAAGTGACCGTCGTCGCCGGCGCGCTCGGCGAGCACCGGCCACCGTCGCCGCCGCCCAAGTCGTGGGCCGCGCGCAACGACACCGACGTCGCCATCTGGACCCTCAAGCTCGCGCCCGGGGCGCGGTGGACGATTCCGCCGGCCGCGGCCGGCTCGAACCGTTGGCTCTACTTCTTCCGAGGCGCGGGCCTGAAGGTCGGCGCGCGCGGCGTGTCGGGTGCGCAGCTCCTCGTGCTGCGGGCCGAGGTGCCCACGCCGCTGGAGGCGGGGGACGAAGAGGTCGAGCTGCTCATGCTGCAGGGCCGGCCGATCAACGAGCCCGTCGTGCAGTACGGCCCGTTCGTGATGACCTCGCGCGAAGAGATTCAACAGACCTTCATGGAGTACCAGCGCACCCAGTTCGGCGGCTGGCCCTGGCCGACCGACGACCACGTGCACGGCCGCGACACCAGCCGCTTCGCCCGCCACGCCGACGGCCGCACCGAGCGCCCCACCTGACCACCGGGGGGACTGTCCCCAACGGGGACTGTCCCCTGAACTGTCTCACCGCCGCGCCCGGGCAGCCCCGCCGCCGCTGCCGCCGAAGAAGACGCTCAGGCCGATCAGGTAGCCGAAGTTGTACCAGCCGCCGTTGTTGTGAAGCTCATAGATGCCCACGTTCTTCGAGAAGAGCGACACGACGAAGGCGATGGGCGCGATGAGCCCGTGCCACAGCCCGCGCCAGAAGCCGGCCACCACGCCCTCGGCGTTCACCGTGCCGACCTGCGTGTTCACGCCGGCGGCGCAACCCGCCAGCGCGAGCAACAGCACGACCACGAGTGCGGCGCGCATCTTCGAGCTCATGGGTGGCTCGGGGCAGGGGTTTGCGTCGGCAGCGCCGCGGCGGCCGCCTGCTCTTTGGTCAGCGCGCGCTGCTGCAGCCGGCGGAAGACGAAGGCGGCGGCGAGGAACGTCGTCGGCACCGTCACCAGCAGGCCGACGCCCAGCGCGAGCGCGCCGATCAAATTGACCAGCATCAACACCAGCGCGAACAGGAACAGCTCGCCTTTGATGCCGTCGGTGAGCCGGCTGCTCGCGCGCAGCGCCTCGATCGGATCCAGCCTGCGGTCGACGACGTTGAAGCCGCAGAAGCCGAACTTCAGGCCCCAGATGATGCCCGGGACGATGAGCAGCGCGAGGCCGATGGCGACGATGAGCCCGTAGAGGACCGCGGTGAGCAGGAAGCTGAAGAAGTCACTCAGCAGCAGCGAGGGCTTCGACACGTCCAGCGGCTTGCCGTCGTGCAGCAGCAGCGCGGCGCGGACGAACGCCAGGGTGACGCCGACCTGCAGCACCTGCACCAGAATGGCGAGCAGCGAGCGCAGGCCCGGGTCGCCGTCGGGCCCGGTCAGCGCCTGGTTGAGCAGCGCAAGGAATGCACCGACCGCGCCGATGATCAGCAAAGGTTTCAGGTTCGCCTTCGTCTTCTCCCACCCGAAGCGCAGCGCCTCACCCGTGGAGAAGACCTTCGTGCCGTTGGACATGTGAGAGAGCTCCTGTCGCTCACTTTGAGCAGCGGGATCGAAGCAAGCGTCAGGCCACCAGCGCGGCGGTCGAGCCGGGGCTCGGTGGGCGAGCGGGCATCAGCGCGCGCGCTCGCGTCCTTGCTTCAAGGTCTCCGCCCACCAGGTCAGCGCGTCGAGCAGCGCATCGAGCCGCTTGTGGTGGAGCTCATCGCTCGGGACGCCCGCCGCGTCGATGGCGCGCGACACGAAGGGGATGTTCACCTCGTCGCGCACCGGCGCCATCTGCAGCTCGACGACCACCTGGCGCAGCTGCTGCACCGCGCGGACGCCACCCGAAGTGCCTCCGTAGCTCACGAACGCCACCGGCTTTCGGTTCCAGCCGGCGTACGCGTAGTCGAGCGCGTTCTTCAGCCCCGCGGGGTAGCCGTGGTTGTACTCGGGGGTGACGACGATGAAGCCTTCCAGCCGGGTCACCAGCGCGACCCACGCGCGCTCGCGTGGATCCTCGTAGCTCGTCTCCGCCAGCTTCGGCGACTGGGGGTGAGGGTAGTAGGGGAAGGACCACTCGAGGAGATCGACCAGCTCGACCGCGAGGCGCTCGCGTTTGGCCGCGACGGAGTGAACCCACTTCGCGACGCGCTCTCCGACGCGCCCCTGCCGCGTGCTCCCCACGATGATGCCGATGCTCGTCTTCACGTTCGCTCCCTCTCTTCCGTCGTGGCGCTCTTAATGGTTCGCGGCGGACCTGTCGATTGGGCGGCCGTCCGGGGCCATTGCCGGGAGCGGCCTTTTGCGTCAGAAACCAGCCCGTCCATGGGCGCGCGAACGAGCAAGACCTCCGGCGGGCGCTACGCGGCGTTCCTGCGCGGCGTGAGCCCGATGAACGCGAAGATGCCGGAGCTGAAGCGGTGCTTCGAAGAAGCCGGCTTCACCGACGTGGTGACGGTGCTCTCGAGTGGAAACGTCGTCTTCAACGCCCCCTCGCGCGCCACCACCGCGCTGGAGCGCGCCGCGGAGCAGGGGATGCAGGGGCGGCTCGGCCACACCTTCCCCACCATCGTTCGGTCGATCGAACAGCTGCGCGCGCTGCTCGAAGAGGACCCCTACGCGAGGTACCGCCTGCCGCCGGAGGCGAAGCGGGTGGTCACGCTCTTGCGAGCGAAGCCGGCGGCGAAGCTGAAGTTGCCCGCCGAGGTCGACGGCGCGCGGATCCTCGAGGTGCGCGGCAGCGAGGTGTTGAGCTGCTACGTGCCCAGCCCGCGCGGCCCGGTGTTCATGCAGCTCATCGAGAAGACTTTCGGCAAGGACGTCACCACCCGAACCTGGGACACGCTCCAGAAGGTCGCGCGCAAATGACCAAGCCACTTGCGGGGAAGACGGCCGTCGTCGCCGGCGCCACCCGCGGCGCCGGTCGCGGCATCGCCACCGCGCTGGGAGAAGCCGGCGCGACCGTGTACTGCACCGGCCGCAGCGTGCCGGGCAGCCCGGGCATGAAGAACCGCCCGGAGACCATTCAAGAGACGGCCGAGCAGGTGACCGCGCGCGGCGGCAAGGGCATCGCGGTGCGGGTCGACCACACCGCGCCCGACCAGGTGGAGAAGCTCTTCGAGCAGGTCGGCCCGTTCGACATCCTCGTCAACGACATCTGGGGCGGCGACGACCTGGTGCAGTGGGGCAAGAAGCTGTGGGAGACGAAGCTCGAGGACGGCCTCACGCTCATCGACCGCGCGATCAAGACGCACATCATCACCAGCCACCGCGGCATCCCGCGCCTCCGCCCCGGAGGGCTGGTGGTGGAGATCACCGACGGCGACGCCTTCTTCTACCGGGGCCACTTCTTCTACGACCTGGTGAAGACCACGGTGATCCGCATGGCGTTCGCGCTCTCGCAGGAGCTGAAGGACCAGGGCATGAACGCCGTCGCGGTGACGCCGGGCTTCCTGCGCTCGGAGTGGATGCTCGACCACTTCGGGGTGACCGAAGCCAACTGGCGTGACGCCGCCAAGAAGGTGCCGTCGTTCATCGCGTCGGAGACGCCGCTGTTCGTGGGTCGGTGCGTGGCGGCGCTCGCGGCGGATCCGGACGTGTCGAAGAAGAGCGGCCGCGTCTTCGCGTCGTGGGACCTGGCCGAGGCGTACCAGGTCGACGACGCCGACGGCACCCGGCCGCACTTCGTGCGCTGGCTACAGGCCAACGAGCCGAAGATGGCCGAGGCTTGGCGCAAAGCCGATGACGGCTTTTATTCCTACTGGGGCCCGATGCCGTACGGCATGCCGGGCTGAGGAGGACGACGTGGCGAAAGTGACGACGGTGAGCGAGTACATCCGCGCGCAGCCCAAGGCGCTGCAGCCCGTGCTCCGGCAGGTGCGCGAGACGATTCGCAAGGCGGTGCCGAAGGCCGAAGAGGTGATCAGCTACCAGATGCCCGCGTACAAGCTGCCCGGCGGGACGGTCATCTTCTTCGCCGGCTGGAAGGAGCACTTCGCGATCTACCCGGCCACCCAGCCGCTGGTCGAGGCGTTCAAGAAGGAGCTCGCGCCCTACGCGCTGAGCAAAGGAACGATTCGCTTCCCGCTCGACCAAAAGGTCCCGGTCGGCCTCATCTCGCGCCTGGCGAAGTTCCGCGCGCGGGAGACGAACGCGCGCGCGGCGGCGAAGCGCCGCGCCTAGGAGGTTCGATGGCGCACGACGAGGAGCGCACGCGGCAGAGCTGGAACATCGCCACGCGCAACCACAACGCGCACAAAGGCGACCAGGCCGCCCGCTTGAGGCAGGGCGAAGAGCTGCTCTTCGAGGAGGAGCTCGAGCTCCTGGGGCCGCTCGCGGGCAAGTCGCTCGTGCACCTGCAGTGCAATTCAGGGCAGGACTCGCTGTGCCTCGCGCGGCGGGGCGCGGCGGTGACCGGGGTGGACTGGAGCGATGAGGCCATCGCGTTCGCGCGGCGGCTGTCGGCGGACAGCGGCATCGCCGCCGAGTTCGTCCAGAGCGAGGTGGTGCAGTGGCTCTCGCGGACCGACGCGCGCTTCGACGTCGCGTTCGCGAGCTACGGCGTCACCGGGTGGCTCCCGGACCTGTCGCCGTGGGCGCGCGGCGTCCACCGCGTGCTCAAGCCGGGCGGGCGGTTCGTCTACGTGGAGTACCACCCGCTCGTCTGGTCTCTCGGCGACGACCTGCGCGCCACGCGCGACGACTACTTCGCCGACGGCCCGTTCATCGAGCCAGTGAGCGACTACGTCGCGAGCTCCGGCGCGGCGCTCGGCGCCGTCGAGCCGAGCACGGCGACCGTCGTCAACGACGTTCCCGCGCAGAGCTGGCAGCACACGCTGGCGGACGTGCTCGACAGCTTGCTGCGCGCCGGGCTCCACTTCGAAGCGGTGCGCGAGTATCCACACGCCAACGGCTGCCGCGTGCACCCGGCGCTCGTGCCCGCACCCGGGCGGCGCTGGGTGTGGCCGCCAGGGGTCGCGCGCACGCCGCTCATGTTCGCGGTCGCCGCGCGGCGCCCCTGACGGGGCCTGTCCGAGCAGGCCGGACGCCCACCGGGCGACGGGGCCGATTCCCCTGACAAGCTGTCCCGGCGTCGCCAGCTTTGTCGAGGTTCGTTCACTCGCGAGGAAACCATGAGCGTCATCGTTCGGTTCGCGGCCGTGCTGGCAGCCGCCGTGTGGTTGGGGTGCTCGACGACCCGGGTCACCAGCCGTTGGACGGACCCGGCCGTGTCGAACGTGCAGGTGGACAAGGTCCTGGTGGTGGCCGTGTTCCCGGCCGAGTCCGTGCGCAGGAACCTCGAGGAGCAGCTCGCCGCCGAGCTGGCGTCGGAGGGGGCGGCGGCCTTCACCAGCGCTCAGTTCATCCCCGACGGGCAGGACCTCACCCGTGAGAACGTGCGCAAGGTGGTCGAGGCGCAGCGGTTCGACGCGGTGCTGGTGGCCATCTACCAAGGCACCGAGCGGCAGCTCGAGTACGTGCCCGGAACCTACGACGACTACTTCGGGTACATGTACCCGACCATCTATTCGCCTGGGTACGTCTACGAGTCGAGCGCCATGCAGCTCGAGTCGCGCTTCTTTGATGCCGGGAGTGGTGGCAAGTTGGTGTGGGCGATGACGACGTCCACCGTCGATCCCAGGACGGCCGACAAGGAGATTCCGCGGCTGGCCTCGAAGATCGTCGACGAGCTGCAGAAGGCGGTCGATATTTAGCCGATGCCAATGGCCAAGGGGCGCGCGCTCCGCGCCGCGCTGACCGTGCTTCCGCCGGCGGAGCGCGACCGCTGGTTTGATCAGACGCTCGGCCTGGGCGACCCGCCCGACGACGTGCTGCCGCTGCCCCTCGAGGCGGTCCCGTACGTGCCCTGTCCGGTCGACGCGTTGCTTCGGATGGTCGACGAGGCGCCGATCCGACCGAGCGACGTCTTCCTCGACCTCGGCGCGGGCATCGGCCGCGCGCTGCTCTTCGTCCATCTGCTGACCGGCGCGCGCGCGCAAGGCGTGGAGCTTCAGCCTCACCTCGTCGCGCTCGGCCGCGCGCATTGCGAGCGGCTCGGCGTGGAGGGCGTCGCGCTGCTCGAAGGCAACGCGGCCGACCACGTGCCCGAGGCGTCGGTCGTGTTGCTCTACAGCCCCTTCAACGGAGACACGCTTCGCCGCGTGCGCGCGCGTCTCGAGCCCCTCGGCGCGCGGCGGGCGGTCACCGTCTGCGCGGTCGACTGCGAGCTCGACGGACTCGCGGGCTTCGACCGGCGCGCGAGCAGCAGCCCGGCGATCAGCTTCTACGACGCGCGGCCAGGAGGAAGGGGTTGAACGCGTCCAGCGCCGGGCGCTTCTAAGAACCGAGCAACGACTTCATCTGCTTGGCGATGAACGCCGTCGCCCTGCGGGGCGACAACCGGTAGAGCGCGTCGAGCATCTTCGCGTCGCTGCCCACCAGCAGGCGAAACGCGTCTCGCTCCACGCCGTCGAGAATGTCGCGCGCCGCCTGGTCCGCCGGCAGCGTGCGCGCCTTCTTCGGGTCGACGTTCATCCGGATGTCGACGCCCGAGTTCGCGACGATGTTCGTCGCGATGGCGCCGGGGAACACCACCGTCACCCGCACGCGCGTGTCGGCGAGCTCGGAGTGCAGCCCTTCGGTGAACAGCTTCACCGCGGCCTTCGAGGCGCCGTACACCGTTTGCCCCGGCACAGGCAGAAAGCCCCCCATGCTCGAGATGTTCACGATGTGCCCTTCGGGCCGCTCCAGGAGGGCGGGCAGAAACGCCTTCGTCAGGTACAGCGTGCCGCTCCAGTTCACGTCGAACACGCGGTCGATGGCCGCGTAGTCCAGGTCCTTGAGCCGGACGAACGGCTGAATGATCCCAGCGCAGTTGATGATCCCATCGACCGCGCCGAAGCGGCTGGCCACCGCGCCCGGCAGCGCCTCGACCGCGGCGCGGTCCGCGATGTTCACGGTGAAGGTCGCGACCGCGTCGCGCTTCGCGCCCGCGAGCGACGCCGTCTCTTCGAGCGTCTTCTGGTTGAGGTCGACGGCCGCCACGCGCGCGCCCCGCTGGAGCAGCTCGAGCACGAGCTCACGGCCGATCCCGCTCCCCGCGCCCGTGACGACGACGACCTTCTCGTTCAGTTTCATGTGCCGGCCTCGTGGAATGCGCTTCGCGGCCCCTTCCTATCGAAGGAGCGGGGTCCTGGCACCAACAGTCGCCTCCGTCACAGACGATAGAAGGCGCCGACGATCGCGCCGAACGCGATGTGCGCCAGCACCACCACCAGGGGCGTCTGGTACCCGTAGTTCAACGCGAGCGCTCCAGGCGGCTCGAGCTGCTTCACCTCGGTCGGCCCCTGGTGCTCGCTCGCCATGCGCGGGTGAAGCCCCGGGAGGAACCGCATGCCAAACGACAGCACGAACGCCGAGTGGACGAGGCCGATGAGCCCGCCGAGCCACCAGGTCGCGCGGTGCCACGACTCGAACGCGGCGACGTAGATCAGCGAGAACATCCAGCCGTTCAGCAGATGCATCACGAAGCCCAAGACCTTGGCGCGGTCGCGATTGTCGGTGAACACCGTCCCCAACATGAACGGCAGGCTCATCCGCGTCAGGCGCAGCGCCTGGCTGCCCGACATCAGCGTGGTGAGCACCACGGTGCCCACGAACCCCCACAGCATCCAGCTGCCGACGTTCATGCGTGCCTCTCCTGGGCGCGCGGCGCGACCTCGCGCACCAGCGGCTCTCGCCCCTCGAGCCTGCGCCGCACCGTCAAGGCCGCGTTGATCAGCCCGACGTGCGTAAAGGCCTGCGGGAAATTGCCGAGGCCGCGCCCGGTGCGCGGGTCGATCTCCTCGGCGTAGAGGCCCACGTCGTTTCGCAGCGCGAGCAGCCCCTCGACGCGCGACATCGCCTCGTGGAGGTCGCCTTCCGCGAGCGCCAGGTACTCGGCGCCCCAGAAGCTGCAGACACCGAACGCGCCTTCGCCCGCCGAGATCGGCGAGCGGTAGCGGAAGAGCAGCCCGTCCCCGGCGCCCAGCTCCCGCTGGATGCGCGCGTAGGTGGCCCGCATGCGAGCGCCCGTGGCGGGCGAGAATCGGTACCAGGGCAGCAGCAGGAGCGCGGCGTCGACCTCGTCGGCGCCGAAGGCCGCGACGTAGCTTTGGTGTCGCGCGCTGAAGCCCTTCTCTTCGATCTCGTGTCGAATGTGCTTCCGGACGCGAACGAGCTCGTCGATGCGTTGGGCGCGCAGGTGTTGCTTGCGGTGCAGCTCGATGAGCCGATCGAGCGCGACCCAGCAGAGGACCTTCGAGTGCGTGTGGTGGCGGCGCCCGCTCCGCGGCTCCCAGATTCCCTCGTCGGGCAGAAACCAGTGGCGGCAGACGAAGTCGCCGAAGCCGCAGAGCAGCTGCTGCGTCTCCCTGTCCAAGCGGCCGCCCTGGCGGACGAACAGCGTCGCCGCGTCGAGGACCTCGCCGTAGATGTCGAGCTGGAGCTGATCGACCGCGCCGTTGCCGATTCGCACCGGCCGCGAGCCCCCGTGCCCGGAGAGGTGGGCCAACACCTCTTCCCGCCGCGGCGTCTTGCCGAAGACGTCGTAGAGCACCTTCAGCTCGGGGCGGGTGAGCCGGGTGGCGTGGAGCAGCCAGGTCAAGAACGCCTCGGCCTCCCGTCGAAACCCCAGCCCGAACAGCGCCCGGAGCGTGAGCGCAGCGTCGCGAAGCCAGCAGAAGCGGTAGTCCCAGTTCAGCCCGCCTCCCAGGCGCTCCGGCAGCGACGTCGTCGGCGCCGCGATCACCGCGCCCGAAGGCGCGAAGACCAGCAGCTTGAGCGTCAACGCGCTCCGCGCCAGGGCCGCTCGCCACGGACCGTCATAGGTCATCCCCGAGAGCCAGGCCCTCCACCCCTGGACCGTCTCCCTCACCGCGCGCCACGACCAGGCGCCGAGCGGCGGCAGGACGGCGGGCCAGTCCTGCGTGTACGTGAGCGACGCGAACCGCGCTTGCCCCGCGCGCAGCCGAGCGCGCGCGTAGGCCGTGTCCGCCTTCACCGTGAGCGGGAGGTCGGTGCGAAGCGTCAGGAGCCCGTCGCGCGTCTCGACGCGAAGGCCCATTCTTCCCGCGTCGCGCAGGCGCGCGGCGCCGCGGCCGTAGTCGGGGCGGGGCGCGAAGAGCATCTCGAGCTCCACTTCCCCTCGCACGCACTCGACGATCCGAAGGACCTCGTGCTCGGGCGACAAGCGCCTCGCCGCGACGGCGCTGGGGAGAATGGGCATGAGGTCGGTGATGCGGAGCACGCCGGTCTCGGTGGCGAGCTCGGTGCGAAGGACGTTGGTGTCCGGCGCGTACGCGCGCGTCGCTTCGAAGGCGCTGGTGGGGCGCAGCGCCCAGCGGCCCGCCGCGTCATCGAGGATCGCGCCGAAGATCGACGGGCTGTCGAAGCGGGGCCAACACAGCCAGTCGAGCGAGCCCTCCCGGGAGATCAGCGCGGCCGAGCGACAGTTTCCGATGATCGCGTAGTCGTCGATGTCGCGCATGGGTCCCTGTCCGTCGAAACGGCGCATCGCGCGGGGCGATCGCAAGCGGCGGCGGCCCGCCCGCTGTGCAGGGGACGGGGCGAGGCTCGGCCCGCAGGGCCGGCGCGGACACGGGCGGAGTGCGCGGGCGCGACGCACTTTCCCTGCGAACGGGAGACGACGTGCATGGACGAGCTTCCCGGAGTGTTTCGCGAGCGGTATGAGCGGGTGTCCATGGAAACGACCGAGCTCGAGCTGGTGATGGCCGCGAGGCACGCCGATCTTCCGGGCGGGCTGCACGTGCGGCGGGCGCTTCCGCAGGCGGCTCGCCGCATGGTGGGGCCCTTCGTGTTCGTGGATCAGATGGGACCGGCGCCGGTCGCGGTTGATCAGGAGTTCACCGTGCTGCCGCATCCGCACATCGGCCTGTCCACAGTCACGTTCCTGTTCGACGGCGAGGGCCTTCACCGAGACAGCCTGGGGACCGAGCAGCGAATCCTGCCGGGAGAGGTGAACTGGATGACCGCGGGCAGCGGCATCGTTCATTCGGAGCGCATGCGCGCGGACGGCGCGCCGAAGCTGTTCGGCGTGCAGATCTGGGTCGCGCTTCCGCGGAGCCTGGAGGAGACCCAGCCGACGTTCGAACACTACGGCGTCGACGCGGTCCCCACGCTCGACGACAGCGGAGTCCGCCTGCGCGTGATCGCCGGCGCGGCGTTCGGCGCCACCTCGCGCGTCCGGACCTCGTCGCCGCTGTTCTACGTCGAGGCGCGCTTGGAGCCAGGCGGCGTCCTTCGCCTGCCACCGGAGTACGACGAACGCGCCGCCTTCGTCGTCGAGGGCTCCGTCAGCCTGACCGAGCGGACGCTGGTGAGCGGAGAGATCGCCTTCTTCCAACGCGGCGTGGAGGTGCTGCTCCGCGCGCAGGAGCCCACGCGCGTGCTGCTGATCGGCGGCGAGCCGCTCGACGGCCCGCGCTACATCTTCTGGAACTTCGTCTCGAGCTCGAAGGAGCGGCTGCGTCAGGCGGCCGAGGACTGGCGCCACCAGCGCTTCTCCCGCATCCGGGGCGAGACGGCCTACATCCCGCTCCCGGAGGACGGCACCGCGCCCGTGAACTACCCCTGAGCGATGCTCGGCCCCGCCTCAGTCTGCTCCGCCACCTGCGCGAAGAGCACGACGTAGTTGTGGCCGTAAGCTTTCGCGCAGCTGGGACAGGTGGTGTACGCGAAATAGATCTTCTCGAGCACGCGGCCTCGTTGAGCGACGTGCTGCCTCATGTCTTTCGCCCATTGGGGCGCGGCCGAAAAGGGACCATCGTAGACCTTTGTCAAGAAAGTGCCCGAGAGCGTGGCCATCTCTGCCCCAGGCACCGGCTTGGTGACGTCGATGAACAGCTCGGAGCGCCAAGGTGATCTCTCGTCCGAGAGCATCAACTGCTGCGCGGTCGCCGCTTCCGCGGCGTCGATCTTCTGCATCGCTCGAGTGAGCTTCCGCCCCATGTTCAAGGGAATGTGGAAGAGGCTTTGGACGCGCTCTTTGACGAACAAGCGGTCGTGCCATGTCACTTCGCGTTCGTCCCACGTCGCAGGATCGAACGGGGCGCAGCAGCCGGTGGGAATGACTTCGGTAGATCGTGGACCTTGGGGGGAGGTGGTTTCCATGCTGGAAGCGTTGTGCATCTGGAATGCCACCGCGCTTCAGGTGGAGCGGCCCGTGCGCGCGCGCGCAGGTTCCGCGCTGCGGCAGAGAATGCTGCAAAGGATGCGGCTGCATCAGGGGGCGCTGAAGCGCCGCGCTTCGTTCAAGGCCGGTACGTGCAGTTGAGCGGTGCTTTGCCCGCGGCGGTCTCCCGTGAGAACGTGCCCGGGAACGCATGCGTCGCATCTCGAGAAGAAAGGCGATCGTCGGCGTCGCGGATCATTGCGGCTGGGCGGTGCTGGTGACGGTGGCCTCGGATGGAAGCTTGCTCGACCGCCGGCGCGTGGAGCTGGTGGACGGCGACCTCCCGAAGCTCCCGCATCACCACGAGGCGCAGCGGCTCCCGGTGAAGGAGGGCGTTGCCTTGGTCGCGCGCGTGCGACGGTCGGCGGAGGCTTGCGCGGTCGCGTGCCTCGAGTCGCTCGCCAACGAGGTGCCCGCGAAGGTTGTGGGAATCACGATGCGCGTGTGTCCGCCATTGCCGGCGGACGTCGCCACGCGGATCTCCGACTACCAGGCGCAAACCAGGGCGGACTCCGTGATGTACCGCCAGGCGCTGGCGGCCGCGGCGCGGGCGCGGGGCTGGGAAGTCCACTGGTACGAGGCGAAGCGGGTGCTCGAGCGGAAGGGCGTCGACGACTTGCTCGAGCGCACCGGCGCCGCGTTGGGACCGCCGTGGAACAAGGATCACAAGCTGGCGATGGCGGCGTCGCTCGCGGCGCTCCTCAGGGCGCCCAAGCTGTCTTGACTGCGTCGGCGCCGACTGGGTCGAAGTCGGAGAGCTCACTCCGCACGGTCGGGAAGAAGTCGTTCTTCCAGAACCACGCCTCCGACAGCTCGGCGAAGTACTCGCGGTAGTTGGTCTTCGCGTACGCGGCCTTCTGGGTGCCGTCGTGGTAGGCGACGCTGTCGTAGAGGTGGTGGGTCATCGCGTTCTGGTACGCGCTCTGGATGAAGCCATCGTTCGCGCCCCAGCGCTGGTCGTGCCACGCGTGCGCCAGCTCGTGCAGCAGCATCGCCGGCTGGTGCGACGTCCAGCTGAGGTAGTTCCGAGCGTTGCCGAGCTGCACGTGCTTGGCCCACTCCGCTGGGTAGCCGTTGTCGATCAGCCACACCTCCGACGGGTGGTAGGAGCCGCCGGGGACCAAGGGCAGCGCGAGCTCCAAGTAGATGCGGACCTTCGACGAGAGGTGGTCGTGGCTGTGAGCAGGAAGCGTCTGCTCGATCGTCGCGAGATCCTCGGTGAGTCGATCGATGACATCCAGCGCCAGGGTCCTCTGCGCGATCAGCGCCTGGTTCATTCGCACTTCCCAGTCGTTGATCTGAAAGACGCCGTAGCTTCCGTTGGCGGTGAAGGACGGCAGCTGCCGCTCCGGCTTGGTCGGCATCGAGCCCACTCGAACCGGCGGGGCATCTTCCTTCTCGTAGAGCGAGCAGCCGATGAGACAGCTCGCTCCCAACGCCACCGCGAGGAGACGGACGGACATGCCCCCAGTATCGCTGAAAACGGGCAGCGCTCTGCGACGGAGCTACGGAATCCAGCCGGGCAACGCAGCCGCCTGCTTGAACCAGCTCCCCAGCTGCGCCTCGTCGAGCGCGTCGTCTTCGTGGATGTCGAGGTAGCGCGTGTTCTTGTCCTTGCTGGGGCCGGGAGGGAGCGGTCGCAGCGACGAGCCGCGGAAGAAGGCCACCTTGACGTAGCGGGTGAAGACGTGGAGCCCCAGGAACCACCCCTGACCCTCGATGCCGTACAACGGCGAGTTCCACTTCACCGCCTTGCGCACGTTGGGCACGTTCCGGACGATGAGCGCGTCGAGGCGCTTCCCGAGGTCGCGCTTCCAGCCCGGCATCGCGGCGATGTACGCCTGCACCGGAGCGTCGCCGTCCCCCTTCGCGATCTGCGGGTTGCCGCCCGAGAGGAGGACGACGGCAGATTTCTTGGTGGGACGCGCCTTGCTTGCGCGCGAGGTGGCCTTGGCCTTCTGCTTCGTCTTTTTCATGGGTCTCCTCAGGGCTGCCGCTTCTTCGCCGCAGAGAGATTCTGCGCCACCGCCGCCCTCACGAGCGCCTTGAACGCGCCGGCGTCGACTTTCTCCCCTTCGCGGATGTCGATCGCCCGTCGCGTGTTGCCTTCCAAGCTGGAATTGAACAGGCGCGATGGGTCTGGGGTGCTCGCTCCCCGCGCGAACGTGAGCTTCACGACCTTCGCGTACGTCTCTCCGGTGCAGACGATTCCGTGGTGCGACCAGACCGGAGTGCCCATCCACTTCCACTCCTCGATCATCTCGGGATCGGCTTCCAGGATCAGCGCCCGCATCCGGGCCAAGGTCTCGCCGCGCCATCCTCCCAGGTCGCGGATCCGCTGATCGATGAGCCGGGAAGCGGCCTTCCCAGTCGCTTGCTCACGGCCGCCCTCAGCGGGCGCTGGGCGGGCGGCTTTGCGCGGCTTGCTTGCGCGCGCGGTGCCCTTCGACTTCGCCTTGCCTGGCATACGCTCCTCCTGGTTCCGTCCCCTTCGGATGGCGGCCGACGAAAGCCGCCAGGTGCTCGCCGGTCAACGTCGACCGCGCCGCCACCAGGTCGGCCGGGGTGCCTTCGAACACGATCCGTCCGCCGTCGTGGCCCGCGCCTGGTCCCAGGTCGATGATCCAATCCGCGTGCGCCATCACCGCCTGGTTGTGCTCGATCACGATGACCGACTTGCCGGAGTCGACCAGCCGGTCCAGCAACCCGAGCAGCTGCTTCAGGTCCGCCAGGTGCAGCCCGGTGGTCGGCTCGTCGAGCACGTAGATGCCGCCGTCCTCGCCCATGTGCGTCGCCAGCTTGAGCCGCTGCCGCTCGCCGCCCGAGAGCGTGGTGAGCGGTTGGCCGAGCCGCAGGTATCCGAGCCCCACGTCGGCCATGCGCTGCACGATCGCGTGCGCGGCCGGCGTGTGCGCTTTGTCGGGGCCGAAGAAGCCGACCGCCTCTTCGACCGACAAGTCGAGCACCTGGGCGATGTTGAGCCCGCCGAGCTGGTAACCCAGCACTGACGCCTGAAACCGCCGGCCCTCGCACTCCTCGCAGACCGTGGTGACGCCCGCCATCATCGCCAGGTCGGTGTAGATCACCCCGGCGCCGTTGCAGGTCGGGCAAGCGCCCTCGGAGTTCGCGCTGAACAGGGCGGGCTTCACGCCGTTGGCCTTCGCGAACGCCTTGCGGATCGGCTCCAGCAAATCGGTGTACGTGGCCGGGTTGCTCCGCCGCGAGCCGCGAATCGGGCTCTGGTCGACCGACACCACGCCGTCCCGGCCGCACACCGAGCCGCGGATGAGGGAGCTCTTGCCGGACCCCGCAACGCCGGTCACCACCACCAACACGCCGAGCGGGATGTCGACGTCGACGCTCTTCAAGTTGTGGGTGCTGGCGCCGCGCACCTTCATCGCGCCCGACGGTTTCCGGACCGACGGCTTCAGGACGGCCCGGTCGTTCAGGTGACGCCCGGTGAGCGTGCCGCTGGCCAAGAGGCCGTCGAGGGTACCTTCGAAGACCACTTCGCCGCCGGCGGCGCCAGCGCCGGGGCCGAGATCGACGATGTGGTCGGCGATCGCGATCGTCTCCGGCTTGTGCTCGACCACGAGGACGGTGTTGCCCTTGTCGCGCAGCCGCAGCAGCAGCTCGTTCATCCGCTGAATGTCGTGGGGGTGCAGCCCGATCGTCGGCTCGTCGAAGACGTAGGTCACGTCGGTGAGCGACGAGCCGAGGTGGCCGATCATCTTGGTGCGCTGCGCCTCGCCGCCCGACAACGTGCCGGTCGGCCGGTCGAGGCTCAGGTAGCCCAGCCCGATCTCCACGAACGAGTCGAGCGTCTCCCGCAGCCTCGCCAGAAGCGGCGCGACGGACGGCTCGCGCAGATCGCGCACCCACTCGGCCAGGTCGCTGATCTGCATCGCGCAGGCGTCGGCGATGTGGATCCCTTTGATCTTGGAGGACCGGGCCGTCTCGCTGAGCCGGGTGCCGCCGCACTCGGGGCAAGCGGTGAAGGTGACCGCGCGCTCCACGAACGCCCGGATGTGCGGCTGCATCGCGTCGACGTCCTTGGACAGGAACGACTTCTGGAGCCGCGGGATCAGCCCCTCGTAGGTCATGTTCACGCCCGCGATCTTCACCTTGACCGGTTCCTTGTAGAGAAAGTCGTGGAGCTCGGTCTTGGTGTACTTGCGGATCGGCTTGTCCGGATCGAAGAAGCCGGACTCCGAGAACAGGCGCACGTACCAGCCGTCGGCGTTGTAGCCGGGGATGGTGAGCGCGCCCTGGTTGAGCGACTTCCTGTCGTCGTACAGCTGGGTCAAGTCGATGTCGGTGACCTGTCCCATGCCCTCGCATCGCGGGCACATGCCGCCGGTGAGGGTGAAGACGCGCTTCTCCGTCTTGCCGGCTCCTTTCTCAATCGAGAGCTCCCCGACCGCGCGGACCGACGGGACGTTGAAGGAGAAGGCGTTGGACGAGCCGATGTGCGGCTTGCCGAGGCGGCTCCACAGCACCCGCAGCATCGCGTTGGCGTCGGTCGCCGTGCCGACCGTCGAGCGGGAGTTGGCGCCCATTCGCTCCTGGTCGACGATGATCGCGGTCGTCAACCCTTCGAGGACGTCGACCTCGGGCCGGCCCAGCGCCGGCATGAAGCCCTGCACGAAGGCGCTGTAGGTTTCGTTGATCAGCCGCTGCGACTCCGCGGCGATCGTGCCGAAGACCAGCGAGCTCTTGCCCGAGCCGGAGACGCCGGTGAACACCGTCAGCCGGCGCTTGGGGATCTCGACGCTGACGTCCTTGAGGTTGTTCTCGCGCGCACCCTGGACGCGGATCAGGTCGTGGCTGTCTGCCGGGTGTCTTGGAGAGGAGGCCATGCTGCGGCTCATTCGGTGCTTCGTCCGCCGCGCCGCTGGGCGTACGGCAGCACGAACAAGTACAGCCCGGTGAAGAGGAGAAAGACGAGCGGAGGCAGCGCCAAGAAGCCCACCCAGGTGGCTTGCACTCCCATGCCCAAGGCGACCAGGTTGGCGATGACGGCGACCGTGAAGGCAATGGACAGCCAGCGGTGTGCTTCGCGAATCCACTTGTTCCAGTTCAAGGACACTCCTTTGAGAATGAGCCGAGGGGGAGGGGAGGAGCGCTCACGGGGTCCGCGCGAGCAGGTCGACGAGCTTCTCGCCCATCATCTTCCAGCCGTAGCGCGCGCCGCCGAATTCCCGCTTCTGATCCGGCTTGAAGCCTGACTGCACCAGAGACAGGCGAGTGCCCGTCGCCGTAGGCGTGAGCGTGAAGGTCACGACCGTGTCCATGCCCGGGATGCCCCACGTGTAGCTGAGCTTCCGGTGCGTTTCGATCTCGACGAAGCGGCAGCTCACGGTGCCGTCCCAGCCGGGGAAGGGCTGCGTCTTGAGCGTGAACGCGGCCCCTGGCTCGAGCTTGAGCTCGCCCTCGACGACAGGCAGGAGCCACTCGACGAGCAGATGGGGGTCGGTGAGCGCCCGCCACACCTTCTCCGGCGGGTGCTGCAGATCGAACTCGAGCGAGAGGGATTCGGTTTGCGATGGGGCGGTCTTGTCGGTGGGCGTCATGGGTCCATTCTCTTCAGCAGTCGTTCGAGACGATCGATGTGCTCCGTCCAGAAGGCGCGGTAATGCGCGATCCAGTCGATGAGCGGCTTCAGCCCGCGCGGCTCCACCCGGTAGTAGACGCAGCGTCCCTCGCGCCGGCCGTTCACCAACCCGGCGTCCTTCAAGGCGGCGAGGTGCTGCGAGACCGCCGGCTGCGAAATGTCGAAGCGCGCCGTGAGGTCCTTCACCGCCGCTTCGCCGCGCGTGAGTGACTCGAAGATCGCCCGCCGACTGGGGTCCGCCAGCGCTTGGAAGATCTTGCTTTCGGCCGCCACCGCGCTCTGCATGGAAGATAAATAAGTAAATACTTATCAATGGTCAAGCCCGCTCTCATGTTGACAGTGCGAACAGTTCTCATGATGATCAGCCGCGATGCGAAGGGTTGCCCATTCCCCAGCTCTCGATCCGGTCGGCATCGACCGCGCCCTCGAGCAGCTCCGGAGCGTCGTCCGAGCCAAGGGGCTGAAGAGCTCCGTGGTCCGTGAGTCCGTCGCGCGGGTCGCGCTCGGGTACGACGGGCACTTCACGGTCGATGATCTCGTGAAGACCCTGCGGGAGACCGGCGTGGCCGGCGCCCATCCGGCCACGGTCTATCGGATCCTCCCCTTACTGATGGAGGCGGGGCTCATTCAAGAGGCCCTCGTCTCGGCCGGCGACGGACACAGGTACGAGCGCGCCTTCGAGCGAGAGCATCACGACCACCTCATCTGCACCTCGTGCGGCAAGGTCGTCGAGTTCCAGTTCGAGGCCATCGAGGTCCTTCAGCGTGACCTCTCCGAAAGCCTCGGCTTCCGGTTGACGGGTCACATCCACGAGCTCTTCGGCGTCTGCGCGAGCTGCCAAAAGCGGCGGCGGTCGTGAGCTGACAGACCCACCTCGGTTGACGGAGAGCGCTGGCCCGTGGCTTGTTATGCGAATTGGTCGCATTTTTTGGCCTTCCGCTCTGCCTGGCCTGGGAGAACCCCGTGTTCGACGTAACCTTCGTGGCGACGAGCGCGGTGTTCGGCTTGGCCTACGGCGTGCTCTTCACCGTCATCTCGGCCATCGGCGTCGCCTGCGCGCGTGACTTCGGCGTGCACGCTTACCCGCCTGCGATCCGCGCGCGCTACGGCGCCAAGAGCCCACGCGGCGAGCGCGTCACCCGCGCGGTGTCCGCGGCCGTCGGCCTCGCTCTCGTCATCACGCTGACAGCGTTGATGCTCACGCTGCGCGGCGGTGTCCCTCTCGACGCGCTGTCGGCCTTCGCCGCCGCGGAGATCGCGTTGATGACCTTCAATCTCTACGACCTCTTCGTCCTGGACGGGCTGCTGTTCGTCGTCTGGCGACCAGCGTTCATCGTGTTGCCCGGCACAGAAGGGATGCCGGAGTACCGTGACTTCGCCTTCCACGCGCGCGGCTTCGTCAAGGGCATCGCCATCGTGACAGTGACGGCAGCCATCGCCACGGGGCTCTACGCGGTCGTTGAGACCGTCGCTGGCTAGCAAAGGGTCGAGCACTCGCGAACGGCCAAGGGACCGAGAGGTCGCCAATGACGCATACGACGAACTACGTGAACACCTTCATCGCAGTCGCGCCGGACTGCACTGCCCGAAAGGGCACGGTACCAAAGGAGTCCGAGAAGCCGTCTGCCGCGCTGCAGGTATTCCGGCTCATCTCCGAGCATCCATACCGTTTCACTTCGGACGATGTGCTCTTCGCGGTCTATGCCGCTCGTACCGAGATCCTTCAGAGCCAGCGAGCTGGTGCCAGGAAGGCGTTCTTCTCGAAGCCACAGGCGTGCTTGCGTGCCTCCGACCTTGGGAAGAGATACGGCTGGGGCGTTCACAGCGACAGCGAGGGTCAAGTTGCTCTCTACGGCTCGGAGACCACCGAATACGCGCAGCTCGCGTCAGGCAAGGACCTCAACGGCAAGCCGATCACCGTGAAGCACGCGATGCGTTCGAAACGAGCATCCTCGTCGTGAGGGGCGCCCAGCCTCTCAGGCCGACTGCAACTGGGCGCCGCAGCCTTTTCTGCAGTCACTAGAGCGCGTCCAACGTCTCGGCGAGCCGCGGGAGGACCTCGTCGCGCCAGCCTTCGCCCATCTTTTCGAACGCGAATCGACCTTGGGCCGTGTCGAGATCGATGCCAGCTTGTTCGAGGATGAGCCGAGTGCCGCTCCCTTCCTCCATGAGGGTCCAGGTGATGGTCCATTGATCGAAGGTGAAGACCAGCCGGCGCTCTGGCTCGACTTCAAGGACCTGACAGCCGACCTGTCCCCAGTGGCCCATGTCGAGTGTGAAGCGGTGTCCGACGACAGGCGCGATGTCCCCGGTCGCCCACCAGCGCTTCAGCAGCTCCGGCTCAGTGCGGCGAACGTGACGCGGCAAATCCAAGCGCCGCACACCCGGCAGTAGCGCGTGCTCAACGCCTTACGGCATCGAGGCGAACGTGACAGACGAAGGCCAGCGGCCGAGATTGGAGGAGCGGGGTGCTCAACGCCTTACGGCATCGAGGCGAACGTGACCCGGGTGGGCCGCCTCATCCGCCGGCGCGGGCGAGTGCTCAACGCCTTACGGCATCGAGGCGAACGTGACGCCGCACCTCCGAACATGCGGTTGACGAAGCTTCCGTGCTCAACGCCTTACGGCATCGAGGCGAACGTGACTGCACCTGATGGGGGTCGGTCGCAAGCGGACCGTGTGCTCAACGCCTTACGGCATCGAGGCGAACGTGACACCTTGAGACGTACGAGAAGACAGCGCAGGACCCGCTGTGCTCAACGCCTTACGGCATCGAGGCGAACGTGACGTATGGAGCTGAAAAGCGTGTTGTTGGAGATGTTGTGCTCAACGCCTTACGGCATCGAGGCGAACGTGACCTTGGCGTCGTCGGCAGTGACGACATGGGGAAGATTTTGTGCTCAACGCCTTACGGCATCGAGGCGAACGTGACGGTCCGTCCGCTCGTGCCGGTCATGCGGCTGCTCATTGTGCTCAACGCCTTACGGCATCGAGGCGAACGTGACACGAGACGGTGGCTGCAGGCAACGCTGCGGCCGCAAGGTGCTCAACGCCTTACGGCATCGAGGCGAACGTGACCTGGCTCGGTCGACCTCGGCCCTGAATCCCTCAAGAAGTGCTCAACGCCTTACGGCATCGAGGCGAACGTGACTTCGACTTGGCCTTCTACGGCGCCGGCCCCAAGCAGTGCTCAACGCCTTACGGCATCGAGGCGAACGTGACTGTCGACCTCGGCCCGCAGCGTGCCGTCCTCGTACGGTGCTCAACGCCTTACGGCATCGAGGCGAACGTGACTTCGGACTCTTCGGCTTCGGCCAGTGGGACACGGCGTGCTCAACGCCTTACGGCATCGAGGCGAACGTGACCGTATTTCTCGACCAGCGCCGAATGGAGTGCGCGGTGCTCAACGCCTTACGGCATCGAGGCGAACGTGACCCGCGCAGCAACCACTCTGTCTTTGGAGCTGGGCGTGCTCAACGCCTTACGGCATCGAGGCGAACGTGACCCTTCGGCGACATGGTGGAGGTGTACGAGTCCTGGGTGCTCAACGCCTTACGGCATCGAGGCGAACGTGACGCGTCAAGCAGTACGCGCTCCGGGTGCCGCCCAGGTGCTCAACGCCTTACGGCATCGAGGCGAACGTGACTTGCGGTTGGTGAGCACGCCGTTCGCCTTGGAGATGTGCTCAACGCCTTACGGCATCGAGGCGAACGTGACTGCGCAGGCAGGCAACGCGCGCGCATTTTTCAATGTGCTCAACGCCTTACGGCATCGAGGCGAACGTGACCCCAGTGGGACGCGGCCTCGTGCTGCTTCTCTCCCGTGTGCTCAACGCCTTACGGCATCGAGGCGAACGTGACAGCTGCGCGAGATGCTGGCCCTCACGCCGCCGACGCGTGCTCAACGCCTTACGGCATCGAGGCGAACGTGACTTATTTTTGTTTGAATTTGCGTGCTTATTGTGGCACGTGCTCAACGCCTTACGGCATCGAGGCGAACGTGACTCGGCTCTACCGCTCGGTTCTGTCGGCGGATTGGAGGTGCTCAACGCCTTACGGCATCGAGGCGAACGTGACGCGACGATCAGCACGTCAGCAACCTCTGCCCGCAGTGCTCAACGCCTTACGGCATCGAGGCGAACGTGACGCCCCTTGACTCAACCAGCCGCTCAAGGAGTTAGAGTGCTCAACGCCTTACGGCATCGAGGCGAACGTGACTCGCTCCCGGCGCTCGGGGGGTAGCCGTCGACCTGTGCTCAACGCCTTACGGCATCGAGGCGAACGTGACACACCAACCAGGTGGCCGCGCTGGCGATTTTCAACGGTGCTCAACGCCTTACGGCATCGAGGCGAACGTGACTCGCCTTCGTTGATCTTGACAACCTTTTCAGTCTCTTGTGCTCAACGCCTTACGGCATCGAGGCGAACGTGACCACGTACCGATCATCATGCCAGGTGCTGGAGGGCTCCGGTGCTCAAC
>CAZEDU010000049.1:0-252 GCA_964511185.1 uncultured Myxococcaceae bacterium | reverse complement strand
CAACGCCTTACGGCATCGAGGCGAACGTGACACTTGGCAAGAAGGCGTTCGAGTTGAGCAAGTTCCTGTGCTCAACGCCTTACGGCATCGAGGCGAACGTGACCCGCGCGGCGATGTGCCGACTGGAGCTCGCCCTCGTGCTCAACGCCTTACGGCATCGAGGCGAACGTGACAATAGGGGCTTTCGGCCATGCCGGCAAATCTCACCACGTGCTCAACGCCTTACGGCATCGAGGCGAACGTGACGGCCGT
>CAZEDU010000048.1:12059-34542 GCA_964511185.1 uncultured Myxococcaceae bacterium | reverse complement strand
TGAACAACTACGGCCCCTACCAGTTCCCCGAGAAGCTGATTCCGCTCATGGTGGTCAACGCGCTGCACGACAAGCCGCTGCCGGTCTACGGCGACGGCGCCAACGTGCGCGACTGGCTGCACGTGGAAGACCACTGCCAGGGCCTGATGCTCGCGCTCGAGAAGGGAAAGCGCGGCGAGGTCTACAACATCGGCGGTGGGGCGGAGCGCAAGAACATCGACATCGTCCGCACCATCTTGAAGCTGGTCGGCAAGCCGGAGTCGCTCATCCAGTTCGTGAAGGACCGCCCGGGGCACGACCGCCGCTACGCGATCGATCCGGCGAAGATCCAACGCGAGCTGGGCTGGTCGGCGGCGCACACCTTCGAGACCGGCCTCGAGCAGACGGTGCGCTGGTACGTCGACAACCGCCCGTGGTGGGAGCGGGTGATGAGCGGCGCGTACATGCAGTACTACGAGACGCAATACCGCGCTCGGCTCGACTTCAAGGCGGCCTGACGCGCGATGCGTTTCTGGGTGACGGGAATCAACGGACTGGTCGGCAGCCGGTTGGCGCGCGTGCTCCTCTCGCGTGGCCACACGGTGTTCGGCGCGGGGCGGGGCGCGCTTCGGGGCCAAGCGCCGGGCGCGGACTTTCGCTTCCAGTCGGTCGAGCTGGCATCACAGGCCGCGGTCGACGCGGCGCTCGACGAAGCCAAGCCCGACGTCGTCCTGCACACCGCCTCGATGACCGAGGTCGATGCCTGCGAGAAGAACCCGCAGGCGGCGTTCGAGGCGAACGTGCTCGCGCCGACCTACGTCGCGCAAGCGGCGACCCGGGTGGGCGCGCACCTGGTGCACGTCTCGACCGACTACGTGTTCGACGGCGACCACGGGCCGTACTCGGAAGGCGACCTCCCCAACCCGCGCGGCACCTACGCCACCACCAAGCACATGGGGGAGCAGGCGGTGCGCGTGTTCGCGAAGGACTGGGCGATCTGCCGCACGGCCGTCGTCTACGGTTGGCCGCCGTCGGCGCGGCCGAACTTCGGCTCGTGGATGGTGGGCGCGCTGGAGAAGCGCGAGCCGATCCGCCTGTTCGAAGACCAGTGGGTCTCGCCGAGCTGGGCGGGCTCGGTCGCCGAGATGTTGGCCGAGGTCGGTGAGCGGAAGCTGCCCGACGTGTGGAACCTCTGCGGCGCCGAGGTGGTCGATCGCGTCACCTACGGCCGCGCGCTCTGCCGGGTGTTCGGGTTCGACGCGTCGCTCATTCAGCCCTCGCGCATGGCGGACCTGAAGCTCGCGAGCCCCCGGCCATCGAAGAGCGGCCTCAAGGTCGACAAGGCCCGGGCGCAGCTCAAGGCGCAGCCGCTCTCGCTCGACGAGGCGCTGCGCCGCTTCCGGGCCGAGTACGAACAGGCGAGGTCAGGCACATGAAGGGAATCGTCCTGGCGGGCGGCTCGGGCACCCGGCTGCACCCGCTCACGCGCGTGGTGAGCAAGCAGCTGCTCCCCGTCTACGACAAGCCGATGGTCTACTACCCGCTGTCGGCGCTGATGCTCGCGGGCATCCGCGACATCCTGCTCATCTCCACGCCGACCGACCTGCCGCGCTTTCGCGACCTGCTCGGCTCGGGCGAGCAGTGGGGCCTGAGCCTCTCGTACGCCGAGCAGCCCTCTCCCGACGGCCTGGCGCAGGCCTTCATCATCGGCAGGAAGTTCGTCGGGAGCGACGCGGTGTCGCTCGTCTTGGGCGACAACATCTTCTACGGCCACGGCTTCTCCGAGATGGTCCAGCGCGCCGCGAAGCAGCAGAAGGGCGCCACGGTGTTCGGCTACTACGTGCGCGACCCGGAGCGGTACGGCGTCGTCGAGCTCGACGGGGCGGG
The DNA here is from genome assembly GCA_964511185.1 of uncultured Myxococcaceae bacterium. Taxonomy (GTDB): domain Bacteria; phylum Myxococcota; class Myxococcia; order Myxococcales; family Myxococcaceae; genus CAZEDU01. Next base: position 32,676 of record CAZEDU010000048.1, on the reverse strand, counting down.
CAAGGCGCTTTCGCTGGAAGAGAAGCCGCAGAGACCTAAGTCGAACTACGCGGTCACCGGCTTGTACTTCTATGACAACCAGGTGCTCGACATCGCCGCGGGCTTGAAGCCTTCTCCCCGCGGCGAGCTGGAGATCACCGACGTCAACCTGGCCTACTTGAAGATGGGCCAGCTGAAGGTCGAGTTGATGGGCCGCGGCTACGCGTGGCTCGACACCGGCACGCACGCATCGCTGATGCAGGCGTCGAACTACATCGAGATCATCGAGCAGCGCCAGGGGCTCAAGGTGGCGTGCCTGGAAGAGATCGCCTACCGCATGGGCTACATCAATGCCGCGCAGCTGGCCGCGCTCGCCGAGCCGATGAAGAAGAACGACTACGGCCGCTACCTGCTCGAGCTCATCGAGCACCGGGGCGCGCGATGAAGGTGACCCAGACCGCGCTCCCGGGCGTGCTCCTCATCGAGCCGAAGGTGTTCGGCGACGGCCGCGGCTTCTTCCTGGAGACGTTTCAGGCCAAGCGCTACGCCGAGGCGGGCATCGCCGGTCCCTTCGTGCAGGACAACCTGTCGTTCTCGGTGAAGGGCACGCTGCGCGGCCTGCACTTCCAGGAGCCGAACGCGCAGGGAAAGCTCGTGCACGTGCTCAGCGGCTCGGTGTTCGACGTCGCGGTCGACGTGCGCAAGGGCTCTCCGCATTTCGGCAAGTGGGTCGGCTACGAGCTGTCGGCCGAGAACAAGCGCCAGCTCTGGGTGCCGCCCGGCTTCGCCCACGGGTTCTGCGTGATGAGCGAGACCGCGCACTTCCTCTACAAGTGCACGACCTACTACGCGCCGGAAGCCGAGGGCGCGGTGCTCTGGAGCGATCCGGACATCGGCATCGACTGGCCGGTGAAGGCGCCGCTTCTGTCGAAGAAAGATGGGGCGGCCCCGCGCTTGAAAGACGCGCCGAAGCTGCCCGTGTTTGCGTGAGAGAGCGATGAGCGCCGAGCCGCACCCGAAACAGAAAGAGCGTTGCGCGCGCTGCGACGAGCGCGAGGCCCGGCTCGCCGCCGCCCTCGAGGACCGCGACGCCGCGCTCGCACAGCTCGCCGCCGAGCGCGAGCGGCTCAACGCCCTGCGCCTGGCCTTTCGCGCCAGCGCCGCCGGCGGGGATTCGGATCAACCGGTCGCCGACGAGCCGTTGCGCTACCGGCTGGCCGACGCGGCGAACACCTTGCTCAAGCGCTCACTCGGGCCGGTGCACCGCGGGGCGAAGAAGGCCATCGGCAAGAAGCTCAAGCGCAAGCGAGAGGACAAGTGAGCCCCCAGGCCGACGTGGTGGTGCCGGTCTTCGCCGACGCGGCGGTGACCGAAGCCTGCCTGCGCTCGGTGCTCGCGTGCTCTGGCGGGTCGCTCGGCCGGCTCATCGTGGTGAACGACGCATCGCCCGACCCGCGCATGGGGCCGATGCTCGGGCGCTTGCGCGACGAGTCCGGCCTGGTGCTCCTCTCCAACGAGCGGAACGTCGGCTTCGTCGCGTCGGCCAACCGGGGCCTGGCGGCGAGCGAGCGCGACGTGGTGCTCCTGAACAGCGACACGCAGGTCACGCCCGGCTGGCTCGCCGAGCTGATCGCGGTGGGTGGCTCCTCCGACGACGTCGCGGCGGTGGCACCGCTGTCGAACAACGCGACGCTCTGCTCGGTGCCGGAGCTCGGCCGCGGGGCCGACGCGTCGCTGCTTCGCCGCGCCGACCTGCAGCTGTCGGGCCTGCCGCGCGCGACCGAGATGCCGACCGGCGTCGGCTTCTGCCTTTGGCTCAAGCGCGAGGTGCTGCGGCTCGTCGGCGCCTTCGACCCCGCCTACGGGCGCGGCTACAACGAAGAGAACGACTGGTGCATGCGCGCGCGGTCGCGGGGGTTTCGCGTCCTGCGCGCCAACCACGCGCTCGTCTACCACCTGGGCTCGATCTCGTTCGGCCCGGAGCGCGAGGCGCTCGAGCGGGCCAACGTGCGGCGGCTCTACCGCCGCTATCCCCACTACCTGCAGGTCAACCAGCAGTTCGAGCGCGGGCCGCACGCCCAGGTGGCGGCGAACCACGTGCGCGGCCGCGTGCGCGGGCTCACCGCGTGCCTGCAGCTGCCGCCGGACGACGGGCTCGATGATCAGACGCAGGCGCTGATGGCCGCGCTCGCCGAGCACTCGCGCTTCGACGTCTCGGTGAGGACGACCGGCTTTCGGCAGATCCGCCGCGCGCGCCGGCTCGGGCTGTCCCCGGCCGATGCCCGCCACGGGCTCCAAGGGTTCCAGCTGGTGCACCACGCCTCGCCGCCTCGAACCGCGGCGTCGCTGCGCGCGCTGCTCGACGCGCCGTGCCCCGTGGTGCTCTCGGTGGGGCACGAGGTGTGGGAGCGCTTCTCCGCGGAGGAGCGCTGGCTCGCGCGCACGGCGCTGCTGGCGGCGCAGGCCGTCGTGGTGTCCTCCGAGCACGCGCGGCGCCGGCTCCTGGCTTCGGGCGAGGTCGAGCCGGAGCGCGTCCACGTCGTGCGGCCGGTCTTCGGTGCCGCCTGGGCCCGCGGCGACGAAGCGGCAGCCAAAGCGGCGCTCGAGCGCCACGCGCTCCCCGAGCGGTACTTCGTCCACGTCAGCGAGGGGGCGCCCCGGCGAAACCTGGAGCTGCTCGTGGAGTCCTACGCGCTCTACCGGGCGTCGGGCGGCACGAGCGCGCTGATCCTCGCGACCTCCCATCCCCTGGCGTGGCCCGAGGCGATGCCGGGCCTCTTCAAGCTCGAGCTGCAGGACCCGACGGAGCTCGGGCTCTTGATGCGAGGGGCGAACGCGTTCGTTGACGCGAGCACCGAAGAGGACGCCGGGCTGTTCGTCGGGCGCGCGCTGCACCTGGGCCTACCGGTCGTCGCGCTCCGCTCGGGCGCCTTGCCCGAGCTCGCGAAGGAGGCGGCGCTCTTCGCCGACACGTTCGCGCCCCAATCGCTCGCCTCCGCGCTCAGGCAGGTGGAGGAGCGGCGGCCGGAGTGGAAGGGCCGCGCCGAGGCGCGCTCCGCCGAGCTCCCGGCGCGCGACGCCGTCCGTGCGCTCGACGCCGTGTACCTCGCTGCCTCCGCTCAGCCGGATCCGCGGTCGCTGTCGCGGCGCGAGACCTTGGCCGAGACGCTCCGGGCGATGCACGGCCCGGGTTGAGCAAAGCGAGAGCTCAGCGCGACGCGGCGGCGGCGATGGGCAGGTCGTCGACCCCATCGACCACCACCTGCCAGCGGAGCACGGGGCGCACGACGCCGTCGCTCGCCAGGCGGGACTGGACCTCGAAGTGCGCGCTGCGGGTGGCCACCGCGTTGCCCACCGCGAGCTTCGTCTCGATTCGGTAGTCGCCCGCCGCGAGCCCGAGCCGCTCGAAAAACAGGCGAACCTCGCCCTTGCCCGAGAGGGTGCGCGGCATGCGGACGTCTTCCAGCGCGGTGCTGGTCGAGAACACCACCAGCCCGTCGCGCCGGGTCAGCTCGACGTGGACGACAGGGCTCTCGAGCGGCTGCTGCGGGGTGAGCTCGAGGCAGACCTCGGCGCTCTGGTCGGTGTCGAAGCTGCTCACCGCCTCGCCCTCCGCGTTCAGCAGCCGCAGGGCCTCGAGCACGACCGGCGCCTCGGTGGTGGCGGGCAGCTCGGGGAGCGCGCGCCCGGGCGCCGATAGGGCGGAAGTGCCGGTCGCATCGGCTTGCGCTTCCGCCGCCGCCACCGCCTGGCGGTACTGCTCGACCACGCGCGTCGGGTCGCCGTACATGCGCACCCGGCCGCCGTCGATCCACGCGACCGCGTCGCACCACTTGGTCACCGTGCCCAGGTCGTGGGTGACGAGCACGATGGTTTTTCCGGACCGTTTGAACTCGGTCATCTTCGCGTGTGACTTCTTCGCGAAGTGCTCGTCGCCGACCGCGAGGATCTCGTCGACGATGAGAATCTCGGGGTCGACGTGCGTGGCCACCGCGAACGCGAGCCGCATGTACATGCCGCTCGAATAGGTGCGCACCGGCTCGTCGACGAAATCGCCCAGCTCCGAGAAGTCGATGATCTGCTGGACGCGCTCCTTCACCTCGCCGCGCGACATGCCCAAGATGATGCCGTTGATGTAGATGTTCTCGCGGCCGGTGAAGTCGGGGTGAAAGCCGGCGCCCAGGTCGAGCAGCGCGCTGATGCGGCCGTTGACCTTCACCTCGCCCGCGCTCGGCGTGTAGATGCCGGTGATCAGCTTGAGCAGCGTGCTCTTGCCGGAGCCGTTGCGGCCGATGATGCCGACCGTCTTCCCCTGCGGAATCGTCAGGTCGACGCCCTTGAGCGCCTCGATGAACAGCGACGGCTGCAAGAGCTTGCGCTCGCGCTTGAGCCAGCGGACCAGCTCGCTCTTGAGCGTGGTGTACTCCTTCCGCACCGTCTGCTTGCGGAAGTGCTTCGCCACGTTCTTGAGCTCGATCGCGTTCATGGTGAAGAGGTCTCGCTATACGAGCTCGGCGAACTCCTCGCGCCGCCGCTCGAAGACGATCGACGCGGCCCACAAGAGCGCGAGCGACAAGCCGGTGACGACCAGCAACGGCCGCCCATCGGGAATCTGGTGCTTCACGAAGATGTCGCGATACGCGTTCAACAGCGCCGCCATCGGGTTGCAGTAGAGCATCAGCTTTTGCTGCCACTCGGGCCGCTGCGACACGTCCCACAGCACCGGCGTGAGGAAGAAGCTGAGCATCATCAGGTTGCTGATGATGTGCTGCAGGTCGCGGAACGCGACGTTGAGCGCCGAGACGATGTACGTCATCGCCAGCGTGAACAGCGTCTGCACCGCCACCACGCCGACGAACATCACCGCGTGCCAGGTGGGCACCACGCCGTAGAACAACCCGAGCCCGAACATCAGCGGCAGCGAGAGCACGTAGTTGGCGAGGTTGGTCGCCACCACCGTCGCGGGCAGCACCTGCGCTGGGAACCGCACCTTGGTGAGCAGGTCACGCCGGTCGCTGATCGCGCTGGCCCCGGCGACGACCGAGGTCGAAAAGAACGTCCACGGCAAGAGGCCGGTGAACAGGAAGTACGGGAAGTGGGGAATGTTCTGCCGGACGAGGAACTGGAACACGACCGAGTAGACGATCATCTGCAGGGTCGGGTTCAGGAAGGTCCACAAGAAACCCAGCACCGAGGCGCGGTAGCGGGCCTTGAGCTCGCGCTCGGTGAGGCTCCAGAGCAGGGCGCGGTACTGGACCAGCTCTCGCAAGTTGCGAATCACGGGGGCGTGTCTCTACTCGAAGCCGTTCACCCACGCCATCGCCCGCGCAGCTATCGAGAACGACGGGTGGTTTTCCGCTTTTTCGAAGGGGAGGCGGCCCGCGCCGGTGCCTTCGCCCGCTCGGCTTTCAGCCGCTCGAGCTCCTCCTTGAGCTGGAGCACCTCGGACGAGAGCTGGGCGTACGCGTCGCGGACGTGGCCGTTGAACAGCCGCTGCCGCGAGAAGACCTCGTCGACCAGGCCTCGCCCGACATGAACGAGCAGGCGCCGGCCCTGCGCCCGCGCGCGGCCCAACCAGCCGGCGGGCGGCGAGAGGGGGAGCGGCTGGGTCGGATCGGCGTGCGTCTCCAGGGCGCTCAAGTGGAAGGTCAGCGGGTGGACCGGCTCGTCGAACCCCAACGCGTCGTCGCCCGCGCCGCGCCAGCTCGACAGGCCGCGCAGCTGCAGCCGCTCTTCGATGCGGCCCAGCAGCGCCTTGCCCGAGATGTCCTTGCCCCACAGCTGCATCACCCACCTCCTCACGTCACGATGCGCGCGATCTCGCGGCGGTACGCGGCGACCACCTTGCTCCAGGTGTGGCGTTTGGAAAAGGCCCGCCCCTTCGCCCCGAGCCGCGCGCGCTGCGCGGAGATCTTCCGTACCGCCTCGGCGTACGAGCGCGCGTCCTCGAAGGTCAGCCCCGCGCCGCTGCGCCGAATCTGTCCGGTGAGCACGGCGGACCGCGCGTTGCCGAGGACGGGCGTGCCTTGGCTGAACGCCTCGAGGGCCAGCAGCGACAAGCTCTCGTAGCGCGACGGCACGACCGCCGCCAACGCCCCGGCGAGGCCGTCCCACTTGTCCTGCTCGCTGATGCGCCCCAGCAGCCGCACCCCGGGGCCCTTCAGGCGCAGCTCGCCGCCGCCCGCGAGGAGCAGCTCGGGCGTGTCGGGCGCGCGCTCGAACAGCTGCGCGTGCAGATGAACCAGCTCGGGCAGGCCTTTGCCCTTCTCGAGCCGCCCGACGTAGAGCAGGTAGGGCCTGTCGAGCCCGTGCTTGCGCCGAAAGCGGTCCGGATCGCCGGCCGGCGCGTCGACGCCGACCCCCACCACCTGGGCCGGCGCCGCGTCGGGGAACCGCCCGCGGATCAACGCGGCCTCCTCGGGCGTGTTGCACATCAGCGCGCGGGGCGCGCGAAACAGCGCGTCGAACACGCGAAACGCGAGCGCCGGCTCGTCGTGCGCGGTCGGCACCAACAGCGAGCGGCTCGCGACGAGCGGCAGCCCATGCACCGTGGGCGCGTACAGGTAGGTGAAGAAGATGAACGCGTCGTAGCGCGCGCCCGAATCGGCCAGGTGCTCGAGCAGCGCGGGGCAGAGCGGGCCCTGCTCGGCGAGCCAGTGCTCCTCGGCGAGCAGGTCTTGCGGCGCGCCGAAGCGGGCGCGCGAAAGGCGGTTGAAGGCCCGCATCTGCCGCGGGCGGGCCACCGGGAAGCGCACCACCGGGACGCCGTCGAGCCGCTGCCGGCCGGGGCGAAAGTCGTTCTGCCAGGTCAGGTGATCTCTCGCGCAGGTGGTGAGCACGGTCAGCTCGAAGCTCGGCTTCAAGTGCGCGGCGAGCATGCGCGCGTGCGCCTCGGCGCCGCCGACCACGTCACCGTATCGCTGCACCACGACGGCGACGTGCGGCCTGCTCCGCCTGGAAGCGCGCCGAGGAGGTTTGGGTTGGAACACTTGGGAGAGCCGCGCCGCGGCCCGCTCGGGCGACAACGCGTGCGCGCGCTTGGCCTCGCCGCGGGAGAGCTTGCCCTGCAGCGCCTTGTCCAGGTGGAGCAACCGGATGAGCTCGGCGAGCACCGCGGCGTGCTTCGCGTCGACGGCGACGCCTCGCCCGTCGAGCAGCTCGTCGACGCCGGGGGCCCGAAACGCGACGATGGGAATCTGCGCGGCGAGCGCTTCGAGCAGCGCGCGCGGGGGCCCCGCGTGCTCCGACAGCGACAGAAAGACGCTGCCGGTCCTCAACACCTGCGCGCGCGCGGCCAGCGTCGAGCCATCGACCCGCTCGACCCGGGCGCGCTTCGCCAGCGCCCGCCGCCACCGCGCCGCCTCGGCCGTCTTCGGCGCGCCCAGCGCGAGCACCGTCCATCGCGCGCGCGGCGCGATGCGCTCGAGCTCCTGCCAGACGGCGAGCGCCTCGTCGAGCCCGTCCCCGCGCGCCCACGACGTCACGGACACCAGCGTCAGCTCGTCGCCGCGGCGCGGCGGCTCGAAGCGCCCGGGCTCGGCGAACGGCAGCAGCCGCGCGGTCTTCGCAAAGCCCGCCTGGCGCAGCCGCGCCTCGCCCAGCGCGTGGAACGACAAGCCCACCTCGGCCACCCGCGCGAGCCCGGCCAGCTGCGCGAGGGCGCGCTGTCGTTGCTCGCGCTCGAGCGCCGTCGACGAACGCGGGGCGGGCGGCTCGGGCTGGTACAGCACCGCCTTGCGCCCGGGCAGGTGCAGGACGTGCCCGCTGAGCGGCGAGGCGGCGGCGTGGTGGTAGAGGACCCAGTCGTCCGCCGCGGGCCGCAGCGCGCGCACCGGCGACACGAGCGAGCGCAGCGCGTCGTCGCGCTCGAGCGCGTACAGCTCTCCGTACAGCCCCAGGCGACGAAGGAGCAGGCGGAGCGAGAGGACGGTGTGCGCCACCTCGTCGAGCTCGGCGAAGCGGGGGAGGACTTGGTGAACCCGCATGGGCTTTGAAAGCTCGTAGCACAACGCGTGCTATACGGCCGCGGTGTCGAAAGAAGGCGCCGCCTCCGTGCTGCTCGACGCCACGTTGTGGGACGAGCCCACCACGGGCATCGGCCTCTACACGCGCTGCCTGTACCAGGCGCTCGTCGCCCGCGGGGTGGCGGTGTCGCGCGTCGGCGCGCGGCGCAGCGGAGAGCACCCGCGGGGCGAGCAGGGCCGCACCGCCTTCGCGCTCGGGTCGCTGCCTGCGCTGCTCGCCCAGGTGCCCGGCGACGTCTTCCACGCGGTCGGCAACTTCAACCTCCCGCTCCAGCGGGTCGCGGGGAAGAAGCTCGTGCTCACGGTGCACGACCTCATCCCCGAGCTGTTCCCGGACACCGTCTCGGTCGGCTTCCGATGGCAGTTCAAGCTCTGGCTCCAGCGCAGCCTGCAGGTCGCCGATCGCGTCATCTGCGTGAGCGAGCGCACGCGGCAAGACCTCGCCAGGCGCTACCCGGCGCACGCCGACAAGCTCCGCGTGGTGCTGCACGGCGTGGATCACGTCGACGCTGGCGCGCCGCTCGACGCGATCAGCGAGGCGTACTTGGCGTCGCTCGGGCTGCCGGAGCGCTACGTGCTCTACGCGGGCGCGCTCGACAAAAGAAAGAACGTCGGCGCGGTGCTCGAGGCCATCGACGCGCTCTGGCGCGGCGGTGAACGGGTGCCGCTGCTCTTGGTCGGCCAGCGCTGGTTCGGCTCCGGCCCGGTCGAGCGGCGGGTGCGCCAGATGCAATCCGCCGGCATCGACGTTCGTCCGCTCGGCTATCAACCCGAGCCGCTCTTCTACGCCTTCATGCGGCGCGCGTCGGTGTTCGTCTTCCCCTCGCGCTACGAAGGCTTCGGCCTGCCGCCGCTCGAGGCGATGCGGCTGGGCGTGCCGGTCGTCGCCTCGAACGCCGGCGCGCTGCCAGAGGTCTGCGCCGACGCGGCGCTGCTGGTCCCGCCCGACGACACCGCGGGGCTCGCCGAGGCCCTCCGGCGACTCTGGGTCTCGCCCGACGAGCGCCAGCGCCTCGTCGCGGCCGGCGCGCGGAGGGCCGCGCAGCTCACGTGGGCGAAGACCGCGGAGGCGACCGAAGCGGTGTACGCAGAAGCTTTGAGATGAAGCCCAACCCGCGTCCGCTCTGCCTCGCGCTCGCCACCGCCGCGCTGGTCGCCTTCGTCGTCCGCGCGCTGCCGCTCGCGCGCTTCGGCGCCTGGGAGGTTCCGGTCGACTACGACGAGGGGGTCTACTTCTCGGCCGCCGCGCTCTTGTGGAAGGGCGTGCTGCCTTACCGCGACTTCGTCTTCGTCCATCCGCCTGGGCTCCTCTATTGGTTGTCCACCAGCGCGGCGTGGGTCGAGGGGCTGGGGCCGGCCGCGGCCTTCGCTCTGTCTCGCTGGCTCGCCGCGGCGCTCGGGGCGCTCAACACGTTCCTGGTCGGGCGGCTCGTCGCGCGCGAGACGGAGCGCTGGGCGGGCGTGCTCGCCGCGGCGCTCTATGCGGGTTACCCCGAGGCGGTCGGCGTCGAGCGCGGGCCTTTCCTCGAGCCGGTCCTCAACGCGGCGGTCCTGCTCATGGCCTGGCGTTGGCTCGGCGCGCCTTCTGTGCGCCGTGACCTGGTCGCCGGCGCGCTGGCGGCCTTCGCCTGCGCGGTGAAGGTGTGGGGCGGCATCTGGGTGCTCGCGGCGCTCGTCGCGACCGAGCGACCGCCGGGCCGCGCGCGGCTCCGCTTCCTGGTCGCGGCGTCGGCGGTGGGGCTGGCGCTGCTCCTGCCGCTCGCGTCGCGGAGCCTCGGCGCCTTCGTCGAGCAGACGCTCTGGTTCCACGCGGTGCGGCCTCCGGACGGCTCCGACTGGAGCGGTTGGGCGGAGCGGCTCCAGCGCCTCGCGGCGATCTGGGGCGGTGGCCATCGCGTCACGCCCTTGCTCGCCGTGCTGGGCCTGGGCGTGCTCGCGGTCGATCCGAGCGCGCGGGCGCGTCGCGGCGCCCGGCTCATCGGCGCCGCGTACCTGCTCACGCTCGTCGCCTTCATGGCCTCGTCCACCTACTGGAGCCAGTACAACGCGCACCTGGCCGCGAGCGAGTGCGCGCTGGCCGGGCTCGCCGCGGCGTGGCTGTGGCGGCGGCTGCCCGCGCGCACGCCGGTGGCGGTGGCCGTCGCGCTCGCGGCCGTCGCGGTCCTCCCGCAGCTTCGCCGGAGCGTCCTGGCCGCGCGGGCGCGCGCGCCGGAGCAGGTGAGGCTCGGGCAGACCATTCGCCACGGGGTGCCGCCCGACGACTGCGTCTTCGCGCTCGAGCCTGCCTACGCGCTGGCGGGGGACCGCTTGCCTCCGCACCGTCCCGCCGGCCGCGCCTCGGTCGACACCTACGCGTCCATGCTCATCGCCGCGGCGGAAGGCGGAGCGCGCTACCCGCACGCGGCGCAGGCGTTCTCCACCGAGCGCGCGCAGGGGCCGGCGATGGCGCTGCTCGCCCAGTGCCGCTTCGCGGTGCTCGGCTGGCGCGAGCGGTTTCAGCTCTCGGAGGCGACCCGCGCCTGGTTTCACGGCGCGTTCGAAGTCGCCGCGCCGCCGTCCGGTGGGCCGGCGCTCTACCGCCGCCGCGGGCCGTGATCGCCGCGCCGCTGCTTCATCTCGGCCTCGATGGCCTCGAGCTCGGACCCTTCTATCCGCAAACAGGCGGCCATTGAAAAACAGCTCGGAACCTGGCTTCGATCGGCGCCCTCCTCATGCGCATTCACCTCTCGCTGTTGTTGGCGGCCCTCCTGGGCCTGGGCTGCAAGACCTCCTCGGCCGTCGCGCCCGAGCCGACCCAGGCGGCGGCCGCCCCTGCCGCCGAGCCGATTCGCCTCACGATCGTCGGCACGAATGATCTGCACGGCTGGGTCTACCCGCACCAGACGCCGATCGCGGGCGGGAAGGTGCTCCGGCAGGGCGGGGTGGCGGCCTTCGCCGGCTACCTGGAGATTCTCCGCGCCGACAACCCGGGGGGCGTGCTGCTGCTCGACGGCGGCGACCTCTTCCAGGGCACGCTCGCCGCCAACCTGACCGAAGGCTCGGTGGTCATCGAGGCGATGAACCGGCTCGGCTACCACGCCGCCGCGCTGGGCAACCATGAGTTCGACTACGGCCCGGTCGGCCCCGTCTCGGTGGTCAGCTCGCCGGATCAGGATCCGTTCGGCGCGCTCAAGGCGCGGCTCAAGCAGGCGTCTTTTCCGCTGCTCGCCGTGAACGTCTACGAGGCGCGCTCGGGGGAGCGCCCCAAGTGGCTGGGCAACGACGGCACCGCGATGTTCACGCTCAAGGGCGTGAAGGTCGGCGTGTTCGGGCTCATCACCCCTTCGACCCCGACGACCACCAACCCGGTCAACGTCACGTCGCTGCGCTTCGGCAGCTTGGCCCCCGAGACGGTCGCCGCCGCCAAGGAGCTGCGCGCCAAGGGCGCCGAGGTGGTGATCGCCGTCGCGCACGCGGGCGGCAAGTGCGCGAAGTGGGACAAGCCGGAGGATCTGTCCACCTGCGACAAGGAGGCGGGTGAGATCTTCGAGGCGCTGAGCGAGGTGCCGCCCGGGTTGGTCGACGCGGTCATCGCCGGTCACACCCACCAGGTGATGGGCCACATCGTCAACGGCACGCCGGTCATCGAGACCGCGGGCCTGGGACGGCAGTTCGGGGTGATCGAGTTGTTCGTCGATCCGGCGCGCCGCCGCGTGGCCCGCGAGAAGACGATCATCCGCGCCGCGCTCCCGATCTGCACGCAGCTGGATCGCGCCACCCAGAGCTGCGACCCGAAGCTGCTCGACGGCAAACCGGTCGAGCTGCTGCCCGCGACCTTCATGGGCAAGCCGGTCGTCCTCGCGACCGCGCTGGAGCAAGCCATCGCGCCGGCGCTCGCGCAGGTCGAAGTGGAGCAGCGCCGGAGCCTCGGGCTGCAGAACCCCAAGCGCCTGGGGCGCAACTACGAGGCCGAGAGCGCGCTGGGCAGCTTCCTCGCCGACGCGCTCCGCGAGATGGAGCAGGTGGACGTCGCGCTGCTCAACAGCGGCGGGCTGCGGGCGGATCTGCCGGCCGGCGCCATCACCTATGGCGATGTCTACGAGGTGCTCCCGTTCGACAACTCGATCGCCACTTTGCACGTGACGGGTGAAGAGCTGCGGCGCCTGCTGCAGGCCGCGTATGGAGCGCGCAAAGGGGTGTTTCAGGTCTCGGGGTTGCGCGTCACGCTGGGCCGCTGCCCGGGCAAGAACCGCTTGAAGTCTTTCTCGTTGGCCGACGGCAAGCCGGTCGACGCGCAGAAGTGGTACCGGGTGGTGATGCCCGACTTCCTGGCCCGCGGCGGCGATGGGCTGGGGCCGGTGCTCGCGGCCCTCAAGCCCGAGCAGGTCGACCTGGGCACGCGGCGGCCGCTCAACCTGCGCGATGCCCTGGTCGCGCATTGGCAAAAGAAGAAGGCCGAGCTCGCGCCCCCCACCCTGGGGCGCATCCTCTTCGCCGACGAGAAGGGGCCTTGCCTGTCGAGCCCGGCGCACGGGCCGTAGATCGCTGATCTACAAGGGGAAACCGATCCGGCGCCGGTATTTCGGCCTCCGCGCGATCGTTCAGTGTCAGATGCCGCCGCTAGGGTGCCATCTTCAAGGATGGAGGGAGGACGGAGGACAGATGCTCTACAAGGTGACGCCGATGCTTCCCGAACCGGAGCCGAAGGCGGCGAAGAAGGCGCGCGAGCCCGGTCAACCGCGGAAGCGGCGCAAGTCGGCGGTGTACGACGCCGAAGGGCACGAGGTGCTGATCACCCTGATGTGCCTCAAGTGCCGGCAGATCAAACCGCTCATGCAGTTCGGGCTGCGGCGCATGCCCGACGGGGCGATCCGCAATCAGCCGTGGTGCCGCACCTGCCGCTCGGGCGCGGGCGCCAAGAAGAAGGTGGAAGAGATCGCCGCCACCGAAGAGCCGCTCTCGGCTGAGCCGGTCGCGCTCGTCGAAGCGCCCACGCCGAACCCGCTGTGAGCGCGCCGCCGCTCCAGGGGGTCCGCGTTCTGGATCTCTCGCGGGTGCTGTCGGGCCCGTTCTGCACCATGAACCTCGGCGACATGGGCGCCGAGGTGATCAAGGTCGAAGAGCCCGGCGCCGGCGACGACACGCGCGGCTTCGGTCCGCCGTTCGCCAACGGCGTCTCGACCTACTTCCTCTCCATCAACCGGAACAAGAAGTCGGTCGCGGTGAACCTGAAGCACCCCGACGGGCTCGCGGCGGTGCGGCAGCTCGCCCAGCGCTGCGACGTGGTGGTCGAAAACTTCCGGCCCGGCGTGGCGGAGCGGCTGGGCTTGGGGCACGCCGCGCTCCGCGCCGACAACCCCAAGCTCATCTATTGCTCCATCTCGGGCTTCGGGCACCAAGGCGACCCCGCCTTCACGGCGCTGCCGGGCTACGACGTGGTGGTGCAGGGGCTCTCGGGCTTGCAGCACCTGACGGGGGATCCGTCCGGGCCGCCCACCAAAGTCGGCGTTTCGATCAGCGATCTGTTGAGCGGCATGACGGCGTTTCAGTCGATCTTGCTCGCGCTCTTCCAACGGGAGCGCACCGGCCAGGGGCAGTTCCTCGACGTGGCGATGCTCGACGCGACGGCGCAGGTGCTCACCTTTCAGGCCGCCGCCCACCTCGTCGCGCAGAAGAGCCCGATGCGCATGGGCAACCGGCACCCGTCGATCGCGCCCTACGAGACCTTCCGCGCGCAGGACGGCTACTTCAACCTCGCCGTCGGCAACGACGCGCAGTTCAAGCGGCTGTGCGAGCTCATCGGCCAGGAGCCGCTGTCGAGCGATTCACGCTTCGCCCGGAACCGCGATCGCGTCGAGCACCGAGAGGCGCTGCTCGCCGTGCTGGAGCCGCTCTTCGCCCAAAGGCCCGTCTCGCATTGGCTCGCGCTGTGCGGCCGGGGCGGGGTGCCGGCGGGCGCCATCGCGGATCTGCCCGCGGCGCTCTCGCATCCGCAGCTCGCCGCGCGCGGCATGGTGCAACGGCTCGAGCACCCGGAGGCCGGCGCGGTGCGCCTTCTGGGCTCGCCGCTCCCGCTCGAGGGCCGCCCCGAGTCGCCGCTCCCGCCACCCCGGCTGGGAGAGCACTCCGAAGAGGTGCTGCGGGACGTGCTTCATCTGACACCCGACCACATCGCCCGGCTGCTGGCGTCTGGGGCGGTGAGTCAGGCGGGGCAGCCACGGTAGACTCGCCGGTCGATGGCTGAGGCCGTGCCTTCCCTCGCACCCGACGCGCACACCGGGAGACGGCTCGGCAAGTACGAGATCGCCTGCAAGCTCAGCCAGGGCGGCATGTCGCAGATCTTCCTGGCGTACCAGCGCGGCGTCGCCGGCTTCCGCAAGTACGTGGTGCTCAAGCAGATCCTCCCCAACATCCAAGGGCAGGACGCCGCGGTGCGCATGTTCGTCGCCGAGGCGCGCATCACCGCCGGCTTCGCGCACCCGCACATCGCCCAGGTGTTCGACCTGGACGTCGCCGACGGCGAGCTGTTCCTGGTCATGGAGTTCGTGCCGGGCGCGACGCTGGTCGAGATCGCCAAGGCCTGCCTGTCGGCGCGCGAGGCGATCCCCATCGGGCTCACCTTGCGCGTGGTGCGGGACACCGCGCTCGCGCTGCACTACGCGCACACCTTCGTCGATCCCGCCGGCCGCAAGCAGCCGGTCATTCACCGCGACGTCGCCGAGAAGAACGTCATGGTGACGTTCGAGGGGGTCACCAAGCTGCTCGACTTCGGCATCGCCAAGCGCGTCGGCGGCCCCGCGCTCACGCAGGTGGGGACGGTGAAAGGGACCACCGGCTACATGTCGCCCGAGCAGATCCGCGGCGAGCCGCTCGACGCCCGCTCCGACGTCTTCGCGCTCGGCGTGGTGCTGCACGAGTGCCTGGCGGGCCAGCGGCTCTTCCACCGCAAGAACCGGGACGAAGAGCTCAAGGCGCCGCTCCACCAGACGGTGTCGCCGCCCTCCCGCTACAACAAGCGCGTCACGCCCGAGCTCGACACCATCGCGCTCACCGCGCTCGAGCGCGAGCGCGACCTGCGCTTCCCCACCGCCCGCGAGTTCGCGCGCGCCATCGAGCGCGCCGCCGCGCCGCTGCTCTGGGAGCCGGAGGAGTGCGGGGCCCTGGTGCAGCGCCTCTTCGCCCCGCGCCGTGAGCAAGTGCGGCTCTTGTTGTCCGACGAGCTCGGCTTCGATGGCGACAACGACACGCGCTTCACGCGGGCGCTCAGCGCCGAGATGGTCTCCGCGATGCGCGAGCGCGTCTCGTCGCCCGCGGCGCCCAAGCTCCCGCCGCCCCTCTCGGCGCCGGTCAGCTCGCCGCCGGTGCCGCACGAGTCGCCGCTCATCCCGCTGCCGCAGAAGCGCGACAAGCAACGCACCCAGGAAGTCCCCGAGGCGGTGGACAAGACCATCGCCGCGCCGGGCGGCAGGCCGGCCGGGCCGCACGAGGCGCTCACCGACGAGAACGTGCCCCGGCCCGCGGCGCCGCGCATGACGATGCCCGCCCCCGGGCGCGCGCACCGCAGCTTCGAGATGGTCTTTCGAACCGTCGTCGACCGCGCCAAGCAGCTCGATCAGCGGCTCATCTTCGCGGCGGGGCTGCTCGGCGGCGTGGTGCTCTTCGCGCTCTGCTACTGGGCGCTCGCCTGAAGAAGAAAAGGGACGGGCCCTCTCGAGCCCATCCCTTTCCTGATTTCACGCTGTGGAGGTGGACGGGATCGAACCGACGACCTTCGCATTGCGAACGCGACGCTCTCCCAACTGAGCTACACCCCCAGACGACCACACCCTCGCCCTTGGGACCGGCGGGGCGCGCTGCACATAACGAAGCGCTCCAGAGGTGTCAAGCAACGGCAATCTCAAGGATCTTCGGATTTGACTGCTCAGAAGGCGGGTGCTTTAAAAATTGATGTTTTGCCCCCCAGCCCAACGAAAACGCTGAGCCCTGCCGAGCTCGCGAAGCTCGAGCACGCCTTCGCCACCGACCCTGCCTCCGAGGCCTACAAACCATTGGCCGAGGCCTACTTGGGAATGGGCCGCTACATGGAGGCGATGGTCGTCTGCAAGAAAGGCGTGAAGGCCCATCCGAACACGGCCGATCCGCGCGTGCTGCTCGCCCGCGTCTACGCGGATCAAGGCAAAGACAAGAAGGCGCTCGAAGAGCTCGCCGGCGCGCTGCAGCTCGTGCCCAACGACAAGGCCGTGCTGCGCATGACCGGCGCGCTTCAGCTGAAGACCGGCGAGACCGAGGCGGGCAAGGCGAACCTGCTCAAGGCCTACCAGGCCGACCCCAACGACGCCGACACCAAGGCGCTCCTGCAGCAGCACAACATCGACGTGTCGGCGCTCCGGGCCGCGCCGCCGCCGCCCGCTGGGCCGGTGGCGGGGGGACCGCCGGTGCTGCACCCGGTTCAGCCTGGCTCCGCGGCGCCCAGCCGTGGCGCGCCCCGCCAAGGACCGCCGGTGCTCACGCCCGCCGCGCCTCCTCCCGGCGCGCCCATCGACGCCCGCCCGACCAACGGCGGCGCCGGGACCCAGCGGCCCGTCACCCGCCCGAACATCCCACGCACCCAGACCGGCCCGGTGCGGACGGCGCAGCGGCCGCGGTACGAGCCGCAGGACGACATCGACGAGAGCCCGAGCGACTACTACCGGCGCCCCCGGTCGGCCAGCGCGTCGCGCTCCAAGTTCGTCTTCTTGGCGCTGCTCATCGTCGGCTCGCTCGGCTTGGGCGGCTACCTGTTCTTCGGCCAGCGCGCCGCCGAGCGCAACAAGCAGATCGCCCGGCAGCTCAAGCTCGCGTACGAGCACTTCCAGGCCGACAGCTACGACTCGTACCAGAAGGCCTGCGCCGAGGCCGAGAAGGTGCTCGAGTTCGACGACGACAACGCGCAGGCGCACGGCTACCTGGCCTACGCCTACGCGATTCGCTGGGGCGAGCACGGCGGAGGCGACGCGGCGCGCACCAAGGCCGAAGAGCACCTGGCCGCGGCGAAGAAGGACAAGGCGCCCAACTCGTACCTCTACGCGGCCGAGGCGCTGGTGAAGACGTACTCGGGCAAGGGCCCCGAGGCGCTCTCCGAGCTGCAGCAGCGCGTCGCCGCCTTCGACGCGCAGGGCAAGAAGAGCTCGCTGCTCTACCTGACGCTCGGCATCATCCAGATGAACGCGGGCGACTTGGAGCACGCGAAGGAGAGCCTCGACACCGCCCAGGCGCTCGCCGGCAGCGACCCGCGCGTCTACGCGGCGCGCGGCGCGCTCTTCCGCCGCCGCGGCCAGGACAACGATGCGTGGAAGGAGTTCGACAACGCGCTCAAGTTCCGGCCGGATCACCCCGAGTCGCGGCTGGCGAAGTCGCTGCTCATCCTCGACCAGGACGAGCCCAGCTACCTGCCGGCCGCGCGCATGCTCAAGCAGCTGCTCGAGGCGCAGCCGCCGCCGTCGCCTCGCCAGCTCGCCACCGCGCACCTGGCCCGCGCGCTGCTCGTCTCGCGCCTGTCCAGCGACCTGCCGCTCTACACGAAGGCGGAGTACAGAAAGCAGCTGACCGACGAGACCGGCGTCGGCACCGACAAGTCGAAGAACAACGCCGAAGTCCAGAACGAAGAGGACGCGGGCTTCCGGCTCGACCCGAAGAACCCCGAGCTGTTCCTCATCAAGGGCAAGCGGCTGCTCTGGGAGAACAACATCGACGGCGCCGCCGCGGAGATCCGCCGCGCCATCCAGCTCGACAGCTCGCGCGCGCACTTCCACGTCGAGCTGGCGCGCACGCTGATGAAGAAGGACGGCGGCGAGAAGGAAGCCGAGAGCGCGCTCAAGAAGGCGCTCGAGATGAACCCGGGCAGCCCGAAGCTCCAGGCGATGCTCGGCCACGTGTACATGCGCCAGAACAAGCTCGACGACGCGATGCGCGAGTACGAGAAGGCGGTCGCCGACCCCAAGGCGAAGAACCCCGAGGCGCGCCTGTCGATGGGCCGCATCCAGCGCGAGAAGCGTCAGCTCGACAACGCCATCGCGTCGTTTGAGCGCGCCGCGCAGGAGTACTTGGGGCAGTCGTACAAGATCGCCACCTCGTACAACGAGCTCGGCCGCACCTTCGAGCTGAAGGGCGACCGCAACAAGGCGCAGGAAGCGTTCGAGAAGGCGCTCAACGCGGACCCGAGCTACGAGGACGCTTATTGCTCCTACGCGAAGTTCCTCTCGGTGGATCCGAAGAACCGCGCCAAGGTGAAGGCCTTCGCGGAGGAGTACCTGAAGCGCGCGCCCAAGTCGGGCGAATGCGTTGCTGACGCGCAGCGGCTGGCCAACTAAAGAAGCCGGCCGCCATGATCCTCCTCCTCATCGGCGTCGGCGCCCTGGTGTTGGGCTTCGTGCTCATCCTGCTCATCTCGGCCACGGCCCCGCGCCCCGAAGACGTCGCGCGCGCGCTGGGGGAGGGCGAGCCGGACAGCCCTCACGCGTGGCTGGGGCGCCTCGACGCGCACGAGATGGGCCGGCTGCTCACCATGCTGTTCTCCGAGCTCAAGTTCGAAGTGGAGGACAGCCGCACCTCGGGTCAGGTCGTCGATCTGTTCGCGGTGAACCCGACGCCGATCACCGGCGGCCGCGTGTACATCCGAGGCGTCGCGCACCCGCCGCTCGGCGTGGTGGGCGAAGACGAAGTGCGCACGGCGCTCGACACCGCCCGCGCCGAGATGGCGGGCAAGGCGCTGGTGGCGACCGGCGGCGTCTTCGCACCCGAGGCGCACGCCGCCGCACAGGGCGCGCCGGTGGAGCTGATCGACGGCGCTCAACTGATGGCGCTCATCAAGAAACATCTGCCGCCCATCGCCGTCGCCAAACGGGTCTAAGGCGTTGACACGACTGGCAAGTGGTCCCTAAACAACCGGCGCGAATAGCGGTCGTTCGAACCCGTCGTCTGTACAGTCACAAACCCAAGCAACACAAAGGAGTTACTCGATGAACTGGAAAAAGCTCTCCGTGGCGATCGCCTCGAGCTCGATGCTCGTCTCGGGCGCCGCGTTCGCCGCCGGCAGCATCGCGGGCACCGTTGGTTTCTCGGGCACCGCGCCGAAGCCCACCAAGCTCGACCGCAAGTCGGATCCGATCTGCGCCAAGACCGAGAAGATGGATGAGACCGTGACGGTCTCGAAGGACGGCAAGGCGCTCGCCAACGTCGTCGTGCGCATCAGCAAGAACGCGCCCGCCGGCGCCAAGGCCCCGGCCACGCCGATCACCATCGACCAGCACGAGTGCACGTACAGCCCGCGCGTTCAGGCGGCGATGGAAGGCCAGAAGATCCAGATCAAGAACAGCGACGGCACCCTGCACAACGTGCACGCGTACGCCGGCACCAAGACGCTGTTCAACCAGGCGCAGCCGCCGAAGTCGAAGGACATCGAGAAGGACGCCAAGGGCGGTGACGTGATCAAGCTGAAGTGCGACGTGCACCCGTGGATGACTTCCTACATCGTCGTCAGCAAGCACCCGTACTTCGCGGTCACCGACGCGGACGGCAAGTTCGAGATCAAGGACGTCCCCGCCGGCACCTACACGGTCGAGGCGTGGCACGAGAAGCTCGGTACCCAGACGGCCGAGATCACGGTCGCCGAGGGCGCCGCGGCTGATCCGAAGCTGACCTTCAGCGATAAGAAGACCTAAGCGGTTCGCGAACAGTCGAAGGCCTCGCGGCCTTGAACCAGAGCGGCCCTCCCGGTATGGGTGGGCCGCTTTTCTTTTCACCAAGGGCCACCTCCATGGGCGTTCACCGCTACGCCATCGCTCTGGCGTTCGCCACCTTCGCGCTGCTCCTCTTCGGAAACCTGGTGAGCACCACCGAGTCGGGCCTCGCGTGCCCCGACTGGCCGCTGTGCGAGGGAAAGTTCATCCCGAAGATGGTCGACGGGAAGCAGTACGAGCACAGCCACCGGCTGGTCGCCTCCTTCGTCGGCGCGATGACGTTCGGCCTGGCCGCGCTCTTCTTCAAGCACCGCCGCCAGGACAAGAAGCTCAAGCGGCTGGGGCTCATCGCCGCGGTGCTGGTGGTCGCTCAGGCGCTTCTGGGCGCGCTCACCGTGGTGCTCAAGCTCCCCTGGTGGGTGTCGTCGGCCCACCTGGCGACGGCGATGGCGTTCTTCACGCTCGTCGTCTCGCTCGCCTTCCTCACGAAGCTGCGGCTCGACGAGGCGCCTCTCTCGCCCGCGCGCGCGCAGCTGCGCCGCTGGGTGGCGCCGGTCTTCGGGCTCACCTTCCTTCAGGTCGTCGCCGGCGGGCTGATGCGGCACCTGCGCGGCGGGCTGGTGTGTGGCTACGACTTCCCGTTGTGCTTGGGGCAGGTCTGGCCGCTCGACGGGCACGTGGGCATTCAGGTGCACATGGTGCACCGCGTGCTGGGCTTCGTGGTCGCGGGCGCCATCGCCGTGCTCGCCTATCGGCTCCTCCGCTCGGTCCACGCCTCGCGCGCGGTGAAGGGCGTGGCGGCGTTCTCGGTCGTGCTGGTGCTCGCGCAGGTGGCGCTGGGCGTGTGGACCATCTGGAGCTCGCGACACCTGGTGGTGATGAACGTCCACTCGGCGGTCGGGTTCCTCACGCTCGCGA
>CAZEDU010000048.1:0-12039 GCA_964511185.1 uncultured Myxococcaceae bacterium | reverse complement strand
CTGGTTGCCGGCCTTCCGGCCGAGCGCGCGGCGCGAAGGCGCCCGGTCCACGCCGGACGGGCTGCTGGAGGCCGCGTGAGCGCGCCCGCCAAGTCCGCGCTGAGCGCCGAGGCGACCCATGGCAGCGACGCGCGGCCGCTCAGCGTGCTCGCCGACTTCGTCGCGCTCACCAAGCCCAGGCTCTCGGCGCTGGTGCTCGCCACCACGGCGGGCGGCGTGTGGCTGGCGCCCGGGCTGCTGCCCTTGCCTCGCCTGGTGGCGATGCTCCTGGGCACCATCGGCATCGTCGGCGCGGCGAACGCGCTCAACTGCTACATCGAGCGCGACCGCGACCGCTTCATGATGCGGACGCGCACCCGGCCGCTGCCCGCCCAGCGCCTCGAGCCGGGGCCGGTGCTGGTGTTCGGCTTGCTGCTCGCCGGCGTCTCGATTCCGGTCATCGCGCGCAGCACGAACGTGCTCACCGCGGCCTTGGCGCTCGTGGCCTTCCTCTCGTACGTGCTCCTCTACACGCCGATGAAGGTGACGAGCCCGTGGGCGATGTGGGTCGGCGCGATCCCCGGCGCGATTCCGCCGCTGATGGGCTGGACGGCGGTGACCGGCAGCGTCGACGCGCCGGGCGTGGCGCTGTTCGCCATTCTGTTCGTGTGGCAGCTGCCGCACTTCGTGGCGATCGCGATGTTCCGCAAGGACGAGTACAGCCGCGCGGGGTTCACCTCGGTCGCCATCCGGCACGGAGACGCGCGCGCGCGGCTGGAGATCCTCCTGTACCTCATCGCGCTCGTGCCGGTGACGGTCGTGCCGTACTGGCTGAACGTGGCGGGCGTCGCCTACCTGGTCGCCGCGCTGGCGCTCGGGGCGGCGTTCCTCGCGCTGGGCGTCTGGGGCTACGTGCGGCGCTTGGACAACGCGTGGGCGCGCCAGCTGTTCTTGATCTCGATTCTGTACCTGGCCGCGCTCTTCGCCGTGCTGATGCTCGACGGCGGCGCGGGCGTCTGAAGGAAGGACCTCTCTTGCACACCGCACGCGCGCTGAGCGACGAGCCGGTGAAAGCCGCTGCGCCCGCGCCGCTGCTCGAGCTGTCGGGGCTGACGCGGCGGTTCGGGGAGCGGGCCGCGCTGTCCGACCTGTCGCTGTCGGTCTACCCCGGAGAGGTCGTCGGCGTGCTGGGGCCCAACGGTGCGGGCAAGTCGACCGCGTTCGGGCTGCTCTCGGGCCTGCTGCGCCCGGACGCAGGCGAGGTCCGCTTCCGAGGCGCGCCCCTGTCGCTCAACGACGCCGCGCTTCGGCGTGAGCTGGGGGTGGTGTTCCAGCGGAACAGCCTGGACGGCGCGCTCACCGCGCGCGAGAACCTGCGCTTGGGGGCGCGCCTGTTCGCGCTGCCCCCGAAGCTCGCCCGCGCGCGCGTCGACGCGATGCTCGAGCTCATCGAGCTGAAAGGCCGCGCCGACGAGAAGGTCGCTGGTTGGTCGGGGGGCATGCGCCGCCGCCTGGAGCTCGCCCGCGCGCTCGTGCACGGACCGAAGCTGTTGTTGATGGACGAGCCGACCCAAGGGCTCGACGAGGCCTCGTTTCGAAAGCTGTGGGCGCACCTCGCGGCGCTCCAGGAAGAGCAGGGGCTCACCGTGCTGCTCACCACCCACCGGCCCGAGGAGGCACAGCTGTGCGACAGGCTCGCGGTGTTGGATCAGGGCCGCCTGGTCGCCTGCGAGTCCCCCGCCGCGCTCATCGCTTCGATGGGCGGCGACATCGTGGTGCTCGAGGCCGAGGTGCCCGAGCTCGTCGCCGAGCGCGTCAGCGCCGCGTTCGGGCTCCCTGTGCGCGTGAACCAGCGCGAGGTCTTGGTGGAGCACCCGCAAGGGCACACGCTGATCCCGCGGCTGGTGGAGGTGCTGCCGCGCTCGGCGTTGCGCTCGGTGTCTCTGCGCCGGCCCACGCTGGCGGACGTCTTCTTGAAGCTCACCGGCCACGCGCTGGGCGCTGATCTCCCGGCCGAGCAGCCGGTGAAGAAGAGGCGCGCATGAGCTCGCTCGCGTTGTCTCCTTCTCGGCTCCGGCTCGACTGGGCGACGGTCTCGGCGCTGGCGGGCCGCGACGTGCTGCGCTTCTTTCGGCAGCGCAGCCGCGTGGTGGGCGCGCTCGCGCAGCCGGTGCTCTTCTGGTTCGTCATCGGCGCCGGCTTCTCGCCGAGCTTCCGGGTCGACGGCGCGCCGTCGTTGACCTACTCGGCCTACTTTTTTCCCGGCGTGGTGGCGATGGTGCTGCTCTTCTCGGCCATCTTCACCACCATCACGGTGATCGAGGACCGGCGGGAGGGCTTCCTGCAGTCGGTGCTCGCCGGGCCGGGCTCGCGCACCGCCGTCGTGCTGGGAAAGGTCCTCGGCTCGTCCCTGGTGGCGCTGCTCCAGTCGGGCCTGTTCTTGTTGCTCGCGCCGCTCGCGGGCATCTCGTTCGCGCAGGTGAATTGGCCGGTGCTGCTCGCGGCGATGACGCTGACCTCGCTGTTCCTCACCGGCCTGGGCTTCACGCTCGCCTGGTGGCTCAACTCGAGCACCGGCTACCACGCGGTGATGAGCGTGGTGCTGATCCCAATGTGGGTCCTCTCGGGGGCGATGTTTCCCCTCCAGGGCGCCGGCGCGGTGCTTGGCGGGATCATGGCGCTGAACCCGATGCGGTTCTCGGTCGACGCTGTGCGGCGCGCGTTGCAGGGGAGCGAGGCGGCGGGCGCGGTGGGCGGCGGTCTGTCGGCGTCGGTCGACCTCGCGGTGCTCGGCGGGCTGGCGCTCGCGTTCCTCGCGTTGGCGGTCTGGCGCGTGTCGCGCCGCGAGTAAGGCTTGGTATGCGCCCCGCACGCCGCTAGAAGCTCGTCCGACGTTCTCTCTTTCGACGAAAGGACCTCCCGATGACCCGAGCCAATCGAGCCCTTGTCGTGGTGATGCTGAGCGGCGCCGCTCTCTGGGCGTGCAAGAAGGAGCAGCCCGCTACCGAAGCGCCGGCACCGGCAGCGCCCCAGGCCGCCGCGCCCGCACCGGCCGAGCCGCCCGCCGCCGAGCCGGCGGCGCAGCCCGAAGGGAAGGGGACCATCGAAGGCGAGGTCGCGCTGACGGGCGAGGCGCCGCAGATGCAGCCGCTCAAGCGCGGCGCCGATCCGGTCTGCAACAAGGGCGAGGCGATGGACGAGCAGGTGGTGGTGAAGGACGGCAAGCTCGCCAACGTGGTGGTGCGCGTGGTGGGCAAGGTGCCCGGCGCCGCGCCGCTCACCGGCGACGTGACGCTCAATCAGGAGCAGTGCCTCTACCGGCCGCGCGTGCAGGCGGCGATGAAGGGGCAGACGCTGCAGATCAAGAACAGCGACGGCACGCTCCACAACGTGCACGCGCGCGAAGGCAGCTCGACCTGGTTCAACAAGGCGCAGCCCGCGCGCGCGGCGGACATCACGGTGCCCATCAACAAGGACGGGGTGGTGCGCTTCAAGTGCGACGTGCACCCGTGGATGACCGCGTACATCGTGCTGGCGGAGAACCCGTTCTTCGCCACCACCGGCGCCGACGGGAAGTTTCAGCTGAAGGACGTGCCGGCCGGGACGTACACGCTCGAGGCGTGGCACGAGCGGTTCGGGGTGAAGAAGCAGGAAGTGACGGTCACGCCGGATGGGACGGTGAACGCGGCGTTCAGCTACGCGGCGACGGATAGGATTTAGAGGCCGTCGCCGCGCTACTCCTGCATCGCCTTCAAAATATCCTGCTTCCGCCCCTGCTTGATCAGCTTGTCGTGCTTGAAGGCGTCGCGCAGCGCCATGTACGTGAAGAACGCGAAGATGATCATCATCATGATGATCGGCACGTTGTCGGGCTTCTTGGCGATCAGCACCAAGTTCTCCCAACCCGTGTAAGGCTCGACATCGCTGGAGACCGGGCCGCCACCGGCGGCGAGCAGCAAAAGGAAGCGCATGGTGGCCCTCTTTAAAAACGGCCGCGCACGCGCGTCAAGCAAGTAGGGGAGCGCGCGCCTCTGCGCGCTAATTCCGGGACCCATTAATTTTCATTGGCTCTGACCAATTACGAACCTTTACGTCAGAGCCAGCTCACGATAAGTCACCCGCGCTTTTCGGAGGACTCCATGGCGGACTTGCAGGAAGGCGGGAGCGGCGAGCACATCTGGTCGCGCCGCAACATCCTCGGAATCGGCGGTTGGCTCGCGATCATCGGCGCGCTGCACGCCGGCGCCTTGGCGCTGGTGGCGCTGCTCTTTCCGCGCGTCCTCTTCGAGCCGCCCACCTCGTTCAAGGCCGGCCTTCCCACCACCTTTAACGTGGGCGAGGTCTCCGAGCGCTTCATGAAGGAATACCGCGTGTGGATCGTCCGCGAAGAGACCGGCTTCTACGTCCTGTCCGGCATCTGCACGCACCTGGGCTGCACGCCGCGCTGGCTCGGCCCCGAGAGCAAGTTCAAGTGCCCCTGCCACGGCTCGGGCTTCCGCCCCGACGGCACCAACTTCGAAGGCCCCGCCCCGCGACCGCTCGAGCGCGTCAAGGTCATGCGCGGCGACGACGGGCAGATCGTGATCGACACCGCCGTGAAGTTCCGCAAGGAGCTCGGCGAGTGGTCGAAGCCAGACGCGTACATGAAGTTCTCTTCGTCGGCGTCCGCATAGTCTTTCCCTCTCTCCCTCACACGACCCTCGACTCGACATGGCTGACCTGCAGAAACCAACCAAGCAGAGCGTGCTGGACAAGGTGTTCACCAGCGCGGTGTGGCGCTCGGTCTTCCGCCACGGCTACGCCGACACCCCGCGCAACCGCGTGCTGCAAGTTTCGGCGAACGTGTGGCTCCACCTGCACCCGTCGAAGGTGCGCCGCCACGGCATTCGCTACCGCCACACCTGGTGCGCGGGCGGGCTCACCTTCTTGCTCTACCTGGTCACCGTCGTCACCGGCGTGATCTTGATGTTCTATTACCGGCCGACGCAGGAGTACGCGTACTTCGACATCAAGTACCTCGACTTCGACGTCCCGTTCGGAATGCTGATGCGCAACATGCACCGCTGGGCGGCGCACGGCATGATCATCTTCATCTGGCTGCACATGTTCCGCGTGTTCATGACCGGCAGCTACAAGCCCCCGCGCGAGTTCAACTGGGTGGTCGGCGTCAACCTGCTCGTGCTCACCATGCTCATGTCCTTCACGGGCTACCTGCTCCCGTGGGATCAGCTGGCGATCTGGGCCGTGACGGTCGGAACCAACATGGCCCGCGCCACGCCGCTGCTCGGCCACGAAGGCCCCTTCGGCCCCGAGCTCGGCGTGACTCCGCGCTACGACATGCGCGCGCTCTTGCTCGGCGGTACGGTCGTCGGCCCGCCGGCGCTGCTGCGCTTCTACGTGCTCCACTGCATCTTCATCCCCATCATCGTCAGCATCCTGATGATTCTTCACTTCTGGCGAGTGCGTAAGGACGGCGGCATCTCCGGTCCGCTCTAAGCCCGCGCGCTTTCACTAGAGGAATCCCCATGGCCGAAGCCGTCAAACCGATTCCGGCAAATCAGGAGCAGGTCAAGATCGACGCCGCCACCCGGCGCGCCGCGGACAACGTGCAGCTGCCCGACAAGGTGCACACCTGGCCGTATCTGGTGCGCGCCGAGTTCATCTCGGGCTGCATCATGATCTTGGGCTTGCTGCTCTGGTCGATCGTCATCGACGCGCCGCTCGAGGAGCCCGCCAACCCGTCGAAGACGCCGAACCCGTCGAAGGCGCCTTGGTACTTCCTGGGCCTTCAGGAAATGCTGGTGTACTTCGATCCGTGGATCGCCGGCGTGATTTTGCCGACGCTGATCATCATCGGCCTGATGGTGATCCCGTACGTCGACATCAACCCGAACGGCAACGGCTACTACACCTACCAGGAGCGCAAGCTCGCGATCTGGACCTTCCTGGTCGGCTTCTTGGGGCTGTGGGTCGGGTTCATCGTGCTCGGCGTCTTCTTCCGCGGTCCGGGCTGGAACATCTTCATGCCCTGGGAGTACTGGGACCCGCACAAGGTCGTCCCGATGACCAACCAGGACTTTCCTTATTGGCTCGGGGTGCGCGACGAGACGCTGACCTTCCTGGTCGGCGCCGGCTCGGTCGGTGCGTGGTTCGGCATCGGCCCCGCGTTTTGGGTCTGGAAGCGCAATCACCCGTTCATGCGCCGCTTGGGACTGACGCGGTACATGATCGTCTCGATGCTGTACCTGTGCATGGCCGGAACGGTCATGAAGATCATTCTGCGCCTGGTGTTCGGCATCAAATACGTCTGGGTCTGGCCGAACGTTTTCAACATCTAAGCCGCCGACTTCGAAAGCCACGTCATCATGGGCAAGCCGGTCGAACGACAGAACCACTCCCTGTCCTTCTTCATTCTCGCGTCGCTCATCGCCATCTGCACGGCATGGGCGTTCTACGAGGAGTTCCTGGGCCGTCGCCCGTGGAAGGACCTTCAGCAGCAGACCTCCGCCAACGAGCGCGAGAAGGCCGAGCTCGAGCTCAGGCTGCTCGAGCAGAAGGTCGAGGCGGGCGAGCTCAAAGTCGCCGTCGACCCGAAGAAGCCGGACGAGACCATCTCGCTCAAGGAGGCGCGCGAGAAGCTCGCGGCGGTCGAGAAGGCGCTCGCGCAAGACCGCGACGCGGTCGGCAAGCTGCGCGCGAAGGTGAAGGAAGCCGAGGTCGCCGCCTCCGACGCGGACCTGAACGTCAAGATGCTCCGGAGCGAGGACGACGGCCTCTTCTACGAGGAGCAGCACGCCGAGCACCAGCAGGCGCTGGCTCTGGCGCACGCGGCGAAGGAGCGCGCGGCCGGCCAAGAGAAGGCCGCGGCCAGCGCCGAAGCCGAGGCGGCCAAGCACGGCAAGCACAAGGACGAGGCGATCGCCAAGCGCAAGAAGAAGCACGAGCAGATCAATGCCGCCGAGGAAGAGGTGGTGAAGGCGACCGCGGCGCTCGAGGCCGCGCGGGCCGAGCTGGCCGGCAAGGAAGGGGAACGCGACGCGCTCAAGAAGGCGATCGAGGCCGCGCTCGACCCCATCGAGACCCAGAAGCTGACCCTGAAGAAGATCACCTCGAAGTGGCCGGAGCTGACGCAGTACTGGCTCACCAGCTACGACAACTCGGTCGACCGCTGTCAGAACTGCCACGCGGCGATCGACAAGTGTGGTTACTCGCGGCCGCACGAGGTGCTGGCGGCGCTCGAGAAGCCGAACGCCGAGGCCGACCAGGTGGCCGCGGCCTTCTGTCTGCACCCGACCACGCTCGAGTCGTACAAGGCGACCGCCGAGGCGGTCTGCGCGCTCGAGTGGGACGAGGCCGCGTCGGTCAAAGGCGAGATCGACCCCAAGGGCGGCCGCTGTCTGACCGACAGGAGCAACCGCAAGCAGATCGCGGAGTTCATCTTCAACCACTGCGGCCGCGGCGTGCAGGGGCTCAAGATCCTCGAGGACGAGAAGCTCAAGGGCGCGTGTCTGTCGAGCTCGAGCTGGCAGGTGCTGGCGAGCTACGTGGAGGAGCCCAAGTCGAAGCTGGCGGCGGACGGCAGCGCCTGGTCGGCGTGCCACCTGAGCCTCGAGGTCCCGGGCGACAAGCCGCCCGCGGGCACCGCGTGCGTCGAGGGCGCGCAGAAGGAGCAGCTGGTCACCTACTTGCGCCGTCACTGCGGCGCCACCTCGGCGGCGCTCAAGGGGCTCGCGCAGCCGGGCAAGGTCTGCGCGATCGGCGAGGCGGGCAAGAAGCTCGACCAGGTCAAGCCGGTGATGTTCAACCTGCCGGTCTGGGCGCAGACCCACCCGCACCGCTCCGACCTGCTGGGCTCCAACCACCCACCCGACCGGTTCGGCTGCACCTCCTGCCACGAGGGTCAGGGCGCGCAGACCAAGGGCGTCGCCGGTCAACCTTTCACGCACGGCTGGGACGACCACTACTGGGAGCGGCCGATGCTGAACCTGGTCACCCACAAGCGCTTCCGCCCGGACACCTTCAAGGCGCCGGAGTCGAACTCGAACGACGGCGTACCCGGCCAGTGGGTGACGAAGCAGAACCACTTCGTCGAGGCGACGTGCGCGAAGTGCCACGCCGACGCGGTCAACCTGACGTACGCGCCGACCTACAGCGAGGGCCGCAAGCTGGTGGCGGAGATCGGCTGCCACGGCTGCCACCCGGTCGACACCTTCGCGACCTTCCCGAAGCTGGGGCCGACGCTGACCGATCTGCAGCAGAAGACGACGCCGGACTTCCTGGTGCAGTGGGTTTCGTACCCGCGGTCTTTCCGGCCGCGCACCAAGATGCCGAACTTCTGGCCCGAGGCGCTCGACGCGTCGAAGAAGGACGCGCACGGCGTCTTCCAGGTGCGCGAGGGGAGCCCCGAGGCGAAGAAGCGCGATGAGGAAGTCCAAGCGATCGTCGCGTACCTGTGGAAGCAGTCGTTGCCGCCGCACCTGCCGGAGCCGTCCGCGAAGGGCGACGCCGAGCGCGGCCGCGTGCTGGCGCACAGCGTGGGCTGCAAGGGCTGCCACAACTTCGTCCCGGCCGAGAAGCTGTGCACGCCGGAGCAGATCGCCGAAGGCAAGAGCCGCGGCACGCCGCAGGAGCTGGGCGAGTGCGAGGTCCCGCGTCACCTGAGCGGATCCGAGGCGCGCGACTTCGCGCCGAACCTCGCCAACATCGGCCACAAGACCAACGCGAAGTGGCTGTTCGCGTGGCTGAAGAACCCTTCGGCGCTCTGGCACCAGACGCGCATGCCGAACCTGCGCTTGTCGGATCAGGAAGCGGCCGACATCACCGCGTACCTTCTGACGCTGCGCCACGGCGACGCCCCCGCGGCCCAGCCGGCGCTCGCGGCGCTGTCGGGCGAGGCGCTCGAGAAGGTCGCCGCGCACGGCAGCAAGCTGGTCACGCAGTACGGGTGCTCCGGCTGCCACGAGATCAAAGGCCACGAGAACGACGCGAAGATCGGCGCCGACCTGAACGAGTACGGCCGCAAGACGGTCGACCTGCTCGACTTCGGCAACGCGATGCCGAACCCGCGCCACCACAGCTGGTACAACTTCGTCGACCTGAAGCTGCGCGCGCCGCGCATCTACCGGTACGAGCGCGTCGACACCAAGATGCCGCAGTTCGACCTGACCGACGACGAGGTCAAGGCGATCATGGTGTTCTTGAAGTCGCGCACCACCGACAAGGTGCCGCACTCGTACCAGCTGGCGAGCAACCCGCGCCGCGTCTCGATGGCGCACGGCGAGCAGACCATCGAGTACTACAACTGCAAGGGCTGCCACGTCATCGACGGGGACGGCGGCCGCATCCGCGACACCTACCTGGAAGACAACCTGGCCAACGCCCCGCCGATTCTGCAGCAGCAGGGTTGGCGCACGCAGCCGGACTGGCTGTTCAACTTCCTGCGCGACCCGAGCCAGAAGCTGAGGCCGTGGCTCGACGTGCGCATGCCCACCTTCCCGCTCAGCGACGACGCGAACACGTCCATCGTGCACGGCTTCGCGGCGCACTCGAACGTGCCCTACCCGTACATCACGGTGAAGGCCGAGCCGCCGTCGGGCAAGGACCTGGAAGAGGTGAAGGCGATGGTGGCCGAGCTGCGCTGCTTCGCCTGCCACACCCAGGGCGAGCCGGCGCCGGGGCAGGACCGCTCGTCGCTCGCGCCGAACCTGCAGCTCGCGCGCGCGCGGCTGCGCCCCGACTGGGTGGCGGCGTGGCTCACCAACCCGCAGGCGCTGCAGGAAGGCACCAAGATGCCGTCGTTCTTCTCGGGCGACGACATGAGCGCCGTCATGTACCCGAAGTACTTCGGGGGCTCGCAGCAGAAGCAGATCGAGATGCTGCGCGACTACGTGATGAGCCTGAGCGGGTCGCCGCCGAGCCAGCAGGCCAAGCGGTAAACGCCGAGGTGTGCATGCGCCGGAGCGCTCGCGCGTGAGGGTAAGCGCTTCGCTCTTGGAGGGCGTGCCGGCCGGGCCCCGCGCGCTGTCCGAGGTCGGCTTCGTCCTCGCCTTGGTGTTCGGGCCGGCGACGGTCGCCGCCTTGGCGCCGCGCTGGCCGTGGCTGCGCGTGCTCGCGCTGGTCGCGCTCGCGCTCTGGGCCGCGCTGTTGGTGCGGCCGTGGCGCGCGCGCAGCGGCGCGGTGCTCGTCGGGCTGCTCGTGTCGGTGGCGCTCGCGGTGTGGGCGACCCCCCAGCGGGGCCCGAGGCTCGGCGCGCAGCTGGAGGACGATGGCGGCGCCGCGCGCGTGGAGCGCGTGGTCGCGGGGCTCGCCGCCGACGGCGCGCTCCAGCCGGGGGACCGCGTGCTCGGGCTCAACGGGGAGCGGCTCGACGAGAAGGCGCCGACGAAGGACCTCACCGAGCGGCTCGGCTCGAACGAGCGCGTGCCGCCCGGGCGCGCGACGTTCTTGGTCGAGCGCGACGGCCGGGCGCTCGAGGTCCAGGTGCTGCTCCCCGAGGCGCCGCCGAAGGGCGTCGATCGCGGGGTGCTCGCCTGGAGCCTGCTCAAGGACCTGGCGCTGCTCGGCGTGGTCGCGGCGCTCCTGTGGGTGAACCGTCAGGCGCCCGCGAGCATCGGGCTTGGCCGGGCCGGCTGGGCGCGCGAGCTCGCGCTCGGCGTTCCGGTGATGATCGCCACGCTCGTGGTGCACGTCACCGTGACGGTGCCGATCGCGGTCGCGGTCAGCCTCTTCGGCAAGTCGTTCGCGACCAGCGAGGCGTCGCAGCGGGTCGACGCGCTGCAGGGGCTCACCGTCGACACGCCCGTCTGGCAGTTCGCCTTGGCGATGGTGGTGGTGGCGACCTTCGAAGAGGTGGTGTTCCGCGGTTTTCTGCTCCCGCGCGTGCGGCAGCTGACCGGCCGGTGGTGGTTGGCCGTGCTCCTGGTGACGGCGGCCTTCGGGCTGGGGCACCTGTACGAGGGCACGCTCGCGGTGGCCCAGACCATGGTGTTGGGCGTCTGCTTCAGCGTGGCGTTTCTGTGGCGGGGCCACCTGGGCTCGGTCATCGTGGCGCACGGCCTGTTCAACACCGCGATGTTCAGCCTGATGGTGGGGCTGCAGCGGAGCGGGCTGCTCGACAAGCTGAAGGAGCTGCCGTTGTGAGCGAGGCGCCCGCCGTTTCGTTCACGGCGAGCGGGACTTCGCTCATCCGCTGGGTGTACTTCCGGCTCTTCGGGCTCACCGGCGCCGTCGCGATCGGCTCTTTCTGGTGGCAGCTGGAGGGGCTGGTCGGCTCGAGCGGCATCTGGCCGGCGGCGCAGCAGCTCGCGTGGTTTCGCCAGGCGGGGCTGTCGTTCTGGCAGGCGCCGACGCTCGCGTGGCTCTCGGCGAGCGATGCGTTTTTACACTTGCTGTGTGCCGCCGGTCTCCTCGCGAGCCTCTGCGTGATGGTGGGAGCGCTCGTGCGCCCAGCGCTGGTCGTGCTCGCGCTCTCTTACCTCTCGCTCGTGCAGTGCTCGGGGCCGTTCCTTTCCTTCCAGTGGGACGTGCTCCTGGTCGAGGCGTCGGTCGCGTCGTTCTTCTTCGCGCCGCGGCGGTGTTTTCATCGCGTGACGGACGGCACGCCGGCGCACCCAGCCGCGCTGATGTGGATGCGCTTTCTCATCGGCCGGCTGATGCTGCTCAACGCCGCGGTGAAGCTCTTGAGCGGCGACGAGGCCTGGCAAAAGCTCACCGCGTTCCAGTACCACTTCTGGACGCAGCCGCTGCCCACCTGGACGAGCTTCTTCGCGCACCAGCTGCCGGACGCCGCGCACAGGGTGGTCTGCGCGCTGGTGCTGATCATCGAAGGGGGCTTGCCGCTCTTCGTCTTCGGGCCGGTGGGGGTCCGCCGGCTGGCGGGCCTGGCGTTCATCGCGCTGCAGCTGGGGATGATGGCGACCGGGAACTACAGCTTCTTCAATCTGCTGGCGCTCGTGCTCGCGCTCCCGGTGCTCGACGACGGGCTCCTCGCGCGGGTGGTTCCGGCGCGTTGGCGTGACCGGCTGGTGCCGACCCAGGCGGTGCTGCGGGACACGCGGCCCT
>CAZEDU010000047.1:12704-35473 GCA_964511185.1 uncultured Myxococcaceae bacterium | reverse complement strand
CCCGGTCCTTGAAGGTGCCGGGCTCGGACTCGTCGGCGTTGCACACCAGGTAGTGGGGCCGGGCGGGTTGGCTCGCCACCGCGGCCCACTTTCTTCCGGTGGGGAACGCCGCGCCGCCGCGGCCCACCAGCTTGGAGGCGGTGACCTCGCCGATGACGCCGGCGGGCCCGAGCTCGAACGCGCGGTGCAGCGCCGCGTAGCCGCCGTGCGCGCGGTAGTCCTCGAGGCGGGTGGGGTCCGCCTTGCCGACGCGCTGGAGTAACCGGGCGGGCGGAAGGCTGACGCGGGCCGTGCGCGCGTGCGGCGCCGGCGGCGTGCCGCGCTCGAGCGCCGCGAGCGCGCGCTCGGCGTCCATGTCGCCGATGGGTGTTTCACGCGGCTCGGGGCCCGCCTCGGTGAGCAAGGCGGCCGGCGCGCTGTCGCACAGCCCCAAGCACGGGCTCGTCAGCCACAACGCCGCGCCGCTCGTCTTTCCCTCGCCGGCGAACCGCCGCTCGAGCGCCTGCTTGAGCGCTTCAGCGCCGCGCGCGCGGCACGCGATGTCGTCACACACGTGCAGCACGCGGTGGGGGCGCTCTTTCAGGGAGAACAGGCCGTAGAAGGTCGCGACGCCGAAGACCTCGGCGGGCGGAAGGTGCAGCCGCCGCGCGACGTGGCCGAGCGCGCCCGGGCTCAACCAGCCGGCGCGGCGCTGCGCGGCGTGCAGCGCGGGCAAGAGCAGGGTCCTGCGCTCCTCGCTCGTCCGCACCCCGGTGATGGGGCCTTCGTCCGCGGGAAGGGACAGGGCCGCGTCGATGGCGGCGGCCTCCTCGGGGCTGGGCGGAATGACGATGGGGCGCAGGTCCATGGGTCGTCAGGGTGGGGAGGCGAGCTTCTCGAGCCGGACCGCGGCGGCCTTGAACTCGGCGGTGCCGGAGCGCGGATCCGTGGCGTCGATGGTGAGGAAGTTCGTCTCCGCCTGTTCAGGGAAATGGAAGGTCATGAAGACGAGCCCCTTGGGCAGCCCGGGGTCGATGTGAATGGGCGCCTCGACGGAGCCGCGCGCCGAGGCCACCCGCACCCGCTCTCCTTCTTCGACGCCGTAGGCTCGCGCGTCGTCGGGCGAAATGTCGAGCGTCTCTTGACGCCGCAGCGGTGACGCGAGCGCGCGCGACTGCACGCCGGTGTTGTACGAGTCGAGCCGGCGCCCGGTGGTGAGCCGCAGCGGAAACGCGTCGCTGAGCGGCTCGACTGGCGGGGCGTGCTCGACGGCGTGGAACGGCGCGGCGGGCCCTTCGCGCGGCTCCTTCCAGAGCCGTCCATGCAGGAAGAGCTCGCCAGGGTGCGATTCGTCGGGGCACGGCCACCGGATGCCGCCGAGCGACGCGAGCCGCGCGTAGCTCATGCCTCCGTGCATCGGGCTCAGCGTCCGCAGCTCGTCCCAGGTCTGTTCGGCGCTCTGGTGCTCCCAAGGTTGGCCGAGCCGCCGCGCGAGCTCGGTGAGAATCCAGCGGTCGTCGCGCGCGTTCCCCGGAGGGGCCAAGGCGCGGCGCACCCGCTGCACGCGCCGTTCGCTGTTGGTGACCGTGCCTTCGCTCTCGCACCAGGAGGCCGAGGCGGGCAGCACCACGTGGGCGAGCTCGGCGGTCTTGGTGAAGAACAGGTCCTGCACGGCGAGGAACTCGAGCCCCTGGAGCAGCCGCACCGCCTTGTGCGTGTCGGCCTCCGACTGCGCGGGGTTCTCGCCGATGGCGTAGACGGCGGTGAGCTCCTTCTCCTCCATCGCGTGGAACATCTCGGTGAGGTGCCAGCCCTTCTTCGGGGGAACCGGCCGCCCCCACACCGTCTCGAAGCGGGCGCGAATCGCGTCGTCTTCGACGTCTTGGAAGCCGGGGAGCTTGTGCGGCAGCGCGCCCATGTCGCCGCCGCCTTGCACGTTGTTCTGACCGCGCAAGGGGTTCAACCCCGAGCCGTAGCGGCCGACGTGGCCGGTGAGCAGCGCGAGGTTGATCAGCGACAGGACGTTGTCGACGGCGTTGTGGTGCTCGGTGATGCCGAGCGTCCAGCAGATCATCGCGCGGTCGGCGCGCGCGTAGTCGAGCGCCGCCTGTCGAATCAACGCCGGGTCGACGCCGGTGTCCCGGGTCACGCGCTCGGGTGTGTAGCGGTCGACGCAGGCCCGGTAGGCCTCGAAGTCCCTCGTCGCGCGCGAGATGAACGTCTGGTTCGCGAGCCCGTGCGCGATGATCTCCCGCCCCATCGCGTTCGCGAGGGAGATGTCACTGCCGACCTGGAGCGGCAGCCACCCTTCCGCCCAGTCGGCGGAGGGCGTGCGCCGCGGGTCGATGACGTACAGTTTCGCGCCGCGGTTCACCGCCTTGAGCACGTGGTGAAAGAAAATCGGGTGGGTCTCACGCGCGTTGCTGCCCCAAAGCAAAATGACGTCCGTCTCCTCCACCTCTTGGTAGGAGGAAGTTCCACCGCCTGCACCGAAGACCGTCGCCAGACCGACGACGCTGGGGGCGTGTCAGGTTCTGTTGCAGCTGTCGATGTTGTTGGAGCCGACGGCCGTGCGAATGAGCTTCTGCGCGAGGTAGTTCACCTCGTTGGTCGCCTTCGAGCAGCTGAAGATGCCGAAGGTGTTCGGGCCGTGCCGGCCGACGCTGTCTTGAATGCCGCGCGCGGTGAGGTCGAGCGCTTCTTCCCAAGTGGCGACCCGAAGGCGGCCGTGGTCGCGAATCAGCGGGTCGGTGAGGCGCTCGTGGGAGTTGGTTCGGAGCATCCGACTTTCGTAGTGAAAGTCGGAGCGGGGTTCAAGGTGACTTGGGCAGCGCGCGAAACGCGCGGAAGGCTGGCTTGAGCGGCCACTGACCTGCCAGGCCGTTCGGGTACGGCGTGCCGGCCACCACGCCGAAGTAATTCTGCGCGCTGGTGCCCGTGTTCGAGCCGGTGAAGGTGTACCAATAGAGCCGCTCGACGGTCGGCATGCTCCGCGCGTACTCGTAAGCGCGGGTGAGAAAGTCGCCCTGCTGCGCTTCGGTCACCTGCGCCGCGTCGTTCGGGCCGCCGGTGTAGTAGCCGGTCTCGGTGATCCAGATCGGCTTGGCTTCATCGCCGTACGCCTTCATCACCGGAATCAGATGTTGGGTGAGGCGGCCCAGCACGATCTCCGGCGGCGCCGGCACCGGCTCGGGGCTGCGGTTCCACACGCTGCTGTAGACGTGCGCTGAGAAGACGTCGAAGTGGTCTTTGATGCCTTCGTCGTAGAGCACGCGCAGCCACTCGCGGTTGTCGGGCGGCTGGTGCGGTGCATTGAGCGACGTCGGCAGCTGCGTGCCTGACGTCGACACGCCCAAGACGATCGCGGTCGGGTCGATTTGCTGGATGGTTTTGTAGGCGCCTTTGAGCAGCTGCGCGTACTTGATCGGATCAGATTTGCCGACCCCGTACGGCGACGTGGTGCCCGGCCCTTCCGACCAAGCCCAGTAGCCGTCGGGCTCGTTCCAGATCTCCCAGGCTTTGATCCACTTCGGCCCGTCGGGAGACTTGCCGTTCACGCCCCAGCGGTTGAGCGCGAAGGTGACGAAGTCGTTGTAGTCCTGCGAGCCGGGCCCGCCTTGAGCGCCCGTCGCCGAGAGATCATCGGGCGGCACCACGCGCCCGCTGTTGGTCGCCGGGCTCTTCTTGTTGCCGTTCGCCCACGGCGGCGTGTCGAGCAGAATCGCGAGCACGTCGATGTTGTGCTCCTGGCAGCGGGAGATGAAGTGGTCGTAGCGGCCCACGCGCATCGGGTCGTATTGCCCTTTGATGGTCGGCTCGATCAGCATCCACTGCATGTCGATGCGGACCGACTGCACACCGGCGTCGACCAAGTACCCGATCAGCTGATCCTGCGCGGTGAAGTCGAGCCACTGCGGGTGCTCGTTCATGCCGTGGAAGCGGCCGCCGGCATCGGGAGCGCCGCCATCGAGCTCACCGCCGTCGGCCACGCCCGCATCTTCGGTGTCGACCTTGAGCGTGCCCGAATCGTGCAGCTCTGACTCGGGCTCGAGCTCTGGCTCGGTCTCAGCCGAACGCGTGCAGGCGAGCGGGGCGAACACCCATGCGCCCAAGAGTACGGCGACGAGTCGTTTCTGGAGGGAGGACATGACGCGGCCGTCGGTAGCACACGCGCCTATCCGCCCTCAATCCTCTCCGCGCCTGCATACAAATTGAACCCGCCTCCGCGGACGAACGTGCACAAGGCCATCCCACATCGCTCGGCCAAGTCGACCGCCAGGACGCTCGCGGCCGACACCGACGCGACGACCGGAATCCGCGCCATCGCGGCCTTCTGAACGATCTCGAAGCTGGCGCGGCCGCTGACCACCAGCACGCTCGCGCCGAACGCGCGGTCGCGCCGAGACACGCGGCCCTGTTGCACCAGCGACCCCACGACCTTGTCGACCGCGTTGTGTCGGCCGACGTCCTCGGCGAACGCGAGCATCTGGCCCGCGCCGTCGAGCGCGGCGGCGGCATGCACGCCACCGGTCCGCGCGAAGTTCTGCTGGTGCTGGCGGAGGATCTCCGGCGCGCGGGCGATGAGCGCCCTGGGCACCGGAGCGCTGGGCGGCAGCCTGCCGACTTGCTCGAAGAGATCCTCGACCGTGCGCCGCCCGCACACCCCGCACGCCGAGGTGGTCAGCGTCCCGCGCCGCGACGTCTCGAGCTTCTCCCACTGGAGCTGAGCGCCCGACGCCGGGGTCACCTCGATGGTGTTCCCGAAGCCTTCCTGGTCGGGCCGCCCGCAGTGCGCGACCGTCCCCAAGTCCGAAGCCGACGCGACGATCCCCTCCGAATACAGGAACCCAACCGCCAGGCGCGCGTCGTCCCCAGGCGTCCGCATCGTGACGCAGATGGTCTCGCCCTGAATCCGAATCTCGAGCGGCTCCTCGCGGGCGAGCTCGTCTTCGCCCGGGCCAACCGCGCCCTCTGGGCCGAACACGCGCTTGGACCGGCGGGTCACCCCTTTGAAAACACCCTGCGACATGGCGGCTTTCCATACCAGGGCGCACCGTGAATCGGCCAACGGCCACCCCGTTCCAATCCACATGCTCCCAACACTCACCGTTCTCGTGTCGACCCTCGCCGCCTCCCACGGGGCCACCTGCCAGTCGGCCTACGGCCAGACCGCCTGCGGGTACGACTGCAAGGCCGCGTATGGCCAGCTGCGCTGCGCACAAACACCGGCCGGCGTCTGCCACGCCGCCTACGGGCAAGTCGTCTGCTTCGATCCGCCACAGGCCTTCCACACCGCCGCGCCCAAGGCCCAGTGCGTCGCCGCTTACGGGCAGATCACCCGCGGCTACCACTGCACCTCCGCGTACGGCCAGACGCGCTGCGCCCAGTCTCCCGGCGGCTTCTGCCGGGCCGAGTACGGCGACATCCAGTGCTTCGAGCCTCGCCCCGAAGTCTACGCGCATCGCCACGACCCCCGTCCGCCACCCGGCCGGGCCAGCGCGAACCGCGGCTGGGATCCCAAGCCTGCAAGGCCGCTCCGCCGCGGCGCTCCCCCAGGCCACGCGTCGCGCTGATGCTCAGCGGTCGAGAATCTTCTTGATGAACTGCCACTTGTTGAGCGCGGGCCGCTTCTCCTCCGGCTCGTCCTCGACCTTCGGAGGAGCGGCCTTGGGCGACAGCTCGAGCGCCGCTTTCTTCCGCGCGGGGTGGGTCGACATCACGCTGAACTCGTCATCGCCTTCGTAAGCGACCTGCGCGCGCGGCTTGGGCCGACGGGGGCGGCGCGGCGGTGGAGCGGGAGGTCGCGGTTTGCGTGACGACGCCACCCCTTGATGCTACGCGGTCGGGTCGGTGCGCGCCACGTGACGGAAGCCTCCCCAACCACCCTCGCGCTCATCGCCGGCGGAAAGGCCCGAAGACTGGGCGGAGTGGCCAAGGGCTTGTTGGAGCTCGAAGGCCGCCCCATCGCGCGGAGGCTGGTCGAGCTGGCCCCCTCTCGGTTCGCCGACACCCTGTTGGTGAGCGACGATGCCGCGCCCTACGCATTCCTGGGCGTGCGCACCGTCGGCGCCGTCGTCGCGGACAAGGGCGCGCCCGGCGGCGTGCACGCGGCGCTCACCGCGGCGACCACGCCTTGGGTCTTCGTCGTCGCCGCCGACATGCCCTTCGTCGCGCCCGCCGCCATCGACGTGCTCCTCGCGGCGCGCCGCGAAGGCGTCGATGGAGTGCTCTTCGAGGTCCAGGGCCGCCCGGAGCCTTTGCTGGCGGTGTACCGGGCCTCGCTCGCCCCACGCT
Source organism: uncultured Myxococcaceae bacterium (assembly GCA_964511185.1). GTDB lineage: Bacteria > Myxococcota > Myxococcia > Myxococcales > Myxococcaceae > CAZEDU01. The sequence goes on along the minus strand of CAZEDU010000047.1, from coordinate 29,200 downwards.
GGGGTCAGGCGCTTTCGGGAAATCCCTCGTTCGAGCGCTTGTTCGCTTCGTTCTCCATCTGCGCTCTTCCCGAAGCCGCCCTCCGCGCGGTAGACCCTGCGGCGCGCAGCGTGGTGAGCGTCAACACTTTCGAGGACGCGCGGCGCTGGGGTCTGAAGCTGCCCCCAAACTCGCGGTAGTTTGCTGACTTTCTGCTAGCTTCCTAGAGGTTGCCGCGGCGCACGACATGGCGAAAAGCTTCGAGAAGGCCGTCACCGGCTTCAACCACAACATCAAACACAAGGGGAAGGTCTACCACGTCCAGACCGAGGACTCGGGCGTGAAGAACCCCCACATCATCACGCACCTGTTCGTGGGCGGGAACATCCTCGCGTCGAAGAAGACGTCGTACGCCGACATCCTCAACGCCGAGAACCTCGCCGAGGTCGTGCGTGAGCTGATGGAGGAGCAGCACAAAGAGATGCTGCGGAACCTCATCAACGGCGTCTACGACAACATCGACGCCGCCGCGAGCACGGTGAAGGCGTACCAGCCCGGCCAGCTCGCCACCGAGGAAGAGGCCAAGCAGACCAAGCTTCAGCCGGGCGTCGCGTCCGGGCCTGAACCGCTGCCGCCCGAGGTGCTCGCGGCGCGCGCGATGGCGGTCCCGCCCAAGATCAACGAGGTCGGCGTCGAGACGCTCTTCGGGGAAGACCTGATCTCCGAGAAGAGCCTGGACGAGGTGATCTTGAGCTACTTGGCCGGCGACGGCGAGAGCTGATCCAGCTTCACTTGATCGGCTGCCGCGAGGTAGACCCAGCGCCCGCTGGATCCATCCCCCACCGTCTTTGAAAAGCGCGGAGCCGCCGATGGCGAACGACGAGACCTTGGACCTGCTCAGCATCAACACGCTGCGCACGCTGGCGATCGATGCGGTGCAGAAGGCCGACTCGGGTCATCCGGGGCTCCCGCTCGGCGCCGCGCCGATGGCCTACGTCCTCTGGCAGCGGCACCTGAAGCACGACCCGTCGGATCCGCGCTGGCCCGACCGCGATCGCTTCGTGCTCTCGGCCGGCCACGGCTGCATGTTGCTCTACGGGCTCCTGCACATGACGGGCTACGACCTGACGATGGAAGACCTCCAGTCGTTCCGTCAGTGGGGCAGCAAGACGCCCGGTCACCCCGAGTGGCACCTCACTCCCGGCGTCGAGGCGACCACCGGCCCGCTCGGCCAGGGCGCCGCAAACGCCGTGGGCATGGCGCTCGCCGAGCGCTGGCTCGCCCACCGCTTCAACCGCCCCGGCCACACGCTCGTCGACCATTACACCTACGCGCTCGTCTCGGATGGCGACGTGATGGAGGGTGTGGCGCAGGAGGCGGCCTCGCTCGCCGGCCACTGGAAGCTCGGCAAGCTCGTCTACTTGTACGACGCCAACGACGTCACGCTCGATGGCCCCGCCCACCTGACCTTCACCGAGGACGTCGGCAAGCGCTACGCGTCGTACGGCTGGCAGGTGCTGCACGTCGAGAAGGGCGACACCGACCTGGCCGGGTTGGACCAGGCCATTCAGGCGGCCAAGGCAGAGGCGGACCGGCCGAGCCTCATCGTGGTGAAGACCACCATCGGCTTCGGCAGCCCCAACAAGCAGGGCACCGCGTCGGCGCACGGCAGCCCCTTGGGGCACGACGAGATCAAGCGCACCAAGCAGGCGTTGGGCTGGCCGGCCGACAAGAGCTTCTACGTGCCCGACGAGGCGGCGAGGAACTTCAAGGCCGGCGCCGAGCGCGGCAAGAAGGCGCACGCGGATTGGAGCGCGCGCTTCGAGGCCTACGCCAAGGCGCACCCCGCGCTCGCCGCGGAGTGGAAGCGCGCGACGGCCGGCGAGCTGCCCGCGGGGTGGGACGCGAACCTGCCGACGTTCAAGGCGGGGGAGGGCATCGCCACGCGCGCCGCGGCCGGCAAGGCGCTGGCGGCGCTCGCGCAGAGCATCCCCGAGCTGATCGGCGGCGACGCCGACCTGTCGAGCTCCACCGCGACGGCGATCAAGGACGGCGGCTCGTTCGACGGCGGCACCGGCGCGGGGCGCAACCTGCACTACGGCGTGCGCGAGCACGCGATGGGCTCCATCGCCAACGGCATCGCGTACCACGGCGGGCTGCGCACCTTCACGGCCACCTTCTTCGCCTTCTCGGACTACATGCGCCCGGCGGTCCGCCTCGCCGCGCTCAACGGGCTGCCGGTGATCGACGTGTGGACGCACGACTCGATCGGCTTGGGCGAGGACGGCCCCACGCACCAGCCGGTCGAGCAGCTGATGTCGCTGCGCGCGATGCCGAACCTGTGGATGGTGCGCCCCGCCGACGCGGCGGAGGCGGTCGAGGCGTGGCGGCTGGCGATCAAGCGGCGCGAGGGCCCGACGGGGCTCGTGCTCACCCGGCAGAAAGTGCCGACGCTCGACCGCGCGAAGTTCGCGCCGGCGGACGGGCTGCACAAGGGCGCCTACGTGTTGAAGGACGCGCCGGGCGGCGAGCCCGAGGCGATTCTCATCGCGACCGGCTCGGAGGTGCAGCTCGCGCTCTCGGCCGAAGAGCTGCTCGCGAAGGACGGGCTCAAGGTGCGCGTCGTCTCGATGCCCTGCTGGGAGGCCTTCAAGGCGCAGAGCCTGGAGTACCAGACGTCGGTGCTGCCGCCGAAGGTGACCGCGCGCGTGTCGGTCGAGGCGGGCGTCACGCTCGGTTGGCGCGAGTGGGTCGGCGAGTTCGGCGTCGCGCTCGGGCTCGATCGCTTCGGCGCCTCGGCGCCGGCGGAGGTGAACCTCGAGCGGCTGGGCTTCACGCCCGCGCGCGTGGCCGAGGTGGTGCGCGGCCTGGTGCGGCTGCGCCAGCGGAACGCGTAGCCGCGGGCGGCCCTCTTGCGCTCATTTGTCTACATGCTCCCCCGCTCGAACGCTCCGGGCGGAAGGCATGGCGTGCAGGTGGGTCGGGGTCCGTGTCGCTGATCAGTCAGCGCAAGTTGCTGATCAATCGCGTGAAACCTCGGCGGGTGCGACAAGGTCCGCGCTGATCAGGTCTCGTCGCCGCTGAGGCCGATTTGTCGGCCTCCGGCGCACTTCCTTGTCGGAAAAATGATCAGCGGGGGATTGTCAGATCGACCGGCGATGCTTTCCCTGCGCGCGCAGAAATCGGGTTGTCAATATTTCTTCTGGCCGAACGCGCGACAGGAGGCCCGGATGTTCTCGAACGCTGGGTTTCACGAGTACGAAGGAAAGAACAAGGCCCCCCGCCCCGAAGGGTCGGGCTACACCGCCCTCCGCATCGGCTCGCTGATCAGACCCGAGTCGAAAGACGGCGGCCCTTGGCACTGGGCGATCAACCCCTACGAAGGCTGCGAGTTCGGTTGCACCTTCTGCAGCGCGCGGCTCGACAAGAAGAGCTTCTCCGACTGGCGGGCGTTCGAGAGCCGCGTGTTGATGAAGTCGAACGCGGCCGAGGTGCTGCAGCGCGAGCTGAAAGAGAACGACCCGCGCGAGCGGCAGCTGGTGCTCGGCTCCGCGACCGACCCTTGGCAGCCGGTGGAGGAGGGCGCCCGCATCACCCGCGCGGTGCTCTCGGTGCTGGCCGGCTTCGAAGGGCTGGACTTGCACATCAACACCCGCTCTTCGATGATCGCGCGCGACACCGACCTCTTGCGCGAGATCGCCAAGCGCAGCCGCGTCTCGGTGGCGCTCTCGATCGCGTCGATCGACGACAAGATCAATCGGCTGCTGGAGCCCAAGGCGCCCACCGTGTTCCGCCGGCTGGCGGCGATGGAGGCACTCTCGCGGGCGGGCGTCAACGTCGGCCTGATGGTGTCGCCGGTGATGAGCGGGCTGGACGAGGACGAGCTCGGCCTCGAGCCCTTGCTCACTCGGGCGGCGAACGCGGGCGGGCGGTTCGCGGGCCTCGCCTTCATGCAGTTCGCGCACGGCCAACGCGAGCTGTTCCTCCAGCGCGTGACCGAGGCGTACCCCACGCTCGCCACCCGCTTCCGCCGGGTGTTGGGGCGCCGCCCGCCGGGCGAAGACGAGAAGCTCGAGCTGATTCGAACGTTCGATCGGCTCTGCACGTCGCTCGGCCTCGAGCCGCACGCGCAGGCCACCGCGCCGCGCGCCACGCCGAGGGCCGCGCCGTCGCAGCTGGCGCTCTGGTAGCCGTCTTGCGCCGGTGACGCCCGGCGCGGCCGCCGGTTCGCGCAGGGCGCCGAAAGGCTCTAGCATCGCTCGCGCATGCGCGGCGGCTGGGTCCTTTCGATTGGGCTGTCCTTGGTCTCGTGTCAGAGGTCGCCGGTCGGCGAGCCGCTCGAGCCTCCCACGTCTTCTCGCCTGGGCGCGGCCTCGAGCCACTCGCACGACAGGTCCGCGCCGGCGGTGCTGCCGGTCTGCCGCCCCGGCGGCAAGGACCCGCTGGAGGCGGCGCGCGTGTACTACGACGCTCGGCGCCTGGAGGACGCGTTGGCGTGCGCCGCGCAAGCGGCCGCGCTCGAGCCGGACGATCCCCAGACGCACTCCGAGCGCGGCGCCGCCCTGGCCGCGCTCGACCGGCTCGACGAGGCGGGCCTGGCCTACGCGCGCGCCCTCGCCATCGACCCCAACCACTTGGACGCGCTGCTCGGCGCCGCGCACCTGTTCGCGGTGGCCTTGCCCTCGACCCGCGAGCGAGACGAGCTCGCGGCGATCTACGCCGAGCGGGGGCTGAGGCTCGCGCGGGAGGAGAACGACGCGGAGCTCTTGGGCCAGTTCGCGCTGCTCTCGGCGATGGCGAACAACGACCTGGGGCGGGCCTCGCAGGCGCTGGAGCGCGCGCAGCTCTCGCTCACCATCGAGAAGAGCGACACCGACGCGCAGTACGAGCGCGCGGTCGCCCTCTTCGAGCTGTGCCGCTTCGAGGACGCGCGCCGCGCCTTCAGCCAGCTGCTCGACGACCCGAGCCACGGCGCGCACGCGCATCACCAGATGGGGCTCCTGCTCGAGCGCGCCGGAAAGCCCGCGGAGGCCGAGCGCCTCTTCGCCAAGGCGCGGCGCCTGAGCCCGAGCGAGTTCCACCCCCCGCAGCCGATGTCGCGCGAGGAGTTCGAGGCCGAGGTCAAGCGCGCCGTCGCCGCGCTCCCGGCGGACATGCGCCGGGACTTGAAAGGCGTGCCGGTCGCCACCGAGGAGCTCCCGCTCGACGAGGACCTGCTCTCGGGCGAGCCGCCGCTCTCGCCCACCATCCTCGGCCTCTTTCGCGGGCCGCCGCTCGGCGAGCGCTGCGAGAGCGACCGCGCCTCGAAGCAGCCGTGCCGCTCGGTGGCGCTCTACCGCCGAAACCTGACGCGCGCGGTGAAGACCCGCGAGGAGCTCATCGAGCAGATTCGCGTCACTTTGCTCCACGAGATTGGCCACCTGCGCGGTGAAGACGACGTCGAGCTCGCGGCGCGGGGGCTCGAGTAAGCGGCGCGATGACGGCTCCAGCGGGACGCGCGGTGGCGGTGGTGAGCGTGGCGGGCGCGCGCGCCTTGAGGCGCGGACACCCGTGGTGCTACCGCACCGAGCTCGTCGAGCCGCCCGCGGTCGAGTCCCCCGGCGAGGTGGTGCTGGTCGTCGACAAGCAGCGAAACCCGATTGGCCAGGCGTTGTACGCCCGCAAGTCGCCGCTCGCGCTTCGGCTGCTCACGCGCGGCCCGCCCGAGCAGGAGCCGATCGACGAGGCGTTCTTCCGCAGACGGCTGGCGGCGTGCCTCCAGCGCCGCCGGACGCTCGTCGGCCGCGACGCCTACCGCGTGGTGCACGGCGAGGCGGATCTGCTCCCGGGGCTGTTCGTGGATCGCTACGGGAGCGCGCTGGTGATGCAGACGCTCTCGGAGGGAATGGACGCGCGCAAGGCGATGCTCGCCGCGCTGTGCGCGGACCTCTTCGGCGCCGACCGCGTCGTCTGCCGCGACGACGGCTCCGGCCGGGACTTCGAGAAGCTGCCGCGCGAGACCCGCTGGCTCGTGGGCGGCGGTGATCCGAAGGTCCGCTACCACGAGGGAAAGACCGCCTTCGAGACCGACCTGCTCGAGGACTCGAAGACCGGGTCGTTCCTCGATCAGGTGGACAACCACGTCCGCGCGGGCGAGCTGGCGGCGGGCGACGCGCTGGACTGCTTCAGCTACCACGGCGGGTTCGCGCTCGCGTTGGCGGGGAGCTGCTCCAGCGTGCTCGCGGTCGAACAAGACGCGACCGCGGCGGCGCGCATCGAGGTGAACGCGAAGCTGAACGGCCGGGCGAACGTAAAGGTCGAGTGCGCCAACGCGTTCGACGTGCTCAAGCGCTTCGACAAGGAAGGCAGGAAGTTCGACACCGTGGTGCTCGACCCGCCTGGCTTCGTGAAGCGCAAAGAGGGGCTGCCCGCGGCGCTGCGCGCCTACCACGAGCTCAACCTGCGCGGCTTGAGGCTGCTCAGGCCAGGCGGGCTCTTCGTCACCTGCTCTTGCTCGGGCAAGCTGACGCGCCCGGCCTTCGAGCAGATGCTCCTGTCCGCGGCGGAGGACGCGAAGCGCCCGGTGCAGATCCTCGAGCGGCGCGGCGCCGGCCTGGATCACCCCGGCCTCTTCGGCGTCCCCGAGACCGACTACTTGAAGGCGTTCTTCCTGCGCGTGCTCTAGCGCGCGCAGCGAAACCCAATGTTCGAGAAGCGCGCGGTCGGCCGCCAGGCGTTGCGGTTGGCCGTGCGGTTGAGCAAGGGCAGCGCGTTCCACGCGCCGCCGCGCGCGACCTTCATCTGGCCGCTCGGAGGGCCTTGGGGGTCTGTCGAGGGCGCGTGGGCGTAGTAGCCCTCGTCGTACCAGTCGGCGCACCACTCCCAGACGCCGCCCGCCATCTCGAGCACGCCGTAAGGAGAGGCACCGGACGGGTAGCGCCCGACCGGCGGCGCCGCGCGCACGGTGCCGCCGCGAAAGGAGCAGCGGCCTTCCTCCCACGCGTCGCCCCATGGGTAGACCCGCCCGTCGCCGCCGCGCGCCGCCTTCTCCCATTCGGCTTCGGTGGGCAGCCGCTTGCCGGCGAAGCGCGCGTAGGCTTGGGCTTCGTACCAGCTGACGCCGACCACCGGCTGCTGGGGGCCGGTCACGTGCGCCCACTCGGGCTCGCCGTGAAACCTCGGGCGGCCGAGCTTGTCCCGTTCGACGAACGCCCAGCCTTCGTCGCTCCACAGCGCGCGCGTCGTGTAGCCGCCCGCCGCGATGAAGCGCTCGAAGTCCTCGGCCGTGACGGGGAGCGGATCGATCTCGAACGCCGAGAGGGTGAGCGTCGTCTGCGGCTCTTCGTTGGGGAGCGCGAAGCCCTTCGGCGAGCCGCGCAGGAACGGCCCGGCGGGAACGCGGATCATCCCCTTACAGGCCCATCTCTTTCTTCAGCCGGTTGGTGATCTCGAAGTACTCCTGGCGCGAGAAGCCCACGTTGAGGATGTGGAAGTCCTTCTTCGAGAGGCCGACGCAGCCGAAGCAGTACGTGCAGTCGGACAGGTTCTGGCACAGCACCAAGTAAGCGCTGCCGGTGCAGTTCTGCGACTGCACGCAATACGCGCTCGCGTTGCAGCCCTTCGAGTCGACGCAGTGCGAGCAGTTGTTGCAGCCTTCGCAGCGGATGCAGTGGGTGCACTGGTAGCAGCCCGTGCACTCCTTGCAGAACATGCAGTTGGCGCAGCGCTCGCAGTCGGTGCAGCCGTAGCTGCCGGGGTTGCCCGGGTCGGCGGCGAACTCCTTGGCGAGCTTGCCGAGCTGATCGAGGAACTCCCGCTTCGAGAGCCGGGCGAAGGCGGCGCGCTCCTCGCTCGAAGCGGGATGGCCGGGGGAGTCAAACGCGCTCTTGACGGCGGAGGATTTGGCCACGGGACCGTCTGTTTACCTCAACTTCATTTGCGGTATGAGGCTTTTGCCCGCTGCCTCGCCTTATGGACGCCAAGCTCAACCCACCGCAGCGTGAAGCCGTGCTCACCGTCGATGGGCCGCTCCTGGTGCTGGCGGGCGCCGGCTCGGGCAAGACCCGCGTCATCACCTACCGCATCGCCCACCTGCTCGATCGCAAGGTGCCGGCCCGGGCGATTTTGGCGGTGACCTTCACCAACAAGGCCGCGACCGAGATGAAGGAGCGGCTGGTGAAGCTCGCCGGCGAGCGCGCGAAGGGGGTGCTGGTCTGCACCTTCCACGCGTTCGGCGCCGAGGTGCTCAAGGCGCACCTGTTCCGGCTGGGCTGGCCCAAGAAGTTCGCCATCGCGGATCAGGGAGATCAGATCTCCTTGGTCCGCCGCGCGATGAAGGAGCGCCAGATCGACGACCGCTCCTTCGACGCCAGGCGCGTGCTCACGGCGATCTCCCGGGCGAAGAACGCCGGCATCACGCCCGAGCCGAAGCCCGAGGGCATGGGCGACGACTACGATCTGATCACCGCCGAGGTCTTCCCGCTCTACCAGCGCGCGCTCAAGGCGCAGGGCGCGGTGGACTTCGACGACCTCATCGTGCTGCCGACCGCGCTCTTCCAGCGGATGCCCGACGTGCGGGCGCAGTACTTGAGGCGCTTCCGATACCTCTTGGTCGACGAGTTTCAAGACACCAACGCGGCGCAGCTCGAGCTGCTGCTCCAGCTGTCGGGCGAGGAGAAGAACGTCTGCGTGGTGGGCGATGACGACCAGGCCATCTACAGCTGGCGCGGCGCCGAGGTGAAGAACATCCTGGAGTTCGAGACGCACTTCCCCAACGCGAAGGAGGTTCGGCTCGAGCAGAACTACCGGTCGACCCAGGTGGTGCTCGAGGCCGCCAACGCGGTCATCGCCAAGAACCCGCTCCGCCGCGCCAAGCGCATGTGGAGCGACGTCGCCGGGGGCCCGCGCATCACGCTGGTGAGCGCGCCGACCGAAGAGGAAGAGGCCCGCTTCGTCGCGCACGAGGTGCAAAAGGCGATCGCCGGCGGCGTGCTGCCAGATGAGATCGCGGTGCTCTACCGCACCAACGGCCAGGCGCGCCCGGTGGAAGAGTCGCTGCGCGAGAAGGGCGTGGCCTACGACGTCGTCGGCGGCTCCGACTTCTTCGAGCGCCGCGAGGTCAAGGACGTCATCGCGTACTTCAAGGTCATCGCGAACCCCAAGGACGAGGTCTCGCTGCTGCGCATCGTGAACGTGCCGGCGCGCGGCATCGGCGACGTCACGCTCGAGCGGCTGAGCCAGGTCGCGCAAGCGCGCGAGCAGCCGCTGTTCGAGGTGATGGGGCAGGTCGACGCGCTGGTCGAGGACGAGGTGCTCACCCCCGGCACCGCGCAGGCGGTGAGCGCGTTCCGCGAGATGATCGAGCGCTACCGGAAGGCCTTCCGCAAAGGAAACCTGGCCGAGCTGTCCCGCGCGCTGCTCGAGGAGATCGGCCTTCACGAGGCGGCCCGCTCGAGCGCGGCCTCCGCGGCCGCCGGTGATCGCAAGGTGAAGTCGATCGAGCAGATGGTCGCCTCGCTCGACGCGTACGAGAAGCGCGAAGGGCCCAAGGCCGAGCTGCTCACCTACTTGAACCGGCTGTCGCTCGACACCCGCGAAGAGGAGGAGCAGCCGAGCGGCCGCCGCGTCACCTTGATGACCTTGCACGCCGCCAAGGGGCTGGAGTTCCGGCTGGTGTTCCTCATGGGGCTGGAAGAGGACCTGCTGCCCCACAAGGGCATGCAGGGCGAGCCGCAGAATCTCGAGGAAGAACGCAGGCTTTGCTACGTCGGCATCACCCGCGCCAAGGAGAAGCTGTTCCTCACGCGGGCGGCGGGGCGCGTGCTGCGCGGCAAGCTCGTTCCGCGCACGCCCTCTCGTTTTTTGGAGGACTTGGCGCCCGAGCTGATCGAGAAGCTCGACCTCGAGGTGCCGCCCGAAGGGCCGCCGACCGAGAAGGAGCTCAAGTTCTTCTCGAACCTGAAGGAGCGGCTGAAGACCCAGGTCGGGGGCGCGAAATGATCAGCTCAGGTGCCCTGGGCAACTTGACTTTTGAGCCCATCTAGACAATGTACGCGCCCCTTCTGAGTGGAGCTTTTTGAAATGGCCCGAAGGACTTACAGCGCGAAGCCGGCGGACATCCAACGCCAATGGCACGTGATCGACGTCGACGGCAAGGTGCTTGGCCGTGCGGCGAGCCAGATTGCCACCCTGCTCAAGGGTAAGCACAAGCCGATGTACACCCCGTCGATCGACACCGGCGATCACGTCGTGGTGATCAACGCCGCCAAGGTCCGGGTGACCGGCACCAAGGAGACCAACAAGAAGTACTACCGGCACCCGTTTGCTGGTTTCCCCGGCGCGCTCAAGGAGACGAACCTCGCCACCTTGCGCCAGCGTCACCCCGAAGACGTCATCGTCAACGCGGTCCGCCGCATGCTGCCGCGCAACGCGCTCGGTCGGCAGATGATGACCAAGCTCAAGGTTTACCCCGGCGCCGAGCATCCGCATGCGGCGCAGAAGCCCACGGCCCGCGAGGTCGAGGCGTAACAGCTCTCGTAAGGATCGACGATGGCATTCGCGCAGGAGAAAGGTTTTTACGCCACGGGCCGCCGCAAGGAGTCGACGGCGCGCGTGTGGATCAAGGCCGGCAACGGCACCATGGTGGTCAACGGCCGTCCGCTCGAGGAGTACTTCGGGCGCGAGACGTCGAAGATGTTGATCAACCAGCCGCTGCAGGTCCTCGAGCAGCTGGGCAAGATCGACATGACCGTGAACGTGCGCGGCGGTGGCCTGTCGGGCCAGGCCGGCGCCATTCGCCACGGCCTGTCGCGCGCGCTCTGCCGGCTCAACGCCGAGTTCCGTCCGCCGCTGAAGAAGGCGGGCTTCCTGACCCGCGACGCGCGCGCGGTCGAGCGTAAGAAGTACGGTCGCCCCGGCGCCCGCAAGCGCTTCCAGTTCAGCAAGCGCTAACCGAAAGCGCTTTCAACACCCCACCTGTTTCGGAGCGAAACGGGAGCTTCCCATCACGAAGCTCCCGTTTTTCTTTGCGCGTTGTGTGCCCGTGTGCGGGCGGCGCTTCTTTCGGGCGCTGCCGCGCGCGGTGCTACGCTTTTTGCCATGGAACTCAACGAGATCCTGCAGATCGCGCTGCGCGGCGGGGCGTCGGACATTCATCTCAAAGCAGGTCTGCCGCCGATGTTCCGCGTCGACGGCTCGCTGGTGCCGCTCAAGGACGGCAAGCGGCTTCCGCCTGAAGAGGTCGCGCGGATGGCGTTCGGCATCATGAACGAGTTCCAGAAAGAGAAGTTCAAGAGCGCCAACGAGCTCGACCTGGCGTACGGCGTGCCCGGGCTGGGCCGCTTCCGCGTCAACGTGTTCCAGCAGCGCGGGACCATCGGCGTGGTGCTGCGCGTGATTCCCTTCAAGGTGATGAGCATCAAGGACCTGATGCTGCCGCCGGCGCTGGAGAAGATCTCCCTCGAGGAGCGCGGCCTGGTGCTCGTCACCGGGACGACCGGCTCGGGCAAGTCGACCACGCTCGCCGCGATGATCGATCACATCAACTCGACCGAGACGAACCACATCATGACGATCGAGGATCCGATCGAGTTCCTCATCCGCGACAAGCGGTCGGTGATCAACCAGCGCGAGGTCGGCGTCGACACCACGTCGTTCAGCGCGGCCTTGAAGAGCGCGCTCCGCCAGGACCCCGATGTGATCCTGGTCGGCGAAATGCGCGACATGGAGACCATCGAGACCGCGCTCACCGCCGCAGAGACGGGCCACTTGGTGATGTCGACGCTGCACACCCTGGACGCGACCGAGACCATCAACCGCATCATCTCGGCCTTCCCGCCGTACCAGCAGAAGCAGGTGCGCCTGCAGCTCGCGTCGGTGCTCAAGGCGGTCATCTCGCAGCGCCTAGTGCCGCGCGCGGACGGCAAAGGCCGCGTCGCCGCGGTCGAGGTCTTGAAGGCCACCTCGCGCGTCCGCGAGCTCATCGAGGACAAGGACCGCACGAAGGAGATCCCCGACGCGATCTCGCAGGGCCACCAGACGTACGGCATGCAGACGTTTGATCAGTCGCTGATGTCGCTCGTGCGCAACAACCTGGTCACCTACGAAGAGGCGCTGCGGCAGGCGACCAACCCCGACGACTTCGCGCTGCGCTTCTCGGGCATCAGCGCCACGTCCGACTCGAAGTGGGACGACTTCGAGTCGAAGCCCGGCGAGTCGAAGCCGATTCCTGGCTCCGCGGCGTTCGCGCAGAGCGGGGCGCCTCAGCCGGCCGCGCCCGCGGCTGCTGCGCCGGCGCGTCGGCCCGCCACGACCCCGGCGACGCCCGCCCCGCCCGCCGCACGGCCCGCGGCAGCTCCCGCGGCGGCCAAGCCGCAGGAAAAGCAGGACGACGATTTTCAGATCGAGCGCTTTTGAGGGGGGACTGTCCCTGAAAGGGACCGTCCCCGGGTTTCACGAGCCTCGAGCCAGGTCAATTGAGGAGCTTGGGCTTCAATTCGCCGCCGGGGTTTTCCATCTCCCAGAGCTTGACCGCGTCGAGCAGCCGCTCGAGGCGCAGCGCGCCGACCAGCCCCTGCTGGTGAAAGAGCGCCAACAAGCGCCGCATCGCGCCGGCCGCCGAGATTCCTTTCGGCTTCGCGCTCTGCAGCGTCTCGAGCGCCGCTTCGATGTGCTCGGGGTTGATCGGCTGCGGTCCTTCCTCCCACGCCGCGCGGATCAGCGCCTCGTACGCGTCGTGGTGCGCCTGCTGCTCCTCCGCGCGCGCCGACCGCATGAATTCACCATGCAGTGACGTGAGCCGCTCCTGCGTGAGCGCGGCGAGGGCGGCCACGCCGTCGAGCGTCTCGGCGAAGAACGCGCGGTCGAAGCGCACCTCGATGTTCTCGTAGCCAAACGCCTCCTCCAGCACCAACGAGGCCAAGAGCTGTTCCGCTTCCTCCTCGGACGCCTCCTCCCGCAAGAGCGCCTCGCGGGCCGCGCGCATCGCGTCGCCGAGCGCCTCGTCCTGCATCAGATCCGCGACCGCGGCGTGCGCCGCGAGCGCGATCAACGCCTGCTGGGCCTGATGGGAGGGCTGCTGCTTGCCGCGCGCGGACAAGAGCGCGCTGCGCCGGTCGGGGAACCGCCGCGCCACCTCGGCGAACAGCCGCTCCTCGGCCTTGAGCACCTGCCCGAGCTCGTCTCGGTGCAGCGCGTCGACCGCCACGTCCAGGTTCAGGTATCGCTCGAGAACAGGGTGCATCGTGGGCGGACGCAGTGTTAGCACGTCGGCGTGGCGGAGAAGGCGAAAGCGTCGGCGTACCAGGCGGCCCTGCGTCTCCTCGCGGTGCGGGCGCGCGGCCGCCGGCAGCTCGAGCTGCTCCTGGCGCGTAAGGGTTTCCCCGAGGACGAGCGGGCCGACGCGATCGCCCGCTTGGAGCGCCTGGGCTACGTGAACGACGACGCGCTGGCCGACGCGCGCGCCGCCGCGCTGCTGGCGGGCGGGAAGCTGGGGCCGCTCGGCGTGCAGCGACGGCTGATGAACATGGGCCTTCCCGTGCGTACCGTGCATCAGGCGCTGGCGCGCGCGCGGGCCGAGCTCGACTTCGACCCGCTGGAGAGCGCCCGGCAGCTCCTCCTGCGGCGCAAGGTGACCGGGGCCAAGGCCGCCCGGCTGCTCGCCGCGCGGGGCTTTGGGCAGGATGTCGCGCGCCAGCTGTTGGGCGATGCCGCGCTGGAGTTACCGCCAGAGGAAGAGTAGATGAGCCACACCATGCCGACGCTCCGCCTTGCCGCCGTCGCCGCCGCGTTGACCTGGGCCGCTTGCGCCACCGATGGCCGGACGGCCGGCGAGCCGAGCTACGCGAGCGACGCGGAGACGAACTTCAAGCTGGGGCTCGAGGCGCTCGAGTCGAAGAACTACGCGGAGGCCGAGCGCTACTTCGAGTTCGTGCGCAGCCGCTTCCCGTTCGCGGAGGCGTCGAAGGAGGCCGAGCTCAAGCTCGCCGACACCGACTTCGAGCGCGAGCGCTGGCTCGAGGCGCGCGATCGGTACCAGAGCTTCGTGAAGCTGCACCCCACCCACCCGAAGGTCGACTACGCCGCCTTCCGCGCCGCGCTCACGCACTACCGCGACATCCCGTCCGACCTCTTCATCTTCCCGCCCTCCAGCGAGAAGGACCAGGCGCAGGTGCGCGGGACGCTCACCGCGATGACCGACTTCGTCCGCCAGCACCCCAACTCGCAGTACAAAGCCGAGGCGCAGGAGCGGGTGGAGGACGCGAAGAAGCGGCTCGCCAAGCACGAGCTGTACGTCGCGTCGTTCTATCGAAAGCGCGAGCGCTGGAAGGCCGTGGTCGGCCGCCTCGAGCGGGTGGTGAACGAGTACCCCGGCGTCGGCTTCGACGAAGAGGCGTACTTCGGCCTCTACGACGCGTACCTCGCGCTCGACGACAAGGCCAAGGCGGAACAGACGCTCCAGCGCGTGGTCGAGAAGATGCCGAACACGCCGGCCGCCGAGCGCGCCAAGAAGAAGCTGGGCCAGGGCGGGTGAGCGGCGAAGGGTTCCGCGCCTTCGCCTTCTTCGCGCTCTTGGCCCTGGTGGGCGGCGTCCTCTTCGCGCTCGCGCCCAAGCTTTGGGGCGAGGTGGGCGACGTCGAAGGCGAGCTCATCACCTGGCTCAAGAAGCAGGAGAAGGACGGCGTCGCGGTCGAGCTGTCGCCGGGCGCGCGCCTGCGGTCGAGCGAGCTTCACTACGCGCGCTTGTCGGTCGAGGTCGACGCCGCGAAGCGGCGCGCGGTGGTGCGCGGCACGCTCGACTTCTCGGGCAAGCTGGGCGAGGTGCAGGTCAGCTCGCTCGGGCTCGAGCAGGTGGTGTTCCACTACCGCGACGGCCGCTGGGACGCGCCCAGCCCCGCGCCGCGACTCGCCGCGATTCTTCAAGCGCTCCGCGCGCGGGAAGACGCGCTGGCGAAGGGCGACCTGGGCGCGCTGCGCGCGTTGAGCGCCGCGCCGGACGCCGGGCTGGCGTGGGCGGAGTCGATTCTCTCGCTCCGCGACCGGAACTACCGCGCCAAGGCCTGGTTCATTCGCAGCGAGCGCGAGGACGTCACGGTGACCGAGGAGTACCGCGTGGCCGGCGACACACCGGAGCGGCCCATCGACGAGCAGGGTGTCAAGCGACTTCGGTTGGTGAAACGAAGCGACGAATTCTTGTTTGAGGAGGGGCTCAGGTAGTCTTCCGAGCCGCATGGACGACGCGCTGAAGCAGCTCTTGACGCTGGGGCGGGGTTACTTCGAGAAGAAGCAGTACGCCGACGCCGAGCGTTACCTCGTGCAGGTCGTCGAGCAGAACCAAGCGTTCGCCGACGTCTACAACATGCTCGGGATCATCTATCACGACCAAGGCCAGTTCGGCCGGGCGCAGCGGGCGTTCGAGGCGGCGCTGCGGTTGAACCCGGGCTACACCGAAGCGGCGCTCAACCTGGCGGTCATCTACAACGACCTGGGCAAGTACCGCGAAGCCAAGGCGGTCTATCAGGGCGCGCTCAACCGCCAGCAGTCGACGCCGGGCGCGCTCGATCCGTTCGTGCGCGGGAAGATCGCCAACATGTACGCCGATATCGGCGACGTGTACGCGTCGAGCGGCCTGCTGAAGGAAGCGATCGTCGAGTACCGCCGCGCGCTGGATCTCTGCCCGGCGTTCCACGACATCCGGCTCAAGCTCGCAGAGGCGTGCCGCGACTTCGGCGACTCGGCCGAGTCGCTCAAGCAGTTCGAGCAAATTCTAAAGGAGAATCCCAACTTCCTCCCCGCGCGGGTGCGCTACGGGCTCACCTTGTATTCGGCTGGGCGGAAGGCCGACGCGGCCAAGGCCTGGGAGGACGTGTTGGCCCGGAACCCTGGCAACAAGACGGCCGAGATGTACCTGAGCCTGCTCAAGGACGGCGCCAAGACGGAACAATCGGGTGAGGTATAGTTGAAACGGAGTCATTCAAAGGGGTTAATGGGGCCGTGAGCTCTGCGGGCTATGCGCTGAGATTCATTGCCGGCAAGTACCAGGGTGGGGAGCTGCCCTTGGCCGACGATCGCCAGCTGGTGATTGGCCGCTCGAGCGAGCTCGACATGGTGCTGGTGGAGGACATGGTCTCGCGCAAGCACGCGAAGATCACCGTCGCGTCCGGCAAGGTCACCATCGAGGACTTGGGCTCGACCAACGGCACCTTCGTCAACGGCGAGAAGATCAAGCAGGCGCGCCTGAAGGAAGGCGACCGCATCCTCATCGGCACCTCCATCCTGAAGCTCGTGCAGTCGGGCGCGTTGCCCTCCGAGATCGACCAGACGGCGGTGAAGGCGAATCTCGAGGCGGTCGCCGCCGCGCAGGCGTCGAAGAAGTCGTCGTCGTCGATGACGGGGAAGATCGAAGAGGTCCCGCTCCCCGACCTTCTGCAGCTCTTCCACACGTCGAAGAAGAACGGCGTGCTGGTGGTGAAGAACGAGCGGGAAGGGCGCATTTACCTGAAGCAGGGGCGCGTCTACTACGCGGTCATCGACCAGCAGCA
>CAZEDU010000047.1:6227-12694 GCA_964511185.1 uncultured Myxococcaceae bacterium | reverse complement strand
CGACCTGGGGCCGCAGAAGAGCTTCAACCGGATCATCACCTGGGAGACCGGCGACTTCGAGCTGCGGCCGCCCGACAACCAGGAGTTCATGGTCGAGCTCGACAGCTCAACCGAGGCGCTCTTGATGGACGCGCTGCGGCAGCTCGACGAGCTCAAGCGCATTCAGAAGGACCTGCCGCCGATGACGGCGATGCTCACGCTCGCGATGCCGATGACCGCGCCCCTGCGCGAGCTGTCGCCGGAGCAGCTCGACGTGCTGCAGCTGGTGCACAACTACGGCAGCCTGACCGGCGTGCTCGACCACACCGACAAGGATGACGTCGCGGCCGCCGAGCGGGTGCTGGAGCTGGTTCAGCGTGGCTATGTCGTGAGCCCGAGCTAGAACCTTCGCCTCATGCCCCGACGAAAGACTCCGGCCGTGCGGCTCACGGAGCTCGCCTCGTGCGCGGGCTGCGCGGCCAAGCTCAAAGCGAACGACCTGGCGCAGGTGTTGGCGCGCCTGCCGGCCCAGCGCGACGCCAACGCGCTGGTCGGCTTCGAGACGAGCGACGACGCCGCGGTCTACCGGCTCACGCCGCAGATGGCGGTGGTCGAGACGGTCGACTTCTTCCCCCCGGTGGTCGACGACCCCTACGACTTCGGCCGCATCGCCGCGGCCAACGCGCTCTCCGACATCTGGGCGATGGGCGCCCGGCCCCTCTTCGCGCTCAACCTGGTCGGCTTTCCCGAAGCGCTGCCGCTGGCGGTGCTCGAGGCGATTCTCGCCGGCGGCCGCGACGTCGCGGGCCAAGCGGGCGTGCCCATTCTCGGGGGCCACTCCATTCGCGACGCCGAGCCGAAGTACGGCCTGGCCGTGACGGGCCTGGTGCACCCCAAGCGGGTGCTCAAGAACGCCGGCGCCCGGCCGGGCGACGTGCTGCTCCTCACCAAGCCCATCGGCGTCGGCATCGCCACCACCGCGATGAAGCGAAGCCTCGCCAACGCCGCGCTGGCCAAGTCGGCCGTCGCGTGGATGACGACGCTCAATCAAGCCGCTGGGCAGGTGTTCGCGTCGGGGAAGTTTCAGGTCAACGCGCTCACCGACGTGACGGGGTTCGGGCTGCTCGGCCACCTGCTCGAGATGATGACCGGCTCGAAGACGCGCGCCGCGCTGTACCTCGAGCGCGTGCCGATTCTGCAGGGCGTGCCGGCGCTGGCCGAGGAGGGCGTGGTGCCCGGCGGCACCCGGTCGAACCTGGCGCACGTGTCGTCGAAGGTCGTCTTCCCCAAGGCGCTGCCCGAGCCGATCCGTTGGGTGCTGGCCGACGCGCAGACCAACGGCGGGCTCCTGGCGGCGGTGCCCGCGCGGCACGCGCAGATGGCGGTGGCGATGCTCTCGCGGGCGGGGGTGGACGCCGCGGCGATCGGGCGCGTCGAGCGAGGGCGGCCGGGCATCGTCGTCGTCTGACGCCGCGAGGTGGGAGCATCGGCTACCTCGAGCGCGGCGCGAGTTGGAATACGATGCAGCTCGATGCGTGCCTTGCTGTTCGCCGTGGGCCTGTTCGTCGCGAGCTCGACCGCTTGGGCCGGCGAGCTGACCATCGTGCTCGACCCCGGGCACGGCGGGGCGCAGGAGGGCGCCGTCGGCGTCGACGGGCTGCGCGAGAAGGAGCTCGCGCTCAAGCTGTCGGCCCGCCTCAAGCAGCAGCTCGAGCGGCGCTTGGGGGCGCGCGTGGTGCTCACCCGCTCGAAGGACGAGCAGGTGCACCTGTCGGACCGGGTGGCGTTCTCGAACAGGCACAAGCCGGATCTCTTCATCTCCGTCCACGCCAACTCGATGCCGACCCAGCGGCAGCGCGAGCGGACCGAAGGCATTCAGACCTTCTTCCTGTCCGCGAGCGCGTCGGGCGAGGACGCGAAGAAGGTCGCCGCGCGCGAGAACGCGGAGGCCCCGGCGATGTCGCGCGGGCAGACGGACACCTTGGCGTTCATCCTCGCGGACCTGCAGCGCAGCGAGACGCACGGCGAGTCGTCGCGGTTGGCGTACGCGGTGCACCAGCGGCTGGTGGCGCACACCCAGGCCACGGACCTCGGCGTGCAGCAGGCGCCGTTCTACGTGCTGATGGGCGTGGAGGCGCCGGCGATTCTCATCGAGGCCGGCTTCATCACCCACCCCACCGAGGGCCGGCGGTTGGCGGACGCGAAGTACCAGCAGGCGATCGCCGACGCGGTGGTCGAAGGCGTGCAGGCGTTCTTGGCCCACGGTCGGCCGCCGGACAGCTCGCCCGCGCTCGCAAGACCCTGAGGCGCCCGCCGCCGGCTTCGTGCTAAGGGCACAGGCCGGAGGAACTCATGCGGTCATTTCAACGTGGAACCCTCGACTTGCGGCCGGTGAAGCTCACCCCCAACGTTTCCGTTCACGCCGAAGGCTCGACGCAGGTCGAGTTCGGCAACACCCGCGTGCTCGTCACCTGCTCGTGGGACGAGAAGGTGCCGCCGCACGTGATGGGCACGGGCGCCGGCTGGGTCACGGCTGAGTACGGCATGCTGCCGCGCGCGACGCACGACCGCAGCCCGCGGGAGGCGGCGCGCGGCAAGCAAGGCGGCCGCACGCTCGAGATTCAGCGGCTCATCGGCCGCTCGATGCGCGCGGCGATCGACCTGAAGAAGCTGGGGCCCCGCACGCTGACGCTCGACTGCGACGTGCTGCAGGCCGACGGCGGCACGCGCACCGCGAGCATCACCGGCGCGTACGTGGCGATGGCGCTCGCCTTGCGCAAGCTCAAAGAAAAAAAGGTCATCTCGAACATCCCTCCCCTCACGCACGTGGCCGCGGTCTCGGTCGGCGTGGTGGGAGGCGAGGTGCGCGTCGACTTGGACTACGAAGAGGACTCCGGCGCGGAGGTCGACTTGAACATCGTGGGCACCGAGGCGAGCGCGCTCATCGAAGTGCAAGGCACCGCGGAGCAGAAGGCGTTCGAGCGCAAGCAGCTCGACGCGATGCTCGACGCGGGGCTGGGGGCGATTCGCAAGCTGGTCGAGCTGCAGAAGAGCGCGCTCTCCTGACGATGGGCGACACGGCGCGCTTCCAGCTGCTCTTCGCGACCACCAACCCGGGCAAGTTGAAGGAGCTGGACGGGCTCCTCCGCGGCGCCTTGAGGGTCGCCTCGCTCGCCGACTTCCCCGGCGCGGCCGAGGTCGAGGAGGACCAGGACACGTTCGAGGGGAACGCGGCGAAGAAGGCGCGCGCGTACGCGCAGGCCACCGGGCTCCCCGCGCTCGCGGACGACTCGGGGCTGTGCGTCGAGGCCTTGGGCGGGCGGCCCGGGGTGCAGTCGGCGCGGTACGCGGAGGACGAGCTCCGGCGCAACCAGAAGCTCTTGCTCGAGCTCAAGGACGTGCCGGTGAGCCGGCGCGCGGCGGAGTTCCGTTGCGCGCTGTGCCTGGCGATGCCCGGCGGGCCCGAGCTCATCGAGGTGGGAAGGGTGGCCGGCGTCATCACGCACGCGCCGCGCGGGACGAAGGGCTTCGGCTATGACCCGGTCTTCGAGATCCCGAGCCTGGGGAAGACGCTCGCCGAGCTGACGCGGGAGGAGAAGTCGGCGCTGTCGCACCGCGGTGAGGCGTTCCGAAAGATGTTGCACAGGCTGCTGGCGCTCGCGGGTTCGTGACGGGAACGGTCGGCGTTTCGAACCGGGCGAGGAGAGACATGCGAACGGTGAAGGTGCTCGTCGCGGCCGCGGTGCTGTCGGGCTGCTCTGGCGTGAAGCGGGAAGACTTGGCGCAGGAGTGGGTGAAGGCCTACTGCGACCTGCTCGTGAAGTGTGGCGGGGCGAAGTCCGCTGAAGGCTGCGTGGCGCTCTATGGTCGGACCGTGACCGGGTCGAGCGCGCTGCTCTTCAGTGGCGCCGCCTACGAGAAGTCGATCGCCGCGAACAAGATTCGCTTCGACGAAGGGCGTGCGGGCGGGTGCATGAACGCGCTGCGCGGCCAGAGCTGTGACAGCGACGGCCTCGGCGTGCTGCTCAACGAAGACTGCGCGCGCATCTACGAGGGGACCGTCGCGGAGGGGCAGACGTGCAACCCGGGCGAGTGCGCTTGGGGGCTGTACTGCTCGTCGGAGCTCACCGCCACGTGCGGAGGCACCTGCGTCAGGCGCGTGGGGGAGGGCGGGAGCGCGAGCTCGAGCGCGCAGTGCGCGTTCGGGCTGCGGCTGATCAACGGCATCTGCCGCAAGCCGCTGCGCGAGAACGAGTCCTGCGCCAGCTCGAGCCTCGCCGAGCTCTTCATCTGCGAGTCGCCGCTCTTCTGCGACCCGACCCTGAAGACCTGCAAGCGCGGGCGGCGCGAGAACGAGACGTGCTCGAGCGCCGCGACCGATCAGCGGTGCGTGGGCGTCGCGCTCCAGTGCGTCAACGGCACCTGCGTGAAGCCAGCCGACGTGGGCAGCGCGTGCGGCGCTGGCGAGCGCTCATGCAAGGTCGACTTGGTGTGCGCGGGCACCTGCCAGGAGCCGTTCGCGGAAGGGGTGAGCTGCCGCACCCTGAACGAGTGCAAGCCGCCGCTGGTGTGCAGCGGCCCGCTGGGAAGCCGTGTCTGCAAGGCGCCCGTCCTCGAAGGTCAGAGCTGCGCGATCGATTCGTGTGACACCCCGCTCTACTGCGACGCCGCTACCCAGACCTGCCTCGACAAGCGGGCGGACGGGCAGGCGTGCACAAGCAGCGAGCAATGCGAAGCCGCCTTCTGCAACACACTCGGAAAGCCAGACGCCGGCACCTGCGGCTTCGGGCTCGACCTGGGCTGCTGAAGCCCTTGCGGTTTAGGGCCAGATCTCAGAAGGTGTCCTCGTACTTCGGGGCGTAGCGCAGCCTGGTAGCGCGCCTGCTTTGGGAGCAGGAGGTCGGAGGTTCGAATCCTCTCGCCCCGACAGTGCAGCATGGATAAGCGCCCGTAGCTCAGCTGGATAGAGCATCGGCCTTCTAAGCCGAGGGTCGTGGGTTCGAGTCCCGCCGGGCGCGCTTTTCGCGGTGGTCGCTTCCGCGAAAAAGAAAACGCCCGGCCTGGTTCAGGCCGAGCGTTCTCAACACCCCCACTCAGTGAAAGCGTTACTCGAAGATGAACTCGTCGACGGGATCGCCGTACATGCCTTCGAGCGACTCGTTGGTCTGGCTCAGGTCGGTCGGCGTGTAGTGCCGGTTGATCAGCTGCTCGAGGTAGTAGTTGAGCTCGGCCTTGACCGCTTCCTGATCCATGTCGAGCGGGAGCTGCTCCTCGGTGCTCTTCAGGTTGGCCGCGCGCAGCACGATGTCGGTGATCTCCTTCTGCACCGTCTCCATCGTCAGCTTGTCGCCGAAGCCGTTCATCTTGCTGACGATCCACTCGGTGACCCGCGGCGACAGGATGGTGTTCGCCGCCACCTTCGCCGCCGAGGTGCCGAGCACGCCCGAGAGCTTGTCGATCAACGTGTTGATGAACAGGCCCGCGGTGCCGCCGGTCGCGTAGACCACCGCGGCCTTGACCGCGATGATCGCCACCTGCTTCATCGCGTCCTTCATGATGTCGCCGAACTTGCGCCCGGTGGCGAAGCCTTGAACGACCGTCGTCGCCACGCGCAGCACCGAGCCGACGTTGCCGCCCACGAAGCTGGTCGCCAGGTTCAGCGGGTTCAGCTTCTTGATGAAATTTCCAAAGCCCACGGGTCACTCCCAACGTGAGGGGTCTGAAACGAACACAAGGTTGTCGGCCCCCTCGGACTCGAAGGTGCTTGATGGTTTTGTAACGATTGTTTACGTTGATTGGGGCGGTGAATCTGCGAATTGACTGGCGCGCTTGGCTTGGATACTTGAGCCGGCGCCACGCGTTGTCGCAGCGAGCCGTGCGTCTTTCGACTGACGGCGATCATAGCTCAACTGGCAGAGCACCGGACTGTGGCTCCGGGGGTTACCGGTTCAAGCCCGGTTGGTCGCCCACCTTCTCTTTGCGCCCGTAGCTCAGCTGGATAGAGCATTGGACTTCGAATCCAAGGGTCGGGGGTTCGACTCCCTCCGGGCGCGTTGTGCCCCCCGCGGATCCGCCTTGGAACACCGCTTGCTGAACCTTCGACACCAGACCCAGTCGAAAGGCGAAGCATGTCGAACGTGATGAAGGCGAAGGCGGGCCCCAAGCGCATCCTGTTGACCGGAGGGCCAGGCGCCGGAAAGACGGCGGTGTTGGAGATCGTCGCGCGGCAGCTGTGCCAACACGTGATCATCGTGCCCGAGTCGGCGAGCCTGCTGTTTCGCGGCGGCTTTCCCAGGCGCGCTCAAAACGAAGCGCAGCAGCGGTCGGTGCAGCGTACTGGCCCGGCCCACAGGCGGCGTTCTTCTCCGAGCTCGCGACGGACATGGCCGCCGAGCTCTCGCGCTACGACTTGGTCATTCACCTGCGCACGCCGAACGAGGGCGAGTACAACCACGTGAACCCGCACCGGATCGAAACGGCGGCCGAGG
>CAZEDU010000047.1:0-6217 GCA_964511185.1 uncultured Myxococcaceae bacterium | reverse complement strand
GCATCCTTCAGGTCTGGGAGCGCCACCCCCGGCGCGTGGTGATCAACAGCACCAGCCAGTTCCTGGAGAAGGCCGAGCGCGCGGTGGCGCTCGTTCAGGCCGAGCTGCCGGCGTGCTGTCGGGCCCACCCGCTGCCGTTCTCGGCGGTGGCCCACGCCCCGGCGAGCCGCTGAGGGGCTCGACGCAAGCCCTGCAGGACCGCGCCGTCATTCGGTGCGCCGCGGCGCAGGTTTTCGGGTAGGAGCGGGTGCGTCCTGAACGGTGCCCGGCGCGTGATCTGCACTCGGGTCCACGTGGGAATCGATGATGTCGAAGGCGCTCTCATCCGTCGTCGCGCTGTGCCTCCTCGCCACCGCCGCGAGCGCCGAGGAGCCCGCGGAGCCGGCGGCCAGCTTGCGCCGGCGCACATCGCCGGCCGCCGAATGGAACGGGTTTCCGGGCGCGGTGCTCGAGCTGGGGGCGATCTTCGCGGTGGGCACCACCTGGTACCTGCTCGGCACCGAGGCCAACCAGCCCGACTGGCGCTACGACTTCAGCTGGTCGACCTTCGAGAAGAAGCTCATCACGCACGAGGCGGTCGACTACGACGACAACCCGCTCTACCTGAACCTGCCTGGCCACGCGGTCGCGGGCGCGGGCTACTACCTGGCCGCGCGCAACAACCGCTCGGGCGTCGCGCTCGCGCTGATCAGCGCCGTGGGCATGTCGTCGTTGTGGGAGCTGACGACCGAGTACCGGGAGATCGTCGCGATCAACGACATGATCGTCACGCCGGCCGGCGGGTTCGCCATCGGTGAGTCGCTCTACCAGCTGAGCGAGTTCTTTCTGCGCAGCGAGCCGACGCCGGTGAACACGTCGGTCGCGCGCGTGCTGGCGGGGCCCTCCAGCTTCTACCCGTGGCGCCGGCAGCCCCAAGGCGCGCGCCGCTGGGACGCGGACGGCTGGTCGACCGACACCTGGCACCACTTCTCGCTGTACGGCGGCACCAGCGCGGTGGCGACCGAAGGCGGTCGCGTGCCGTTCGCGGGCATCGCGCTGGGCGGCCAGGCGCGCCTGGTGCATCGAACCGGCGACGGGCTCGGCCGCTCGGCGCGCTTCATCGGGCGGCCGCTCGCCACCCGCATGCGCCTGGAGATGATGATGCGCCCCGACGGGCTCGCCGCGATCGAGGCTTACGCGCACAGCACCTTCCTAGGCGCGTACGGCCAGTCGCTCGAGCCGCGCGGCGCCGACGTCCAGGGCTGGTCGGGGCACCTGGGCCTGAGCACGTTCTACGAGCACTGGGAGCGGCCACCGCTGCAGACGCGCGATCAGGTGGCGATGGTGTCGCCCTTGGGGCCGTCGGCGCACGTGACGCTCGAGTACGCCGGCTTCCGCCTGCTGCTCGAGATGGACATGCACCCCGTGTTCGGCGCGGTGTTCTCGCAAGGTCTGTGGAGCAACCCGGGCCGCGATGACGTCGCGGCGCTGCCGCCGGTGCTGGCGAAGAACGGCTACTACTGGTCGTTCGGCGCGCGCGGTTCGACGTCGGCCGCGCTGCGCTACGCCGGCGCAGAGCTCGGCGCGTCCTTGCGCTGGTACGGCCTGCGCGAGGCGCAAGGGGCGTTCTCCGGTAAAGGTCCCCTGCTCGCGGAGCAGCGGCTCTCGCCGCGCATGTGGCTCGAGCTGCCGATCTACCCCACGGACCTGGCGCTCATGCTTCGGTTCGATCAAGAGGTTCGCCTGGGCGCGCTGGGTCGCTCGCGCGCTCAGGCCGCCGAGCTGGTCGGTCAGCTCCTGGTGGTCTGGAACACATGATCGCCTCGTCTGTGCTGCTGCTGTTCCTCGCCACGTCGGCCGCGCAGGCGACGGAAGAGGTGCCCACGCCCCGGTTCCTCTTGGGCGACGGGCTGCGCTACGAGAACGCCGTCCTTCCGCTCCGCGTCGCGGCCGACCTGGTGGCGATCCCCGCGGGCATCCCGCACTGGGAAGAAGAGGACTGGGCGTGGGCCATCACCTTCGGCGCGCCGACCGTGGCGCTGATGCTCCCGCTCGAGCACCCGAACGACGCGCACGTGCAGGCGTGGGTCCGCTCGCAGCTCGGCCCGAAGCGGCTGGTGTGGACGCCGCTGGGAGAGGTGGCGATGTGGAGCGGGCTCTGGGGGACCGCCGCCGGGTTCCTCGCTTACGGGTGGTGGGCGAACGAGCCGCGCTACGTCGAGCAGTTCTCGCTGATGCTCGAGGCGTTCTCGGTGACGCAGCTCTACCACGTCGGGTTCAAGCTGCTCCTCGGCCGAGAGGGGCCCAACGACGGCGAAGGGCTCGGCGTCATCCACGGGCCGCCCGGGTTCTTTCGCCTGTTTCCGGCGGGCACACCTTCCGGTCACGTCGCCTCGCTCTACGCGATGGTCGGCAGCCTCGATGGCTACTGGGCGAACCCGTGGCTGTCGGCGGCGGTTCACCTCTTCGCGCTCTCGTTCGCCACCACGGTGGTGCTCGACAACTACCACTTCGTCTCCGACGCGCTGTGGGGCGCGGGCATGGGCTACTTCATCGGCCGCTGGGTGGTGCGGCATCGCGCGGGCCCGAAGCGCGCCGGCCCGCTGCCGAGCAACGTCGCGATCGTGCCGGCTCGGAATGGCCTTGCGGTGCAGGTGGTGTTCTGAGCCTTCAGGGAGGCCACTGCGGCAGCTCGACGTCCGCCCAGATGGGGAAGTGGTCGCTGGCCTTGTCGTCACCGACTTCGAGCTTGGCCACGTGCCGCGCGATCGGCATGTCCGCGAACACGTAGTCGACCCGCGTCTTCGCGGGCCAGAAGGTGAAGCGCTCGTCGAGGTGGAAGAGATCCACCAGCCCCCTGGAGACCAAGTGCTTGGGGCCCGCATCCTTCGGCCCGGCGTTCAAGTCGCCGGCGACCACCACGCCGCTGCCGACGTACGGCGCGATGTGCCGGGCGAGGACCTCGAGGTTCGCGGTGGGGTTGATGAAGTCGGCGTGCACCGCGATGAAGCGGATCGGGTGCGTGCCCATGCACAGCTCGGCGTCGATGGCGACGCGCGGCTCGTAGGTGCCGAAGGCGCGCAGCTCGACGCGCTGGGAAGACTGAATCGGCACCCGGCTGAGCATCGCGATGCCGTAGGCGCCGCCGCCGCGGTCGATGGTGGCGGCGAACACCGGCGTCATGCCCAGCCGCGCGCCGAGCTCGGCGGCTTCGTCGATGCGGCCGGTCCGGTCCACGCCGACGTCGACCTCTTGCAGCGCCACCACGTCGGGGTCGATGGCGCGCAGCTGCTCGGCGACGCGGTCGAGCGATGACTCGAGGCCGGACTTCACGTTGTAGCTCGCGAGCCGAAGCGCGGTGGGCGGCGTCACCGGGTTGTCCGCGCAGCGCACGTACTCGGGCTCGTAGAACGTGGTGTTGGGCGTGCAGGCGCTGAAGGCGGCGGCGGCGAACAGCGTGCAGCGGAGCATGCGCGCGATTATCCGCGCGGCGGCCTGGCCGAGGAAAGCCCACCGCCTCCGCAAACTTTTCGTCAGCGCTTCAAGGGCCCATGGCGGCCCGAAGCTCGAGCCATTCCTTCAAGAATTCCCGGACGGCCGGATGAGACGACGCGCGGAATGCGTCCGGTGGCCCGCGCGCGACGAGCTGTCCTTCGTGCAAGAGCGCGATGTTGTCGGCCAAAGAGAACGCCGACGGAAGGTCGTGGGTGATGAGGAGCGAGGTGACGTGGTTTCGCTTTCCTTCGCGGATCACCTCGGCGACGTACTCGGTGGTGAGCGGGTCGAGCCCCGCGGTGGGCTCGTCGTACAAGAGCAGCTTGGGCCCGGTGACGACCGCGCGCGCGAACGCCACGCGCTTGCGCATGCCCCCGGAGAGCTGGCTCGGCAGGGCGTTGGCCGCGTCCTCGAGCCCCAAGCGGCGCAGGAGCGAGAAGACGCGGTCCTTCACCTCTTCACGCGTCAGCGGCGAGTGCTCCTGGAGCGGAAAGGCGACGTTCTCGAACACCGAGAGCCCATCGAAGAGCGCGCCCGCTTGAAAGAGGATGCCCAGGTTGAGGCGGAACCGACGGAGCGTCTTCTCGTCCATGCGGCTCAGGTCTTCGCCGAGCACGCGCACGAGCCCGGCGTCCGCCTTCATCAGCCCTTCGACGATCTTGAGCAGCACGGTCTTCCCCGAGCCGCTCTTGCCGAGCACCACGCAGGTCTCTCCGACCTCCACGCGCAGGTCGACGCCTCGAAGCACCGGCTCGCGACCGAAGGTCTTCCAGACGCCGACCAGCTCGATGGCGGCCGCGCCGGTCACTGCGCGTGCCGCTCCGTCGGAGGCGGGACCATCGCGCGTGGCTCGGTCAAGGCGCCGCGGCCTTCCTCCAGCCGGCAGTGGCCGAAGACCGCGTTGAGCTTGAGGCGCAGCCTGGGGCCGCTCGCGCCGGTGGGCGCGTTGCGGTACACGGGCCCGAAGCCCGCTTGCTCGCCGGTGGGCAGCTGAACCGCGCCGAACGCCGCGCTCCCTTCCACTTCGTACGGCACCGACGGGCCCACGCGCACCAGCGCGCTCGAGAACACCGTGTTCACCTCGACGGTGAGATCGTGCTCCAGCGGCGGCAGCTGCGTCAGATCGACCGTGCCTTTGCTGAAGAGGATGTCGTACTTGAGCTTGCCGCCGGTCGCCTGCTCGGGACGGAACAGGCTCTCGGACATCATCGAGGTGTGGTCGCCGGACAGACGGCTGGGCGACCAGGCGCTCAGCAGCATGCGCGCGCCGATGAAGAGAAACAGAATCGCCAGGGCGGTGCGCACGATCGGCAGCCGGAAGCCGAAGAACACCTGCAAGAGAATGCTGACGCCGACGAGCACCACGAACACGCCGAGGATGACCAACCAGTTCATTCGCATCTCGCTCTTCCTTGTCGAGCCGCCGAGCTGTCGGGGCCGTTCCGGAGGGAACGCTGATGAGCAGAGCAAGGTGTGCGCCACCTTCGGCTACGGGTGCGCGATGAGCTGCCCCGTTGCACACGGTGTGTCCGGGACAGGCGCTGCGCAAAGCGTGCGCTGGGCGCGTCGTTCGGTGCCCGGCGCCGAGACCGGGCGCTGAAGGGCCTGGAGGAAGGGGTTGGGCGTGTGGTCCGGTGCCCGAAAACGCGCGCCCCGCCTCGCTGCGGCTAGAGTCGGCCCATGGGCCAGCCGGGGTGGGTCGTTCACAAGTTCGGTGGAACCAGCGTCGGAAACGCGGAGCGGTACCAAGCCGTCGCCCGCATCATCGAAGCGTGGCCAACAGGGCCGCGGCGGGCGGTGGTCGTCTCGGCGATGAAGGGCGTCACCGACGCGCTCATCGCGCTGGTCGAGCGCGCGGGCTCGCAAGACGCGGGTTACCTGCCCGCGCTCGAGGCGCTCAAGAAGCTGCACCTGGACACGGTCGAGACATTGGCGCTCGGCGCGGGCGGCGAGCGGCTGCGCGGGGTGCTCGAAAAGGACTTCCGCGATCTCGCCGAGGTGCTGCGCGGCGTGTGGCTGGTCAAGACGTCGTCGGATCGGGTCGTCGAGCTGGTGTCGGGCTACGGCGAGCTCTGGTCGGCGCAGCTGCTGCACGCGCTGCTCGCGTCGCGCGGGCGCTCGGCCGAGTGGCTGGACGCGCGGAGCGTGCTGGTGGTCGAGCCGCAGGAGAAGGCGGTGGTCGTCGACTGGAAGAGAAGCCAGGAGCGCGCGAGCCGCTGGGCCGCGAGCGTCGCCAGCGACGTGGTGGTGGTGACCGGGTTCATCGCCTCGACGCCCGAGGGCGTCGCCACCACGCTCAGGCGAAACGGCAGCGACCACACCGCGTCGATTTTGGGCGCGCTGCTCGACGCGGGCGAGATCACCATCTGGACCGACGTCGATGGGGTGATGAGCGCGGACCCGCGGCTGGTGCCCGACGCGGTGGTGCTCGACGAGGTCTCGTACTCCGAGATGACCGAGCTGGCGTACTTCGGCGCGAAGGTGGTGCACCCGGCCACGATGGAGCCGGCGATCCGGCGCGGCATTCCGGTGTGGATCCGGAACACCTTCCAGCCGTCGCTCCCCGGCACGCGCATTCACGCCGAGGCCCGCTCCGAGCGGCCGGTGAAGGGCTTCTCGGTCGTCGAGGACATGGCGCTCGTCAACATCGAAGGCACCGGGATGATCGGCGTGCCGGGCGTGGCCGAGCGGCTGTTCAGCGCGCTGCGCTCGGCGGGGATCTCGGTGGTGATGATCTCGCAGG
>CAZEDU010000046.1:2389-36449 GCA_964511185.1 uncultured Myxococcaceae bacterium | reverse complement strand
GCTGGGGGAGATCACCCGCTCGCTGGTGAAGAAGTGGGACAGCCCGCCGCCCCCGGAGCTGCAGGCGTTCCGCCAGCGCCTGCGCGACTACCTGCTGAAGGCGATCCGCGAGGCGAAGGTGCAGACCAGCTGGCTCAACCCCGACGCGCGCTACGAAGACGCCACGCTGGGCTTCGTGGACCGCGCGCTGAGCGAGGAGCACGGCCGCGCCTTCCTCGAGGAGCTGGCCGCGTTTCACCGGCGCGTGGAGCGTCCCGGGCAGCTCAACGCGCTGTCGCAGGTGCTGCTCAAGGCCACCAGCCCCGGCACGCCCGACGTGTACCAAGGCACCGAGCTGTGGGACCTGTCGCTCGTCGACCCGGACAACCGGCGGCCGGTGGACTTCGACCTGCGCTCCCGCCTCCTGGCGGAGCTCGACGCCGCCCGCGAGGTGGACCGCGCCGCGCTCTGCCGCGCGCTGACGCAGGACATGACCGACGGGCGGGCGAAGCTCTTCGTGCTGAGCGAGGCGCTCCGGCTCCGCCGCCGCCTGCCCGCGGTGTTTCAGCGCGGCGACTACCGGCCGCTCGACGCCACCGGCCGGCGCGCCGAGCACGTGCTCTCGTTCATGCGGTCCTTCGGCGGCGAGGCCGCGCTCACGGTGGTGCCGCGGCTCACGCTCTCGCTCTTGTCCGAAGCGAAGGCGCTGTCCACCGCGTTCCACGGGACCTGGCTCGAGCTGCCCGACGGCGCGGAGGGAGAGTGGGTGGACGCGCTGAGCGGTCTTCGGCGGCGGCCGCAGCAGCGCGAGGGGCGGTGGCTGCTGCCGATTCAGGAACTTTTTGAGCTCTTTCCCGCCGCGCTGTTGTATCGAAGCTAGTCGATGACGGATGGCGCGAGCGACGTGTGGCCGGGAGTGCCGTACCCCCTGGGCGCCACCTACGACGGCAAGGGCGTGAACTTCGCGGTCTACTCGGAGCACGCCGAGTGGGTGGAGGTCTGCCTCTTCGACGCGCACGACCCGTCGCGCGAGCTCCAGCGCTTGCGGCTCACCGACGTCACCTCGCACGTGTGGCACGGCTACGTGCCCGGGCTGAAGCCCGGCGCGCTGTACGGCTTTCGCGCCCGGGGGCCGTACGACCCCGAGGGCGGCCACCGGTTCAACCACCACAAGCTGCTCGTCGACCCGTACGCGCGGGCGATCACCGGGACGCTCGACTGGGGCGCGCCGGTGTTCGGCTACGACCCCGGCTCGAGCGACCGCGACCTGACGTGCGACCTGCTCGACGACGCGGCCGGGGTTCCCAAGTCGGTGGTGGTGGCCGACGACTTCGACTGGGGAGACGACCGCCGCCCCGAGCACGTGTGGCGCAAGACCATCCTCTACGAGCTGCACGTCAAGGGCTTCACCGCGCAGCACCCCGACGTCCCGCCCGAGGCGCGCGGCACCTACGCGGGGCTGGCGCACCCGGCCGTCATCGCGCACTTGAAGAAGCTCGGCATCACCGCGGTGGAGCTGCTCCCCGTGCACGAGGCGGTGAGCGAAGGGTTTCTGGTCGGGCGCGGGCTGACGAACTACTGGGGCTACAACACGCTGGGGTTCTTCGCGCCGGATCAGCGCTTCTCGAGCCAGGGCTCGCGGGGCGGGCAGGTGCGCGACTTCAAGCAGATGGTCAAGGCGCTGCACCGGGAGGGCATCGAGGTCATCCTCGACGTCGTCTACAACCACACCTGCGAGGGCAATCACCTGGGGCCCACGCTGTCGCTGCGCGGGCTCGACCAGGCGGCGTACTACTGGCTCAACGGCGAAGACCCCCGCTACATGATGGACTTCACCGGCTGCGGCAACAGCTTGAACCTGCGCCACCCGGCGGCGGTGAAGCTGGTGGTCGACTCCTTGCGCTACTGGGTGCAGGAGATGCGGGTGGACGGCTTTCGCTTCGACCTGGCGACCGAGCTGGGCCGGGTGGGCGAGGGGGACTTCGACCGGAACGCGCCGTTCTTTCAGGTCCTCCACCAGGACCCGGTGCTCTCGCGCGTCAAGCTCATCGCCGAGCCGTGGGACGTCGGCCCCGACGGCTACAAGCTCGCGAACTACCCGGTGCTGTGGTCGGAGTGGAACGACCGCTACCGCGACACCATCCGCAAGTACTGGAAGGGGGACGACCGGCAGGCCGCCGAGGTGGGCTACCGGCTCACCGGCTCGTCCGACCTGTTCAAGCTCTCGGGGCGACGGCCCACCGCGTCGGTGAATTACGTCACGGTGCACGACGGCTTCACCCTGCACGACCTGGTGACGTACGAGCAGAAGCACAACGAGGCGAACGGCGAGGCGAACCGCGACGGCGCGAGCGACAACTACGCGTGGAACTGCGGCGTGGAGGGCGAGACCGACGACCCGCTGGTGAACGGGCTGCGCGACCGGCAGAAGCGGAACTTCATCGCCACGCTGTTCTTGTCTCAAGGCACGCCGATGCTCTTGGCCGGCGACGAGCTCTGCCGCACCCAGCGCGGCAACAACAACGCTTATTGTCAGGACAACGCGCTCTCCTGGGTCGACTGGAATCTGACTGAGCCGAAGAAGGCGCTGCTCGAGTTCACCGCTCGGATGATTCAGCTGCGCAAGGAGCAGCCGGTGCTGCAGCGCCGCCATTTCTTTCAGGGCGCGAACATCGGCGACTCGCGCTTCAAGGACCTGGTGTGGTTTCGCCCCGACGGGCAGGAGATGACGGCGGAGGACTGGGGGCTGCCGTTCTGCAAGTCGCTGGGCTACCTGCTGGGAGGCGACGCGATTCCCACCCGCGATCCGCAGGGGCGGCGGCTGGTGGGCGACACCCTGCTCGTGCTGATGAACGCGCACCACGGGTCGGTGACCTTCACACTGCCGGCGGTGGAGTGGGCGGAAGGGTGGGACTTGGTGGTGGACACAGCGCGCCTCGACGCCGCGCCGATGCGGCTCGCCGCCCGCGGCCACATCACCTTGCTCGCGCGGTCCTTGGTGGTCCTGAAGGATCCGTTGCGCCGCTAGGGCGTTGCTGCAAGATTTCGCGGACACCCATGACGGTCACCACCACCGATGGCATCCGCGTCAGTGTGAAGCCCGCGTACTGGCCGGAGCGCTCCTCGCCCGAGACCTCTCAGTTCGCCTTCATGTACACGGTCGAGATTTCGAACGTGGGCACCCAGCCGGCGCAGCTCAAGAGCCGCCACTGGGTGATCACCGACGCCAACGGCAAGGTCGAGGAGGTGCGCGGCGAGGGCGTGGTCGGCAA
The DNA here is from genome assembly GCA_964511185.1 of uncultured Myxococcaceae bacterium. Taxonomy (GTDB): domain Bacteria; phylum Myxococcota; class Myxococcia; order Myxococcales; family Myxococcaceae; genus CAZEDU01. Next base: position 33,198 of record CAZEDU010000046.1, on the reverse strand, counting down.
GAAGCCGAAGCTCTCGCCGGGAGAGCGGTTCGAGTACACCAGCTGGGCGATGCTGCGAACGCCGTTCGGGACGATGCGCGGCAGCTACTTCATGGAGCGCCCGGACGGAGAGAAGTTCGAGGCGAAGATCGGTGAGTTCGCGCTCACCCAACCCCACGCGTTGCATTGAAGGGCCTGCTCCTCGTCAATCTGGGAACCCCCGACGCGCCGCAAACCCGGCCGGTGCGGCGGTACCTGCGCCAGTTCCTGGGGGATCCGCGCGTCATCGACTTGAATCCGGTGGGGCGCTGGCTGCTGCTCCAGTTGATCATCCTGCCGTTTCGGCCCAAGCGCTCGGCCGCGGCGTACCGGAAGATCTGGACCGAGCGCGGCTCCCCGCTGCTCTTCCACGGCGAGGACCTGACGCAGGCGGTGGCCGCCGAGCTGCGCAGCGAGTTCGCGGTGGAGCTCGCCATGCGCTACGGCACGCCGTCGATCGAGTACGGGCTCCAGCGCCTGAAGGAGCGCGGGGTGCAGGCGCTCACGGTGCTGCCGCTGTACCCGCAGTACGCGACGTCCTCGACCGAGTCGGTGCACGACGAGGTGAAGGCGGTGCTCGCGCGGGCGTGGCCGGACGCGGAGGTGCAGTGGGTGCCGGCGTTCTACGCGTTCGCGCCGTTCCTCGACGCGTTCGCCGCCGTCGCGCGGCCGGTGCTCGAGTCGATGCGGCCGGACCACCTGCTCTTCAGCTTCCACGGGCTGCCGCAGAACCAGGTCACCGACCTGGACGCGACGGGCGAGCACTGTTTGAAGCGGCCCGATTGCTGCGACGCCATCTCGGCGGTGAACGCGAACTGCTACCGGGCGCAGTGCTACTTCACGGCGCGCGCGCTGGCCGAGCGGCTGGGGTTGCCGCAGGCGCGCTACAGCGTCGGGTTTCAGTCGCGGCTGACGTCGAAGTGGATCCAGCCGTTCTCCGACGTGCTGCTCCAGGAGCTTCCCAAGCAGGGCGTCAAGCGGCTCGCGGTGATGTGCCCGGCGTTCGTGGCCGACTGCCTGGAGACGCTGGAAGAGGTCGGCCTGCGCGCGAAGGACAGCTTCCTGGCGGCAGGAGGCGAAGCGCTCGAGCTGGTTCCTTCGCTCAACGCGAGCCCGGCGTGGGTCAAGGCGGTGGCGGAGTTGGCGAGGGGGAGGCGGTGAAGGCCGTTCACGGCGACGGCTTGTCCCGCCGCCTCAGTCCCGCCTTGTCGCCGCGCGCCGCAGCCGGTCCCGCACCGCGAGGCCCAGCCCAGACTCCGGGGGCGGCGCAGCGACGATGACCTCGAAGCCCGCCGCGTCGATGTCGCGCAGCCGCGCATAGAGCGCTCGCGCGTAACCCGCCGCGTCGGCCGGGATGTCGAAGAGCGTGGCCCCCGCCGGGACCGGCACGCCCGCAGGGGCCAGCAGCGCGACCCTTCGCCCTTCACCCGCCAACACCGCGGCGCGCGAGACGAGCTGATCCGGCGCGACCAGCTCGAGCCCCGCGCGGGGCGCATAGTGCGACGGCAGCATCCCGGGCGCGCGGACGTCGCCGTGCGCGCGGACGGTCAGCGTCCGCCCCAGCGCGGCCTCGAGCGCTTCGAGCGGCACGCCGCCCGGCCGGAGCACCGCGGGCACCTCGCCCGACAGGTCCACGATGGTCGACTCGACGCCCACCTCGCACGGCCCGCCGTCGAGGATGAAGTCGACCTCGTCGCCCAGGTCGGCCCGCACGTGCTCGGCGGTGGTGGGGCTCACCTTGCCGAAGCGGTTGGCGGAGGGCGCCGCGAGGCCGCCGCGCAGCTGGGCGAGGACCTGCCGCGCGAGCGGGTGCGCCGGCACCCGGAGCGCGACGGTGGGCTGGCCGCCCGTCACCACATCCGACGCGCGCGCGCTGCGCGGCAGCACCAGGGTCAACGGCCCGGGCCAGAAGGTCTGCGCCAAGGTGCGCGCCTCGGGCGGCACCGCGCTCGCCCAGCGGGAGAGCGCCTGCGCGTTGGCGATGTGCACGATGAGCGGGTGCGTGGCGGGGCGGCCCTTCACCGCGAAGATGCGCCGCACGGCGAGCTCGTTCTCGGCGTCGGCGGCGAGCCCGTACACCGTCTCGGTCGGCAGCGCGACCAGCCCTCCCGCCTGGAGGACTTGAACGGCCCGCGTCACGTCGAAGTCACTCGCCATTTCGCCGGGAATGTACCCGGTTTGTCCGCTGTCCGAAGTCGCTTGACTCTCAAGCCAAGTCGTTGAATTGAGGGCGTTCACTCCTGAAAGTTGGGTCCAGCACATGATTTCCGTTCAAGGGCTGACCAAGTACTACGGGGACCACGCGGCGATTCGAGACCTGTCGTTCACCATCGAGCGCGGCGAGGTCATCGGTTTTCTCGGTCTCAATGGCGCGGGGAAGACGACCACGCTCAAGGTCCTGGGGTGCGTGCTCCTGCCGACCAGCGGCCAGGTCACCATCGACGGCTACGACGTGGTCCGCGACCCGCACGAGATCCGCAAGCGGATCGGCTTTCTGCCCGACACGCCGCCGCTCTACGACGAGATGACGGTCGGCGGTTACCTGTCGTTCGTCGCGCAGCTGCGCGGGGTGCCGGCGAACGAGGTCCAGGCGCGGGTGGCCGAGGTCGAGGAGAAGACCGCGCTCACCGACGTCGACGGCGAGGTGGTCGGCGCGCTCTCGCACGGCTACCGCCAGCGCGTCGGCGTGGCGCAGGCGATGGTGCACAAGCCCAAGCTGCTCATCCTGGACGAGCCGACCGGCGGGCTCGACCCGGTGCAGATCGTCCAGATGCGCAACCTGGTGCGCTCCCTCAAGGGCGAGCACACCGTGCTGGTCTCGAGCCACATCCTCTCGGAGATCAGCCAGGTGTGTGACCGGCTGTTGGTCATCCAGGCCGGCGAGATCGTCGCGCAGGGCACCGAGGAGGAGCTGGGCCGTCAGCTCGGCGGCAGCGGCACGGTCGCCATCGAGGTGCGCGCGCCGGCGGCCAAGGCGCTCGAGGTGGTGCAGGGCGTCGCGGGCGTGACGTCGGCGAAGGTGGTGCGCGAGGAGGCGGGGGTCGCCACGCTGGAGGCGAGCACCAACGCCGACACGCGGCCCGCCATCGCGCGGGCGCTGGTGCAAGCCAACCTGGACGTGCTCCGCATCGACCGCGGCGCCGGAAAGCTGGAGCACATCTTCTTGAAGCTCACCCACGACAAGGAGGCTGCGTAGATGCGCACGGTGCTCTTGATCGCCCGCCGCGAGCTGTCGGCCTATCTGCGCACGATGAGCGGCTACGTCATCATCGCGGGCGTGTTGTTCGTGCAGGGCCTGGCGTTCAATGCCTTCGCGCTGCCCGGCGTGTCGAAGAAGTCGTCCGAGGTGTTGAGCGACTTCTTCCTCTGGTCGAGCGGCCTCACCATGTTCTGCGCGATTTTGCTCTCGATGCGGCTGCTCGCCGAGGAGCGGCAGACCGGCACGGTGGCGCTCTTGTACTCGTCGCCGGTGCGCGACGGGGAGATCGTCCTCGGCAAGTTCCTCTCCGCGCTCGCGTTCCTGTCCATCTTCCTGCTGGCGAGCTTCTACATGCCGGCCTTGGTGATGGCGTACGGCAAGGTGTCGCTCGGCCAGGTCGCCGCCGGCTACCTGGGCCTGTTCCTGGTCGGCAGCGCGTCGCTCGCCATCGGCATCTTCGGCTCGGCGCTCACCAAGAGCCAGGTGCTGGCGGCCATCCTGGGCGCCATCCTCGCGGTGTCGCTCACCATCGCGTGGCTGGTCGCCAGCGTCACCGAGCGGCCGCTCTCGCGCGTGTTCGAGGTGCTCTCCTGGTACCCGCACATGCGCCCGTTCCAGCAGGGGCTCGTGCACGTGAAGCACATCGTCTACTTCGGGCTGGTGACGTACCTGGCGCTCTTCGGCGCCACGCGCGTGCTCGAAGCGCGGAGGTGGAGGTAAGCCATGGCGCTCCCCAGCTTTGTCGTCTCGCTCGTTTGGTTGCTCGGCCTGGTGCTGGTCTACACCGCGCAGGTCATCGTCGGCCCCGGCTCGGCGCAGGGGGCCATCGCCGTCGTCGGCGTGCTCGTCGCCGTGGCCGGCGTGGCGCTGCGCGGCTTCCGCGCGTTCTCTGAGAAGGCCGAGCGCCGGCAGGTGGAGCAGGCGCTCTTGGGCCTCGGCGTGGTCGCGCTCGCGGCGCTGGCCATCTACTTCGCGCAGTCCGACGTGATGGTGAAGTGGTCGGGCAGCGCGCTGTCGCAGAGCTCGCCCAAGCTCGCGGTGGTGCTCGCGGTGCTGTGGCCCGTCCTGATGGCCACTTCGCTCATCACCACCTGGCTGATGGAGCTGTCGTACGCGGCGATGGCGCGCGCGCCGCAAGTCGAGACCGGCCGCGTGCGCGACGCGATGATGACCGGCCTGGGTTTGACCTGCGCCATCGTCTTCGCGTTCGCGCTGATGTACGTCGCCGAGGAGCGCAACGCGAAGGTCGACCTCTCGTACTTCCGCACCGCCAAGCCCGGCGACGCGACGGTGAAGATGGTCCGGGCGCTCGACAAGCCAGTGGAGATCGCGCTGTTCTACCCGCCGGCGAACGACGTGGCCGAAGAGCTCAAGTCGTACCTGGACCCGCTCGCCGCCGAGTCCCCGATGTTCCAGGTCAAGGTGTACGACCAGGCGCTCGAGCCGGCGAAGGCCAAGGAGTTCGGCATTTCGGGCAACGGCGTGCTGGTGGTGCGGCGCGACGCGAACCGCGAGCCGCTTCAGGTGGGCGTCGAGCTGGAGAAGGCGCGCGGCAAGCTGCGCAACCTGGACAGCGACTTCCAGAAGGCGCTGATGCGCGTCGCGCGGTCGACGCGGACCATCTACTTCACCACCGGTCACGGCGAGCGCGGCGAGGACAACACCGTGCTGGGCGACCAGCGCACCACCGCGCGCTTCATTCGCGAGCGGCTGCGCGCGCTGAACTACGAGCCGCGCGCCCTGAGCGCGGCCGACGGCCTGGCGAGCGAGATTCCGAAGGACGCGGCGGCGGTGCTCGTCATCGGCCCGACCTCGCCGTTCTCGCAGGCGGAAGCCGACACCTTGAAGGCGTACGTGGCGCGCGGCGGCCGCGTGTTCTACGCGCTCGACCCCGAGGTGGGGCACGACTTCCAGGAGCTGGTCGAGCCGCTCGGGCTGTCGTTCACCCCGAAGATGCTCGCCAACGACGAGGCGTACGCGCGGCGCGACATGCAGGTGAGCGACCGCGCCATCATCGGCACCAACACGTTCTCGTCGCACCCGTCGGTCACCAACCTGTCGCGCTCGGGCTACCCGATGTACCTGATGAAGGCCGGCGCGGTGGAGGAGCTGCCGCAGCACCCCGCCGAGCTGATCGTCGACGCGTCGGTGCGGGCCCACCCGAAGACCTGGGTCGACGGGAACGCCAACTTCGGCTTCGACCCCGACGAGAGCCGGCGCGCCTACGGCGTGGCGGCGGCGGTGACGCGGCGGGCGGAGAGCCTGAAGACCGAAGAGGAGGGGCGCGCCATCGTGCTGGGCGACTCCGACGCGGTGGCCGACGAGGTGCTGCAGGTCTCGCTGGGCAACGTGCTCTACATGGCCGACGCGGTGAAGTGGCTGTCGGGCGACGAGGCGATCTCCGGCGTCACCAACACCGAGGTCGACGCGCCGATTCGGCTCACCGGCAAGCAGAGCTCGGCGCTGTTCTATTCGACCATCTTCGCGGTTCCGGTTCTGGTGGTGGCCCTGGGGCTGGTGGCGTCCCGAAAGAAGCGCAGCAGCCGCAAACGGGCCCCGCAGGCCGCCGCTCGGGAGGCGCAGTCATGAAGGCGCGTGGCGCGGCAGTGCAAGGGGTGCTCGCCGTCGGGGCGCTCGTCGCGGCGTACGTGACCTGGCAGCGGCCCGCGGAGGCGACGCGCGGCGACGTGGTGGCGCTCGACATCGGCAAGAACGCGCTGGAGAAGGTGCGCTTTCAAGACGGTGACAAGTGGATCGAGCTGACCCGCGGCAAGGGCGGCGACGAGCCCGCCATCTGGGTGCGGCAGGGCATCGACCCCCAGCCTGCCGGCGCGGACGGCGCGGCCGAGGCGGGCGTTCCAGCCCCGCCGCCGCGTGACCTGCGCGGCAGCGACCGGGCGGAGAAGACGTTCGACCTGTTCGCGCCGCTGCGCGCGGTGCGCGACCTGGGCGTGCTCCCGAAGGAGAAGCTCGGCGAGCTGGGGCTCGAGGGCAGCGGGCGCAAGCTGGAGGTCACCGCGCGCGGCGTCCCCCGCGCCTACACCGTGAGCGCCCCGTCGCCCGGCGTGGGCTCGCCCTACATCCGCGAGGAGGGGACCGGCCGCGTGTACCTGATGCCGACCACCACGCTCGCCGACTTGAATCCGACGAGCACCATGCCCATCGACCGCCGCCTGCACGCGTTCAAGCAGAGCGAGTTCGACGCGCTCACCGTCCAGGCGGACGGCGCCTCGAAGGAGTACGTGCAGACCGGCGCCGCGTCGCCGCAGACGGCCAAGCTCGCGCCGAAGGCGGCGCCCGACAAGCCGGACGACTTCGCGCGCAACTGGCACGACAAGCTGTGGAACCGGCTGATGGTCATCGAGCTGCTCGGCAAGGGAGAGGCGCCGAAGGGCGGAGAGCCGAAGGTGGTGCTGCGCGTCGAGTACGCCTCGCAGGGCAAGCCCAAGGGCTGGCTCGAGGTGGCCAAGGGCGAGGGCAAGGACGCGCTCGCGCGCAGCGAGCACACCGTGGGCTGGGTGGTGCTGCACGGCGGCGCCGACGAGGTGCTGGAGGAAGGCCGGCGCGTCGCGGGCGCGAAGTAGCGCTGGGAACATCGCCGTCGAATGGGCGTCGGCCGGGAGGGGGAGGGGCCGGGATTCGCGGGCGCAGCGGCGAACGTCGGTGCTTGCGAACTAGGACGGAAACACGCCGTTCTTCTTGAGCGCGGCGAGCACCTGCTGCGTGCCGTCGAGGAACTGGGCGCCGATTCCGATGGCGCCTTGCTTCTCGCCGCGCCACACGACCTGGGCCTTGAGGCGGGTCTTGCCTAAATTGAGGAACCCGGCGCGCCACTCGACGTCGATGGTCGCGCCGTCCTTGAGCACGCTCGGCTTGTTCACGGCGATGAAGGCCCCGGTCATCGACACGTCGCGGATGCGCCCAGTGCACTGCTCGGCGCCGACGCGCACGGTGCACGCGATGGAGGTGCTGAAGCGCTTGGCGGGCTCTTGATTGCGCGCGCAGAAGGCGAGCAGCGCGGTGAAGGCGCGCCGCTCCGCCGCGGTGGTCACGAGCAAGGTGAACCCCGTGCGCTGGCCCAAGGACTCGCGCACCTCGCGGACCTGGCCGGTGACGTGGAAGTTCTTGCCGCAGTCCGCGAACGAGACCTTGAGCCGCAGCGACGCGCCGACCACGACGCGCTCGGTGGAGGGCACGAACAACGTCGGCTCGGATGGCTTGGGGTCCGCCAGCCCGAGCAGAGACCGGCGGCTCGAGTACTTCACGTTCAACGTGGGCCGCTCGTCGGCGAGGGCGTTCGTCGCGGTAGGCATGGGCGAAATGGTACCGACGCCGCGCTGCGCCTCTCTACTCCAGGTGGGAGCGGTCCGCGCATGTAGGCCCGCGCCGGGCTCGGGGCCGGTGGCGATGGGTGGGGAAACCTATCCCCCGCCCGAGGGGGGCGGGTTACCCCGCAGACGACATGCGAGGCGCTGCAGACCGTGAGGGCGGTCGTGTCTTGGCTGTTGCTCGAAGCATCGAAGCGCGAGCCATCGGTGGCCGACCCGATGCCTGCCCTCCAGGCCAAGCGCTCAAACAACGACCACAGGCAGGCGCAGGGTGAAGGTGCTGCCTTGGCCGGGCGCGCTCTCGACAAGCAGCTCGCCCTTGTGCTGCGCGACGATGCTCTGGCTCACCGAGAGCCCCAGGCCCGTGCCTTTGCCGCGGGGCTTGGTGGTGAAGAAAGGCGCGAAGATTCTCTGCCGCACCTCTTCGCTCATGCCGACGCCGGTGTCCTTCACCTCGATGAGCACCGCGCCGTTGCCGTCGCTGCGCGTGCGCACCACAAGCCGCTTGTCCTCGACGCCCTCCATCGCCTGGCCGGCGTTGATGAAGAGGTTGAGCAGCACCTGCTGCAGCTGGTTCTGGTTGCCTTCGATGAGCGGCAGCGGGCTCGACAGCTCCTTGTCGATGCGCACCCCGCCGACCTTGAGCTGATGCGCGGCGAGCGTGAGGCCGCCTTCGACCACCGCGTTGGGGTCGAGCTTCTCGTGGGTGACCTCGGACGGGCGCGCGAAGCTGAGCAGGTTCTGCAGGATGCTGTTCGCGCGCTGGCTGTCTTGCTCGATGCGGCCGAAGTACTCGTGCGCCTCGGTCAGGCTCTGCGTCGAGCGGCCGAGCTGCGCGAAGCCGACGATGCCCGTCATCGGGTTCTTGACCTCGTGCGCGAGCCCGGCGGCGAGCTCGCCCACCGCGGAGAGCTTGGCGGACTGGATGAGCTGCTCGTTCTTCTGCACCAGCTGCGTCTCGCGCTCGGAGAGCTCGCGGCTCATCTTGTTGAAGGCCGCGCCCACCGCGCCGATCTCGTTGCGGCTGGTGATGGGCACCTCGACGCCGAACTCGCCGCGCGAGACGCGGGCCATCGTCTGCTCGAGCCGCCGCAGCGGCGCGGTGAGCCGCCGCGAGAAGTAGAGGCTGGCCAGCAGCGCGAGCGAGATGACGCCGAGCGCGAGCAGGAGCGAGCGGCGGGCCAGCTCGGCCGACGCCTTGAGCGCCTCGGCCTTCGGCGCCTCGACGACGACCGCGAGCCGCCCCAAGGACAGCTGCGCGTACGAGGCGAGGAGGTCGCGGCCTTCGGCGGTGAACTCGCGGGCGCCGCGGCGCACGTTGGCGCCGAGCGCGTCGCGCACCACCGGGCTCTGGCTCAGGTCGGCGCGGTGAATCACCTTCGCCGGGTCGGGGTGCACCACCACCCGCCCGCGGCCGTCGACCAGGTAGCCGAGCAGGTAGGCCGCGGAGTCGGTGGCGCCGCTGAACGTCTTGAGGAGCAGGTCGGGGCGCAGCTCGGCGACCACCGCGCGCCGGCCGTCGCCGCTCATCGCCGCCACGCGCAAGAGCGCCACGTCGGGCGGCACGCTCACGTTCTCGAGCAGCACGCGCTCGTCCATCAACACGGGGAACGAGAGCGGGTTGAGCCGGCGCGACTCGTCCAGCTCTCCTGGGGCCAGGTTGATCGACGCGAGCCGCGCGGCGTCGACGTAGCGGTAGGTGCGCCGGAAGTCATCGCCGTCGCTCCGCTGCCACACCTCGAGCGCGAGCACGTCGGCGTCGCTGGCGAACAGCGCGGTGGCGTGCCGGTGGCTCGCGTCGTTGGCGTCGGCCTGCTCCGCGCCGAAGAAGAGGAGCTTCTCGACCAGGCTCAGCGTCGAGGACGAGAGCTGGTCGGAGAGGGTGAGCGCGAGGCGGGAGCTCAAGTCGAACAGCGTGGCGACCTTGTCCTGGGTGACCAGGTTGGCCGCCAGGTAGAGGTAGGCCGAGGTCGCGCCGATGAGCAGGGCGGCGATGAGCGCGACGATCTGCGTTCGAATCGACAGCCGCATCAAGGCATCTCTTCCGCGCCCAGGTCGGGCGCCGAGCCGTTGAAGTTTCCTCCCGAAGGTCCGTTCAGGTCGAGCCCCGAATCGACGCCCGCGTTCAGCGCGGGGCTGGTGGGCGCGAGCCGGAAGTCCTCCGCGGCGGGTCCGAGCAGCAGCGGGTCGGCGGTGAGGTTTGGGCCCTGCTCGAGCGCGCTGGCCTGCGCGTTGCCGAAGGAGAGGTTGGGGCTGGTCTCGGCCAGCGCGGGCGGCGGCGCGTCGAGCGCGCGGGCGCCGCTGCCCACCACGATGTTGTTGCGGATCGACGCGGCGTTCACGCTGCCGGTGAGCTGGATGGCCGACTGGGTGGTGGCGTGAAACGTGTTGTGCCGGAGGGCGGGGCTCTGCGCGCGGTTGCCGGACACGCCGGTGCCGTTTCGATGCAGCCGGTTGCGCTGGACCAGCGTCTGGTCGGCGCCGTTCTGCAGCTCCACCGCGACCTGGTTCTCGCGCAGGCGATTGCCGTCGACCGCCGCCTGCGCCGCCCGCACCACCACCGCGCTGCCGGCGAAGCCCGACAGCACGTTGCCCGGGCCGACCCGGGCGAGCGCGCCGCTCACCCGCACGCCTTGGAGGCCGGCGCCGCCGCCCGACAAGCGCGAGTCGACGATGGCGACGGACTGCCCCGTGACGTGCACCAGGACGCCCGGACAGCCCAGCGCCTCCACCGCGACCAACGCCTGGTTGGCGCCCGCGAGCGTGAGGCAGCTGCCGCCGTTGCTCGCCGAGAAGTCGAGCACGGGGCCGTCGCCGCCGACGATGGCGGCCCCGGCGGGCTGGAGCGGCGGCAGCGCGCCGAGCACCAGGCGCATCGGCCGCGCGAAGCGAATCACCTTCGGCGCGTTGGCGCCGTTCACGTAGAGGATGGCCTCTCTCAAGGACAGCCCCGCGCCGCCGGGCGCGGCGGGCGTGGCGTTCGGGTCGCTCTCGTCGGCGACCGTGTCCACGACGACCTCGTCGGCCGCCGCGCTCACCCAGACCGTGCGCGCCGCCCAGCTGGTGAGCCCGCTCGGGTCTTTCAGCTCGACCACCGCGCGGAACGCGCCGGTCGCGGCGAAGGTGTGGGTGGCGGTCAGGCTCGGCGAGAAGGCCGAGTCGAAGGTGCCGTCGCCGTCGAAGTCGAAGCGGGCGGCCAGCGCGGCGGGGAGCTCCTCGGCGTCGCTCGAGCAGGTCGCGTCGAAGTGGAAGGTGGTGCCGCTCGCGCCCGCGGCGGGTGAGACCGCGAGGCAGGCGCGCGGCGCGGTGTTGCCGCAGGCGGGCTGACCGCGGCACCCGTTGGCGCCGCAGGTGTCGCTCTGGGTGCAGAGGTTCTGGTCGTCGCAGGCGGCGCCGTCGGGGCCGGGGGGATGCACGCACTGGCCGGTGGCGGGCTCGCAAACGCCGGCCGGGCGGCAGGCGGTTGCGGAGCACTGCACGAGAACGCCCGGCTGTCCGCACCAGCCGTCCTGGCAGCTCTCGCCCAGGGTGCAGGCGTTCTGGTCATCGCATGGAGTGCCGTTCGGCCGCGGCGCGGGGCACTTCCGGGTGACGGGGTGGCACCAGCCGGCGCCGTGGCATAGGTCGGCGGTGCAAGGGCCTAGGTGGGTCGGCGCGCCGCAGACGCCGGCGCTGCAGGTCTCGCCCTGCGAGCAGTCGTCGCCGTCCACGCACGGGCTGCCGTCGGGCACCACGGTCCACCGGTTGGTGGCGACGGTGGGGACGCAGGCCTCGCACGTGTTGCCGGGGCGCAGCGTGCCCGCGGCCACGCAGGCGCGGTCGATGACGCACGCGCTCGGGCCGCACCGGGTGGCGAGCACGGTGAAGGCGGTGGCGAGGAAGGCCTCGCGGCCGCGCGGGTCGACCAGCCGCAGGCTGTAGCTCCCGGCCGGCAAGCCCGCGGGGACTTCCGCCATCAGCTCGTTGGCGCTCACGCGCACGACATTGCCGATCGGATGGCGCTGCTCGGTCCGCTGCAGCTCGAGCCGAAACACGTCCTGCACCTGGACCTGCTCGGCGTCGTCCAGGTCCACCCGGACCAGCGGCTGGAAGCCTTCGCCCAGCACGCGCACGGCCGTCGCCGCGGTCAGCTCTCCGGTGTTCGGCGCGACTTGGGTCAAGGTGGGCGCCGGCCCGGCGTCGCGCGCGCAGGCGGCGGTGAGGAAGAGACACGGGATGGCCCAAGCGGCGCGCATCACAGCCTCACCCGATAGCCCGCAGACAGCGTGAAGCCGCCCGCGCGCACCTTCAAGGTGTCCGACGCGAAGGGGGCGTAGAGATAGGACAGCTCGGCGAAGACGTCGCCGATGCCCCACGCGCGCGCGCCGCCGGCGACCGCCTGCGCGCCGAGCACCGGGCCCATTTGAACCTCTGGCCCCAAGGTGACGCGCACCCAGCTCAAGGTGGGCCCCAGGCCGCCGTGTACGAGGAAGCCGTCGAGCGGGTGCTCGTAGAGCCCCAACACCGAGAGCGGCACCACCTGCGCGCTGCTCTGCCAGACCTCCTGCGACACGGGCAAGGGCGGCAGCGCGCGCCCGCCGCCGTGCACCGCCAGGCGCGCCGACACGAGCAGGCGCTCGCGCGCGTAGGGCGTGCGGTAGGCCGCGACGAGCGCGAGCGAAGGCGAAGTGAGGCTCCCGAAATTGGTGAACCAGCCGAGCTGCGCGCCCGCGGTCCAGCGGCGCTCCACGGCGTCGGGCGCGGCCGGTCCTCCAGCGGCGCCGGCGCTCGCCTGCTGCGGCGGCGCGAGCGGCGCGTCGTGCACCACGAAGGTGCGGGCCGGCGCGGAAGACGAAGGCTGCAGGCCCGCGTCGAGCGCGTGGACGGTCCAGCGGTAGGTGCCAGGCGGCAGCTCGAGCCCGAGCGGCAGCTCGACCGCGCGCGTCTGCTCGCCGCGCACCAGCCGTCCGTCCAGCGCGACCACCTCGACGCGGTAGCTCTCCGCGCCGGCCACCGGTTTCCAGCGCAGGTGCGCCGAGGGCGCGGCCGCGCGCGCGAGCTGCTGCGCGTCCGCGGGCGTCACCAGCTCGGGCGGCCCAAGGCGCAGCTCGAACGTCAACCAGTCGGTCCAGTCGCCTCGGGTGCCGACCGCGTCCACCGCCACCACGCGCCAGCGGTAGGGGCCGGGGCCGGGCGGGGTGAAGGTCAGCTCGGTGCCGGCCGTGGTCTTCCTCGCGAGCGGCTTGCCGCGGCCTTGGAGCTCGACCTCGTACTTCTGGGCGCCGCCCGCGGGCAGCCACGAGAGGGTTAGCGGCGCCGCGGGGGCCCAGGTGGGCTTCGCCACCGGCCGGGTCCGCGGCGCCCCGGGGGTGACGCGCAGCTGCCGCGCGGGGCTCGGCTCGCTCGTCCGCCCTTCCAGGTCGACGCCGCGCACGCGCTCGCGCAGCGCGCCCGTCTGGGTGAGCGGCAGCGCCAAGCTCGGCGCGCTCGTCTCGAACGTGCGGGCGCCGGAGAAAGACGCGTCGCCCGCCACCTCGACGATGAACGCCTTGAAGACCGGGCTCGACTCGAACCGGAGCTCGACCTCGGGGCGCTCGCCGTCCCAGGCCAGCTTGGCGCCGTCGTCGGGCGCGAGCGGCGAGGGCGGTGCGTTGGCCCGAGCGATGGTCTGCGCGGCGCTCCACAGCCCGGCGCGGCCTTCGGCGTCGACGCTGCGCACCCGCCAGTAGAACTGCTCGGCGGGCAGCTTCTCCCAGCGGAAGCCCGGGGTGGGCAGCGACTTCTCGAGCACCCGCTGCTCGAACGCCGGGTCCTTGGCGATCTGCAAATCATAGCGCTGCGCCCCCTCGACCGCCGACCAGCGCAGGACCACGCTCGCCGTCTGCGCCAGGGCCAGGCTCGACGCGCACGCCAGCAGCGCGGCGAGGAGGCGGGCGCCGGTCATGGCGACACCTCGAGCTCCGGCCGCATCAGCTCGGGCGCCGCGGGCAGCGGCTTGTGAATCAAGCGGAACGCGCGTGCCTTCGAGTAGGGCGCGTCGGTGCGCTCGCTGTCGTCCGCGCGCACGCGCCAGTAGTAGACGCCCTCCGGCAACGGGTGGCTCACCCAGACCTGCGGCCGCTCGGCGTGCTCGGTGTGCGCCAGGCGCGCGAAGCTTGGATCGCGCGCGAGCTCGAGCTGATAGCGGCTCACGCCCTTCACCTCGCTCCACACGAAGAGCGCGGGGCGAATCGGCGTGGACCAGACCACCTCGTCGGGCTTGGGGCCGATGGGCTTGGGCGGCACGTCCTCGAGCAGCGAGAAGCGGCGCGCTTCGGAGAGCGGGGCGCCCGCCGCGTCGACCAGCCGCCACCAGAAGACCCCCGGCGCGGCGCGGTCGAAGGCGTAGCCGTGGCCTCGCGCGGGCGCGCCCACCGCGATGAAGCCGAAGCCGCGGTCTCGGGCGATCTGGACGCGCGCGCCAGAGGGCAGCTCGCCCGACCAGCGGAGCGCGACGGTGGGCAGCCGCGCGCGGAAGCGGATCCGTTCGTGCCGCCGAGGCGACTCGAGCGCCACGCGCGGCGGGGTCGACTTGCGGACCTCGCCCGCCTGGCCCACGGCGGCGAGCTCGTTCCGGCCCAGCTCGGCCGCGTGCGACGGGGTCTGCAGCCGCGCGGCGCCCTCGAGCACTTCGATCTCGCTGCGCGCCTCCTCGTTCGCCACCCGGGCCGCGCTCCGCCCGTCGAGCGTGGTGACGGCCTCGCCGCTGCGGATGTCGAGCGGCCCCTGGCTGGCGCTGCCGACGAGCGAGCCCTTCCGCAGCGCGATGGTGAGCCGCTCGCGCCGGCCGGCGGACTCGACGACCACCAGCGAGTTGTCGTCGATCTCCAGGACCGAGCCGTTGGTGAAGGTGACGCGCGCCTCGCTCCCGGGCGGGACGAAGAGCGAGTCGGCTTCGTAGACCGGCGCGCCGGTGGTCAGGTCTTCCCACACCAGGCTCTGCGCGGCGCGGCGGCGCAGCCCGGAGGCCGTCGAGCTCACCTGCGCCACCTGCTCCGCGGCGTGCGCCGCGCGCGACCCGAGCGGCTGAGAGAGCAGCACCCCGGAGGAGACCGCGCCGACGCAGGCGACGGCGAGCAGCAGCCAGTCTTGCAGCTGCAGGCGTTCGGAAGGCGCGTTGCCGGCAGTCGCTTCGATGGCTTTCCTCCGAAGGCTACGGAAGAGAGGCTACGGCGTCCGCGCGGCGATGCCCTCGCGCGCGAGGCGAATCGCCGCATCGCAGGTGCCCAGAATGTCCATCACGCCGAACGGCTTGGTGACGTACGAGAAGACGCCGAGCTCGCGCGCGCGCGTCTTCGTCTCGGGCGTGGGCAGGCCGGTGATCACCACCGCCTGAAGCGCGGGCTGGGTGGTGCGCGCGATGCGGACGACCTCCAGGCCGTCGACGCCCGGCAGGTTCTTGTCGGTGATCAGCAGATCGAACGACATGCGCGCGAGCCGCTCGAGGCCTTGCTCACCGGTCTCCGCCAGGACCACCTCGTGGCCGGCGCGGCTCAAGATGCGCTCCAGCAACAGGCGCGCTGACTTCTCGTCGTCGATGACCAGGATTCGGCCGGGGATTTTCGCGTTCAGATCCAAGGTGGTCTTTGCCCGGACGGCGAGGGATGGCTGAGCATAACGCCGCCCTGGCCCGGGCTCGACTGGTTGCTCCCCGACAAATGCCGGGTCACCTACATCAGCCGACCCAGCGGACCGAGCTCCAAGTTCAGCTCGGATGGATCAATTCCAAACTGGACGGCGAGAGCGCGAATGGTGTCCTCCAGTTGCATCAACGCTCGCCCCACATCCTCCGTCTGTTTCTTGGTCAAGGTCTTGTTCTCCACGCGGCGAATGGCCTGCCGCTCGAGCAGCTGCCGCAGGAAATCGACCAGGGTGAGCACGAGCTTCGCGACCGAGCGCTGCACCTCTTCCGGATCGGCGTTCCAGCGCGCGGAGCGCTTGGGCGCCAGCCGCTCGAGCTCCTGGCGCAGCGCCGTCACCTCGCGCACCTCGAGCGGGCCCAGGCGCTGCGGGCGCGCGCGTCGGGCGCGGGGCTTGGGGCGGCTGGAGCGCGGTTTGGGCATGCGAAGGACTTTGGCTCAAAAGCGCTCGGGCCCGAAGGCGTAAGGCGGGAACGGGCCGCTCGCGATCAGCCGAACGCCGGGGGCGGCGGGCGCTTCGGCGATCGCCCTCAAGTATGGGTCGACGCGCGCGCGGTCGACGAGGTGATAGACGCTCGCCAGCAGCAGCTCGCCGTCGTGGCGGTGCACGCGCTCGGCGCGCGTCAGCTTGTCGAGCGCGGGCCGGAGCGGGTCGAGCTCGCGGACGCGCGCGCGGTCGCGCAGCCACGACAGGTAGGCGGTGCCGCTCGCGCGCGGCGCGGGGACGGCCGCGGCCGGCGCGGTGCGCAAGACCCGGAGCGTCATCTGCGCGCGCCCCTTCACCGCCGCGAGCGCGTCGCGAAAGTCGCCGCCCCGCGCCCGCAGCGCATCCGCGAGCGCGCGCTCGTTCTCAAGCCACACGCCGAAGCCGAGCGGGAGCACGGCCGCGCGCTCGACCCACAGCGCGCGCACCACCGCGTCGTGCGTGCTCAAGGAGGGCTTCGTCGCGCGGGGCGCGCGCCACAAGCTCGAGACCGCCGCCCACAGCGCGCCCACGCGCCGCCAGCGGACCGGGGCCGAGGCGAGGCCCCTGAGGCGCGGCGGGCGGCGGGGCGCGGTCTTGCGCAGCGCGTACACGTACAGCCCCACGGCGACCTCAGCGCTTCCGCTGCTTCGGGCGCGCGTGGGGCAGCACCCGGTCGGCGGCGCAGAGCAGGGCGGTCAGGCGCAGGTAGACCAAATCGACGCCCGCGACGCTCAGCACCGCCTCGGCGTTGAGCACCGCGCCGCGCGCGAGCAGGTTGTCGACCAGGTCGAGCAGCGACGCGTCGCCGCGCTCCACGAGCTCGTCGACGTCGTCCCGGTCTCGCGCGTGGCTGCGCGGTCGCGCGGCTTGGCCCGGCTCGGGGAGGAGCAGCTTGCGCTGGAGCAGCGCCCCACGTCGGGGGCTCACGCCTCCCCCGCGATGAAGTTGTACGGCGGCCAGGGGCCGGTGAGCGCGACCTCGAGCCCGTCGCGCCAGAGCGTCGCGGCCTGCTTGGCGACCAGCGAGCGGAAGGCGCTGGCGCGCTTCTTCGGCACCAGGAACGCGGCGTCGAGCAACAGCCGCCCGCCGAGGGCGGTGTTGTTGAGCGGAGGCCGGCGGCGGGCGTCGACCGCGCGCTTGGCCAACAGGCCGAACAGCGAGTCCGCCACTGTGGCGGCGCGGGAGGAGAGCTGCCGCGCCGCGTCCTTCGCGCCCTTCTTCGCGAGCAGGTAGTGGCGGCCGCTCGTGATGCGCTCGACGTTGCGCTCGCGCGCGGCGCGCATCGCGGCGCGCGCGTCGAGCGTCAACCGAACGCCGTACTCCTCGCGGTCCTTCACCCGGGTGAGCGCCGACTCGAGCAGGGCCAGGTTGTCCTGGGCGTGGGCGAGCGCGCGTTTGTCGTCGAGGAAGAGGGTGAAGAGCTTGAAGGGCACCAGGCTCGAAGCGCCGCGGAAGTGCTCCACCACCCGCTCGTGGGCGAGCGCGCACTCGGAGACCCAGTTCAAGTTCTTGAGCCCTTCGGCGAGGGGCGCCTCTCCGTAGGTCGAGAGGGGGGCGTCGGCGACCACCAGCCAGACGCCCTTCTTCACCGACAGCGCGCGGGTGCTCGATAGGCCGGGGAGCCCGTCGCCCAACCCGCGCAGGGAGGGCTTGGTGGGGTGTCGAACGGCGCAATACGCGTAAGTCGCAGACGTCGGTGAGCTCACGGTGGACTCCAGTCGTGGCACCAGTTGAGAAGGGCGGATGGGCGGTGCGGTGACGGATACGAGGCCGGCGCCAAGATGTCAGCCCCGCGCCGGCGGCGCAAGGCGACCAGCCCCTCTATCAACGCGCGGTGCTCGGCGCGCTCCAGGGCCGCCCGGCGGCTGCAGCCGGCGCAGCGAGCGCCAGGTCGGGGGCCTGGGGTCACCGCGTTGATCAGCACGTCGCACCCTCGCACCCCCAGTGCGTGCAGCGTGCGCACCCAGCGAAGCGTCTCCTCGCGGGGCAGCCGCCCGGCGCGGGTGACGGCCACCACGCGGCACCGCGTTGGGTCTCGAAGGAGCGCGTCGAACGCCCTGAGCTGCTTGGAGAGGAGCACCAGGTCTTCGGCGAGCCGGCCGAGCCCGACGAGCTGCCGGTACTTGAGCAGGAGGGCGAGCAGCGCGCGCACCCACTCGGCGGCCGCGTGCGGCAGCGCCAGCAGCTTCTCGGTGTGGCCGGTGGGCGCGGTGTCGAGCACGACCAGGTCGAAGGCCGCCTCGAGCGCGGGGCTCGAGCGGGCGCCCACTGGGAAGATGGCGTCGAGCATCGAGAACAGGCCCATCAGCTCGTCGAGGCCCGGCGGCGCCAGCTCGATGAGGTCGCGCAGAATCGCCCGGTCATAGGCCGCGTCGAGGCGCGAGGCGCCGCGGAGCCCGTCGAACAGCGCGTCGACCGCGGCCTGGTAGCGCGCCCGCTGGGCGGCGAACACGGCATCCGCGTCGAGCTCGCGCGCCCACAGGTTCTCGAAGCCCGGCACCGGCGTCGTCTCGTCGCCCACCTTCATGCCGAGCGCGTCGCCCAGCGACGGCGCCGGGTCGACCGAGAGCAAGAGCACCCTGTGTCGTGGCCGCGCGCGGGCGAGCGCCAGCGCGGACGCCGCGGCGCAGCTGGTCTTGCCCACGCCCCCCTTGCCGGACCAGACGAGCAGCCGGAGCCCTTCGGGCAGCGAGGCGATGAAGGCCGGGCCGTTCCCCGCGCGGACCTTCTCTTGGGAGCGCTCGCCGCGCCCGGGAGGCTGGGCGGTGAGGCGGGGCGCGCGCGGCCGCCCATGGAGCTGCCGGCCCGCTGCGGCGAGCGCCTTCCATCCGCGCGGCTCGGCGGCGGCCTCCGCGATGACCCGGACGGGCACCGCCACGCCCTGGGCCACGCGGCGGAGCGCCCGCGCTTCGACCGAGCGGCGCGCGCGGCAGTGGGGGCAGCGCGAGCGGCCTGGCGGCAGCACCCGGTTGACGATGACGTCCTCCACCGGGGCGCCCAGGCCGTCGAGCGCGTCCAGGCCATCGTTCATCTCGTCGATCGACATCGGCTCGGCCAAGGTCACCCAGCGGAAGCGCGCCCGGTCCGGGTCGGTCACCAGGCGCGTGAGCTGGGTGGAGAAGCCGTTCAGCTCGTCGATCAGCGCATCGACTTGGTCGGCCCGGTGCGCGCCGCCGAGCGCCTGCCGCATCACGCGGTGCTTGGCCTGCATCTGGTCGATGACCTCGCCGATGCGCCGCCACACCCGTGGAGACTGCAGCAGGCGGAGCGTGTGCCCGGTGGGCGCGGTGTCCACCACCACGTGCTCGGGCTGGAGCGCGTCGTGCCACCGCATCAGCTCGAGCAGCGCGAAGAGCGCGTCGATGCCGGGGAAGGCGAGCGCCAGGAAGCCTTCGATGTCTTCCTGGTCGAGGTAGGTGCCGCGCTCGGCCGCCAGCGCGAGCACGTCGCGCCGCGCGTGCACCCAACGCGAGAGCGCCCGGTCGGCGTCGAGCTCGACCGCCCAGAGCGGGCCGGCGCCGCGGACGCGCGTCGGGGCGGCCGTGAGCCCCTGCCCCAGGGCGTCCCCCAGGGAGTGGGCCGGGTCGGTCGAGGCGACGAGCACCCGGTGGCCCCGCTCGGCGAGCGCGAGGGACGAGGCCGCGGCGCAGGTCGTCTTGCCCACCCCGCCCTTCCCGGTGAAGAACCACCAACGCTCGGCCTGCGTCGAGGGTGGCGGCACGCGCTAGCCTCGGTCGTCGGGGTCGAAGGTGATCTGCGCTTCGGCGCCGGTGATCTTGTACTCGAGCGGAGAGAGGGGCCCGGCGCCGCGGCGCTCCTGAATCTCGCGCAGCCGCGCCAGGATGTCGGCCTCGAGCGCGTCGAACTGCGCCTGCGTCAGCTCGCCGAGCTCCACCTGCATCTGGGCGGCGAGCAGCTGCTCGCGCAGCGCGGTGTCGTCGTTGAGCTCCTGGTCGACGGCGGCGGCGACCTTGCCGAGCACGAACTTGATGCTGCCCACCAGGAGCCGGTCGAGGATGATCACGTGGTTGGCTTTGGGCTTACTTCGCCGCCCGCTCCAGCTTCAGCCGGATGTTGACGAAGTTATACGGCGGCCACGGCCCGGTGTACTTGAAGGTCAGCTCGGGGTGGCGGCTGCCGATCTCCTTCACCCGCGCGTCGAAGTCGGCCTCGCGGTCGCGCGAGACCAGGAACGCGGCGTTCATGATCATCTTGTCGCCGATCGGCTTGTTGCTGCGCGAGGCGACCGACACGTCGCGCAGCGCGGTGAAGATCTCGTTCACGTAGCGCTCGGACTTGGCCTGCAGCGCGGCGTCGACCATGCGGCCGTACTGCATGCGCGCGAAGTACGTCGAGCCCTTCTGGTTGGAGATCTCGTTCTTCAGCCGGCGGACGCCTTCGTCCTCCGCTTCGATCTCCTTGATCAGCTGATCTCTGTCCCACAGCACCTTGAGGCCGAACTCGAACTTGTTCTGCATCTTGTTCAGCACGTCCCCGAACGCGTCGTAGGCGCTGCGCAACAGCTCGATGATGTCCTCGCGCGTCTTGAACACGGTGCCGAAGGACATGGGGAGCACGGTGTGGTCGCGCATCACGCGCTCGTTGACCCGCTGGTGCGCCAGCACGTTCTCGCGCGTGGGATCGAGCACCACCATCGGCGTGTCGGAGACGACGGCCGCCAGGTCGCGGTAGCTCACCGTGGTGATCTCGGAGGGGCCCTCGCCGATGCCGATGGCGCCGAACTTGAGCACCTGGCTCGAGCGGATGATGCAGTAGACGTACTTGCCGCGGCTGGCGCTGGCCTCGTCGCCCGCGGCGCTCTGGCGCTCGACGAACGGGGGCAAGAGCTCGTCGAAGGCCTCCGCGGTGGCGGCGCTGGGCGGCATGCGGTCCAGGGAGCCGCGGCCCGCACGCCCTCCAGGCATGGCGGTCAGCTGGGGCGGCTTGCGCGGAGGGGCGGCCTTCTTGGCGGGCGCCTTCTTGCGGGTGGCCTTCGCCCCCCGAGGGGCCGCCTTGGTCTTCGAACGTTTCTTGGCTTGTGGTTTGGCCATGGCCTAGCTCCGGCTCTTGTTCTTGGAGGCTCTCTTCACGCTGTCGAGCATCTTGCGCACCTCGGCGACCAGCGCGTCGGGAAGACAGGGTTTGGTGATGAACGCGTCGCAGCCGGCCTTCTTCGCGCCGTCGGAGAAGCCGGCCAGCGCGTGCCCGGTGAGCGCGACGACCGGGATGGCCTGGGTGCGCGCATCGGCCTTCAGGCGCCGGGTGGCCTCCCAGCCGTCCATCGTCGGCAGCGAGAGATCCATCAAGATGAGGTCGGGCAGCAGCGCGAAGGCCTGCTCGAGCGCCTCCACCCCGTTGCGCGCCTGCGCGACGCGGAAGCCCGAGAACTCGAGGTACTCCGAGTACATCTCGCGCGCGTCGGCGTAGTCGTCGACCACCAGCACGAGCGCGCTCTGGGGCGCTGGGTGGGTCTTCTTCGGCGCGGTGTCGGTGGACGTTTTCTTCTTCATGGCGACGGTCATCGCTTGATTCCCCGAGGGACGGTGAGCGTGAAGGTGGAGCCCTGGCCGAGCTGGCTCTCCAGCGACACCTTGCCGTTCAACATCTTGGCGAGGCGGCGGCAGATGGAGAGGCCGAGGCCCGTTCCGCCGTAGGCGCGGGTCGGCGAGTTGTCGACCTGCTTGAAGTCTTCGAACACGCGCTCTTGGTCTTCCGGCCCGATGCCGATGCCGGTGTCCTGCACCGCGATGATGATGGTGTCGCTCTTGCGGTGGTGGCGCGCGGTGATCTTCACCCAGCCCTCGTGGGTGAACTTGAGCGCGTTGGAGAGCAGGTTGACGACGATCTGCTTGACCTTCTGACGGTCGGTGCGCAGCGCGGGCACCCGGCCGAGGACGTTCCAGGTCACCCGGATGGTCGAGCGGGCCATGATCGGCTCGAGCTCGGAGAGCACTTCCTTGATCAGGTCCGACGTCTCGAAGCGCGTCACGTTGAGCGGCATGCGCCCCGCCTCGATGCGCGTGATGTCGAGGATCTCGTTGATCACCTCGAGCAGGTGGCGGGCGTTCGAGTCGACGCGGGTCAGGCTCTTGCGCTGCGGGGTCGACAGGGCGCCGTGCACCGACTGGAGCAGCATCGAGGTGTAGCCCAGGATCGCGTTGAGCGGCGTGCGGAACTCGTGCGACATGTTGGCGAGGAACTGGCTCTTCGCCGCCGAGGCCTGCTCGAGCGCGACCGCCTGCCGGCGCAAGAGCTCGTTCTG
The DNA here is from genome assembly GCA_964511185.1 of uncultured Myxococcaceae bacterium. Classification (GTDB taxonomy): domain Bacteria; phylum Myxococcota; class Myxococcia; order Myxococcales; family Myxococcaceae; genus CAZEDU01. Next base: position 11,267 of record CAZEDU010000046.1, on the reverse strand, counting down.
GTGCGCGAGCTCGGCGGTCGCCTCCCTCACCTTCTCTTCGAGCTTGGCGGAGACCGCCTTGAGCTGCTCGTAGAGGCGGGCCTTCTCGATCGCCTCGCGCCGGTCGTGGAGGATGGTCACCACGGTGGTGAGCTCGCCGCGCTCGGAGAGGATCTTCCCGGAGATCGCCTCGACCGGCATCGGCTCGCCGGTGATCGGGTCGATCAGGTTGATCTCCCCGCGCCACTTGAGCTCGTCGCCGATGAAGAGCAGGTTCGAGACGAACGACGAGAAGTGGGCGTCGTTGGCGCGCACCCGGCGCTGCTCCTCGTCGCTGCCGGTCACCGGCACGGTGAAGAGCCGCTCGCCCGGCGGGTTCATCAAAACGATGTCGCCCACCGCGTCGGTCACCACGATCGGGTCGGCCACCGAGTCGAGGATGAGGTCCAGCCGGTGGCGCTCCGACCGCACCTCGGCCTGCGCCATGCGCAGCTTGCGGACGTTCTCGCCGATCTCCTGCGTCGCGCGGCCAAGGTCGGTGACGTTGCGCAGCACCGACACGATGCCGGTCTCGCCGTCGGCCTCGCGCACCGGGCTGGAGAGCAGCTCGAAGAGCAGGTCGGAGCCTTCGGTCGGATCGACCAGGAGCAGCTCGTTGCGCGAGGGCTCGTTGTGCCCCACCGCCTTGCTCGAGAGCGCGGCGGAGAAGAGCATGTTGTTGAGCGCGATGGCGCGGCGGCGGCCCTCGCTCTCGTCGTCCTTGGCGAGCAGGAGCTTCTCGGCGCGCGCGTTGGCGACGAGCAGCCGCCCTTCGGGGTCGGTGAGCAGAATCGGGTCGGTCACCGCGTTGATGATGTTGGTGAGCAGCCCGCGCTCGCGCGCGAAGCGGCGCTCGGCCACCAGCTGGCTGGCGCGCTGGTGCACCAGCTTCTCGCCGAGCACCTCGGCCGCCCAGAGGATGTCCTGCGGGTTGTCGACCGCCGCTTGGCCGGCGACGAGCAAGAGCCCGGCCCGAAACTCGAGCTTCGGGTCGCGCGAGTGCAGGGACACCGCGAGCAGCGGCCCGTGCATCGGCGTGCTGGGCTGCCGCGCGTTCCTGGGGAACAGCTCGGGGGCGGCGCCGGAGAGCACCTTGACGAGCGGGTGGGAGCGCTCCTCGAGGTCAATGGTGAAGTCGCTGACCACCGCCGAGCTCAGCCCCAGGCCGCACACGCCGTTGAGCCGCGCGGCGTCCTCCGAGACCAGCGCGCAGATCGCCTGGCGGACCCCGGCGTGCTCGCCCAGCCAGTCGACGGCGAGGCGCGCCGTGCTGGTCACGTCCTCGCTGGAGAGGAGCGACTCGAGCAGGTGGAGCTTGCTGTCGGCGGAGCCGGGGGAGATGGATCTGGCTCGCGCCGGTACTCGGGCGGCGGCGCGCATGGGTGGCTAGACCGTGGCTTTCGCCCGTCGGCGCTTGCCCTGTGCCAGCTCGGCGCGCAGCGCGGCGTTCTCGGCGGCGAGCGCCTCCGACGCGGCCGGCTCGATCGTCGGGCGCGAGGCCGGCGCCACCTGGCCGACCGCCTCCGAGTACTTGAGGTAGGTGTCGATCGAGGCGACGACGATGCGCGCCTCGACGGTGATCAGGTCGATGCCGACCAGCGACACGCGCACCCACGCGTCGATGACGATGCCCTTGTCGAGCACGCGATCGAGCACGTCGATGAGACTGGTTCCACCCGGGGCTCTCTCAACTGGCATGTCGTCTCCTCACCGAATCAAGTTCAACGCCGCGAACGCACCCGAGGCGGGCGGCCCATCTTCTTCGGCTCGAGCTCCGAGAGGCGACGCTCGAGCAGCTTGACCTGTTCGCGCAGGCGCGTGTTTTCGATCGCCGTTTCGCTCTTGTCGTGCGTCAGGTACTGGTCGTACTTCCACCAGTCGAGGCCAATCTCCTGGGCCTTGTCGAGCGAGCAGACCAGCAGGCGGATTCGAATTGTCAGCAGCTCGACTTCCGCCAGCGAGACGCGGATGTCGCCCGCGATCACCAGGCCCTTGTCGAGGACGCGATCGAGCACGTCGACCAGGCCGGTGGAGCGGTTTTGTCCGTTGGGGAGGTCGTAGCGCATCGAAGTGGGCGCGTCGTAGCTGCATCACGCGTGTGCCGCAACGCACCGGACGTATTCGGTTCAGCGCTGAACAGTCCCAACCCCGCAGCTTAGGCAGCGGGCGGGCGGGCGAGCGGGCAGCGTGGCTGCCAGTCCATAGGTTGTGCCTCATGGGTGAAGGAGCTGGTGCACGAGGGTCGCTGTGGCGGTCCGCCGCGCGCGCGCCGTCGTTCGCGCCGCTTGGGCAGGACCTCGAGGTGGACGTCGCGGTGATCGGCGGCGGCATCACCGGGGTGACCGCGGCGGCGCTGCTCGTCAAGCAAGGCAAGTCGGTCGCGCTGCTCGAGGCGCTGGAGGTGGGCGCGGGGGAGACGGGGCTGACCACCGCGCACCTGACCGAGGTGCTCGACGTCCGCTACCACGCGCTGGAGTCGAGCTTCGGCCGCGAGGCGGCGCGGCAGGTGGCGCTGAGCAAGCGCACCGCCATCGCGCGCATCGCCACGTTCGTGGAGCAGGAAGGGCTGGCGTGCGACTTCGCGTGGGTGCCCGGCTACCTGTACGCGGAGAACGCGGAAGGGGCGGCCGAGCTCAAGCGCGAGCTCGTCAGCGCCCGGCACGCGGGGCTGGCGATCGAGGCGACCCGGCAGGTGCCGCTGCCCTTCGCGGTGCAGCTCGCGCTGAGGGTGGAGGCGCAGGCGCAGCTCCACCCGGTCAAGTACTTGGCGGGCCTGCGCGAGCGGGTGGCGACGTGGGGCGGCTTGATCTTCGAGCACACGCGCGTGCGCGCCGTGCACGACGGCAGGCCCTGCCGGGTGGAGGTGGAAGGGGGGCACACGGTGCGCGCCCGCGAGGTGCTGGTGGCGGCGATGGTGCCGGTCAACAACCGCTTCTTCCTGCACACGCGCCAGGCGGCGTATCGAACCTACGCGCTGGCGGGCCGGCCCGAGGTGGTGCCGCCCCCCGGCCTCTACTGGGACACGGCCGAGCCGTACCATTACATCCGCACCCAGTCGGCGCCGGGCGGGACGTACGTGGTGGTCGGCGGAGAGGACCACAAGACCGGCCAGGGAGAGGCGGCGCACGCGCGCGCGAAGCTGGTCGCGTACGCGCGCGACTTCCTCGGCATCGAGCAGGTGGAGGCGGTGTGGTCTGGCCAGGTGGTGGAGCCCGTCGACGGCCTGCCCTTCATTGGGAAGAACCCCGGCTGCTCGCACGTGTACGTGGCGACCGGTTACTCGGGGAACGGGATGACGTTCGGGACGCTGGCGGCGATGATCTTGTCGGATCACCTGCTCGGCGGCACGAGCCCCTTCGAGGCGCTGTACAGCCCGCGGCGCCGGAAGCCGCTCGCGGCGCTCAAGCAGCTGGTGGCGGAGAACCTCGACTACCCCGCGCACCTGGTGGCCGATCGCCTGCGGCCGGGAGAGGTGAAGGACGTGGCCGCGGTGCGCGCCGGGGAAGGGCGCATCGTGCGAGCGCACGGCCGGCGCCTGGCGGCCTACCGCGACGAGGGCGGCGGGCTGCACCTGCGCTCCGCGGTCTGCACGCACATGGGCTGTCACGTGCGGTGGAACTCGGCGGAGCAGAGCTGGGACTGCCCGTGCCACGGCGGCCGCTTCGACCCGTTGGGCGGCGTGCTCACCGGTCCGCCGCGCGCGCCGCTCGCGTCCGTGGCCGAGCAGCCGGCCCAGCGGCCGCGATTGGCCCTTTGGGGAAGGCGTGCCGACCTTCAGCCAAAACCTCTCTCAACCAAGGAGCGCAACGTGGACGCCATCCAGCTTCTCAAGGAGCAGCACGAAGAGGTGATGGACGCGCTGGAGCAGTACGAGCAGTCAGACGACGTGGCCGAGAAGCGCGAGCTGTTCATCGAGATCGCCGACAACTTCTCGGCGCACGCATCCGTCGAAGAGAAGCTCTTCTACCCGGCGGTCTACGTCGGCGAGATGAAGGAGCTGCTCCAGGAGGCGGTCGAGGAGCACCTGGCCGCCAAGCGCACCATCGCTGATCTGCTCGAGCTCGAGCCGTCGGACGCGCAGTTCGACGCGAAGATGAAGGTGCTCCAGGAGCAGATCGAGCACCACGTCGAGGAAGAGGAGAAGGTGCTCTTCCCGAAGGTGCGGCAGAGCTTCTCGAAGGACGAGCTGGAGGCCTTGGGCGCCGAGATGGAGGCGATGACCGAGGAGCTCGAGCAGACCGAGCCGCGCCACGAGATCCCGCGGCAGATCGATCAAGCGCCGCCGCTCGAGTGAGCGGGGACGCGCTAAGCGGCCGGGCGCGAGGCGAACGCCGCCTCGTGGGCGAGGAGCTTCTGCTTCAGCGGCAGGCCCGCCGAGTAGCCGCCCAGCGTTCCGTCCGAGGCGATGACGCGGTGGCACGGGACGATGAGCGGCACGGGGTTCCGGCCGTTCGCGCCGCCGACCGCGCGCACGGCGGTGGGCTGCCCGACGCGTCGCGCGAGCTCGGCGTACGAGATGGTCCGGCCAGGGCCGATGCGCCTGAGCTCGCTCCACACGCGGCGCTGGAAGGCGGTCCCGAGCAGATCGACCTCGAGGTCGTCGATGGCGCTCAAGTCGCCGCGCGCGTAGGCCACGAGCCGCTGGGCGACCTTCGGGTTCTGCTCCTCGCGGAGCGTGTGCTGGGGGAAGCGGCGGCGTTCGCTTTGGGCGAAGGCGTCGAGCGCGCTGCCCAAGTCGAGGCCGGTCACCCCGGCGGCGTTCCACGAGAAGGCGAGGGTGCCCCAGGGCGAGTCGATGGCGGAGAGAAAGAGGTCCATGCCTCTTCTTAACCCGCGCGGGCGGACGCTGCCCACCGGCAGCTCAGGCGAGGTTGAGCGGGGCGCTGCCGTCCGCGCCGAACTTGGTGGTCGGAACGCCGACGATGGTGAGGAGCGCGGCGTGCAGGTTGTTGACGCTGCCGGAGAAGCGCAGGTGACGTCCGGGCGTCACCCGACCGTTGCCTCGGCCGGCCACCAGGATCGGCATGTTCGTCTTGCTGTGGACGTGCCCTTCGGCGACCTCGCTGCCTAGGTAGACGACCGAGTGGTCGAGCAGCGTCCCGGTGCCCTCCGGGGTCGCCTGGAGCAGGCTGCAGAAGTAGGCGAACTGCTCGACCTTCCAGGCGGTCACCTTGGTGATCGCCGCCCAGTCGTTGGTGTGCGAGATGTTGTGGTCGTGGTCCGACAGCCCCAGGAAGGTCAGCGCCTTGTAGTTGCCGGCCCCCGGGACAATCTGGAAATGCGCGAAGCGGGTCAGGTCGCACGCCAGCGCGAGCGCGAGGAGCTGCAGGTTGACCTTCGTCCGCTCGACGATGTTGGTGCTCGACGCCGGTTGCGCCGGCACCGCGCAGCTCGTCGGCGGTGGGGGGGTGGGCGTCGTCGCGGAGGGAAGCTGCCGCTCCAGCTCCCGCACGACGGTGAGGTGCTGCTCGAGCCGCGCGCGGTCGCTCGCGCCGAGCCTCGGGTTCAGCCGGTCGATGTCCGACTTCACGAAGTCGAGGACGCTCTTGCGCTCGAGCGTCGCCAGGGCCGGGCCGCTCGGCGCCGGCGCGCCCGAGCTCGGCGGCGTGAAGCCCGAGAACAGCTTGTTGAAGATGGCCCGCGAGTCCCGCTCGCACGGCACGCCGGTGTTGCGGCCCGCCCAGGACGTCATGTTCATGTTCGCGCTGCCGCAGCCGTCGGTCGCCGAGCTCTGCGGGTCGCTGCCGGATAGGACGAGCGACGAGTAGCGGGTGGCGGACCCCAGCTTCTGCGCGGCGACCTGATCAATCGACGGCCCGCCCGCGCCGCTCGACGTGTTGGCGACGCCCACGCCGAAAGTGCTGGTCCCGCGGCAGTGGCCGCCGCCCACGCCGTTGTCGAAGCCGGTGTTCGACAGCCCGGAGATGACGTTCACCTGCGCCTGCAGGCCGGCGAACTTGCCGATCGGCGCGAGCCCGGGCTTGAGCGCGTACCCGGCCCCTTGGGCATCCGGCACCCAGTTGGGCAGGTAGGTGCCGTTCGAGAAGAACATCGTGACGAGGCGGGTGGGGTGCTGCGCGGCCTGCGCGTGCGCGGCGCCCAGGAGCAGGCCGCGCCCGTCGAGCATCGCCTCGAGGACCGGCAACCCGATGGCCACCCCCGCCCCGCGGAGGAAGGTACGGCGCTGCAATCGAAAGCTCTTGGACATGGCAGTGAAGGCCTTTCGTCACGGACGCGCGGGTTCGCGGAACGGGGGGCTCGCCGCCAGCTCGACGACCAGGTCGAGGAAGTCCGCGTTCGTCGCCTCCATCCGGCGGGACAGCCCGTCGAGGAAGCACTCGTCGGTCGGGGTCTCGAGCCGGCCGAACGCGTAGCGGAACAGCTGGCGCGCCGCGCAGCGGGTGACCTGCGGCGAGCGGGCCAGCTTGTCGCCGAGCTCGAGCCCGCCGACGAAGCTGGGCTCGGCGAAGCCGAAGAGCGTGCCGCTCGCGTCGATGGGCTTACCCGCCTGCTCGACCTGGAGCTGCCCGATGGCGTCGTACTCGGACAGGCCGAAGCCCAACGGGTCGAGCTTGGTGTGGCAGCCGGCGCAGGCCGGATCCGCGCGGTGCTGCGCGAGCGCCTCTCGGTCGGTCTGCCCGGCGGTGGGAGTGGGGACGGTGCCCGCGTTGGGCGGGGGCGGCGGGAGCTCTTCGCACAAGAGGACCTCGCGCACGTACTTGCCGCGGCGAATCGCCGTCGCCGCGTCCGCGTGCGAGGTCACGGTCAGCACCGAGGCGTGGGTCAGCACCCCGCCGCGCTTGGCCTGCGGCGCGAGCTCGGCGCGCACCCAGGCGCCGGCGGCGGGAGCGGGCAACCCGTAGAGCTGGGCGAGCTTCGCGTCGACGAAGGTGTGGCGCGCGTCGACGAAGTCGGTGAAGCGGCTGCCTGGGGTCCAGATGAGCCCGTCGAGCAGCTGCTCGGTCTCGCGCGCCATCGACGCTCGGAGCGCGTCGTTCCACAGCGCAAAGCGCGCGGGGTCGCGCATCACGTGGTCCAGCTGCTCGAGCTGCAGCCACTGCGCGTAGAAGCTCCGCACCGCTTCCTTGGCGCGCGGGTCCTCGAGCAGCTTCCTGGCCCAGCGCCGCACGCCGTCGCTGGTCTCCAGCTCGCCGGCCTGGGCCGCCGTGAGGAGCTCGTGGCTCGGCCCCACACCCCAGAGCAGGTACGAGAGCCGCGTGGCCAGCGCATCGCCGCTCGGGGCCTTCGCCGCCGCCGTCTCCTCGACGCGGTACAGAAAGCTCGGCGACTCCAGCAGCGCCCGAATCACGCGCTGGGCGCCGCCGTAAGGGCCCGCCTCGGCGGGAGCGGCTTGCGCGAGCGCCACCAGCGCTTGCACCTCGTCGGCGGCGGGCTCGCGCCGGAACGCCCGCCGGGTCAGCGTCTCGACGAAGGCGCGCAGGCAGGGGGCGCCTCCCGACGGCAGGTCGCAGCCGATCACCTGGCTTCGAAGGGCGGCCGACCCGACGACCTCGCCCGCCACGCGCTCGGCCACTTGGGCGTAGCGCTCCGCCTGAGACAGCGAGATGGACTGGCTGTCGACGTTGTTGTCGAACCCCGCGACCAGGTTGTCGGGCAGGAGGCCGACCTCGCGGCTGGGCGTCCAGCCGACGCCGAAGAGCGACTGGACCGTGTGGTCGTACTCGCGGTTGGTGAGCCGGCGCATCGAGGCCGGGCCCACCGGCACCTCGGTGCAGGTTTGAAGCACGGGCTCGTCGGGGACGCCGCCTCCGCCGCCGGGACCGCGGGGCGCGTCGGGCGCCGTGGAAGCGCCGCGGGTGCTGGCGCTCGAGATGCCATCGCAGCCCCCAAAAACCACGACGCACAGGGCCAGGGCTCCGAGCTCCAGGCCGCCGCAAGGTCTTCCGATGCGAAGCATGGCGGCTGTGACAGCAAGAGCAGGGCCGAGGGGACTTGGGCCTCAACCGCCGGAGAAGCTTCGCGTTCTTCCCCGCGCCGCGGGGGGCCCGTCAACCGCGAAGCGACAGGGTCCGCGCCACCGCGCCGCGCTCACCAGCGAATGAGCACGCGCTCTTCGCTGTCGGAGGCGATTCGCACCGACCGGTTCTGCCGCCGGCCATCGGGCCGCACCGCTTCGAGCGAGTACCTGCCCGGCGCCAGCTGCTTGCGGAAGAGCGGGGTCGGGCCGAGCTCTTGTCCGTTGACGAAAATGGTCGCCCAGTCGGGCCGCGCATCGACGGTCAAGAAGCCCGGGCGGGCCGCCGGCTGCGGCGCGCGCGGGGAGGGCTTGCGGGCGGGAGGACGCGGCGCCGCGGATGGCGCCGGAGGGACCTCGGGCCTCGGCGCCTGAGGCGGCGGCTCGGAAGGCACCGCGGCGGGGAGCGCTTGCGGCGGCTCGGCCGGCGTCGGAGAGGGCGTCGGCGCGCCCGTGGGCGGCGGTCCGTCGGTCCGCGCCCAAAACACGAGCGCCGAGGCCAGCCCGGCCGCGACCACGGCCGCCATGAAGAAAGGTCGGCGCGGTCGCTTCGTCGCGGCAGGCGCCAAGGGGCGCTGGGGCGCGGCGAGGCTCACGGTGTCACCGACCGCGCTCGCCTGGCCCGGCGCCGGCACCGGCGCCGACGCGCGCGCGTTCACCCAGTCGGCGACCTCTTCGTCGGCCACCCTCGGGGCGCCCGAGCCTTTGATCGCGTCCGCCAGCTGCTCCGCGCTCGACGGGCGGCGGTCCCGTTCGCGCTCGAGCGCCCAGCGCACCGCCTCGTCGAGGCCTTCGGGCACGTCAGGCCGCGTCGCGCGGACAGAGGGAATCTCGTCCCACAGCACGGCGCTGACCACGGCCGCCTCGCTCCTGCGCTCGAAGACG
>CAZEDU010000046.1:0-2379 GCA_964511185.1 uncultured Myxococcaceae bacterium | reverse complement strand
AATCGTGGAAATCCCAGAAAACGAGGGGTTCCTGCTCGAAGACGCGGCGGCCGGTCAGCATCTGGTGCAGCACCAGGCCCACGGCGAACAGGTCGCTCCGCGCGTCGAGCGGCTCGTTCCGCACGTGCTCGGGAGAGCTGTAGGCCAGCGTCCCGTGGAAGTGACCCGTCTTGGTGAGCGTTCGCTCGTCCGAGGCCGTGAGCGCGATGCCGAAGTCGATGAGCTTGAGCCGCCCGTCGCGACCCACGTGCGCGTTCGACGGCTTGATGTCGCGGTGCACGACGCGAAGCGGCTTGCCGTCCGCGCCGGCGGCCTGGTGCGCGTGCCCGAGCCCGGCGAGCAGCTGCAGCACCAGGTTCACCGCCAGGCCGACGGGGAGCGGGCCGGTGCTCTTGAGCAGCTGGGACAAGGTCGCCCCGTCGAGCAGCTCCATCACCAGGTAGACGCCGCCGTCGGAGACGCCGACGTCGAGCGTCCGCACCACGTTGGGGTGGTGGAGCTGCACGCCGACCCGCGCCTCGTGGAGGAACTTGCGCAGGAGCGAGGGTTCGTCGGTGCCGGTCAGGAGCCGCTTGAGCGCCACGCTGCCCGCGCTCCCGTCGACGCGGACCGCCTCCCAGACCTCGCCCATGCCGCCGACCGCGAGGCGTCGAACGAGCCGGTACGGTCCGAGCGTCTGGCCAGCGATGCTCATTCCAAGTCGTACTTGGTGATCAGCCGGTGGAGGAACTGGCGCGAGACGCCCATCGCCGTCGCCGCGGCCGTCACGTTTCCGCGATGCTCGGCCAGCTTCTCGGCCACGAAGCGGCGCTCGAACTCGGCGATGGCCAGGTCGCGCGCGTGCCGGAGCGGGAGCCGGGCGAGGTCGCCCACCGAGCTGCCCGCGGTCCGCACCACGTTTCGAACGCTCTCGCCGCCGAAGAGGACGAGCCGCGTCACGGTGTTCTTGAGCTCGCGCACGTTCCCGGGCCAGTCGTGGTTGCGCAGCATCTGCAGCGCGTTGGGGGGCAGCTGCGAGAGGTCTCGGGGCGGCTCGAAGGTCTTGAGGAAGTGCTCCACGAGCAGGGGGATGTCTTCCCTGCGCTCGCGCAGCGTGGGGACGTTGGCCTCCACCACGCACAGCCGGAAGTACAGGTCCCTTCGGAACGCGCCGTCCTCCACGCGCTTGGCCAGGTCGTGTTGGCTCGAGGCGATGATGCGCACGTCCAGCCGGACCGGCTTGTCGGAGCCGACCCTCCTCACCTCGCCCGACTCGAGCGCGCGCAGCAGGCGCGGCTGAAGGTCGAGCGGGAAGTCGGCGACCTCGTCGAGGAGCAGCGTCCCGCCGTTGGCCTGCTCGAGCAGGCCGGCCCGGTCGGTCGTCGCGCCGGTGAAGGCGCCCTTCACGTGGCCGAACAGCTCGGCTTCGATCAGCGAGGCGGTGATCGCGCCGCAGTCGAAGATGACGAACGGCTTGTCGTGGCGGCGGCTGTGGGCGTGCACGGCGCGGGCGAGCAGCTCTTTGCCGGTGCCCGAGGCGCCCACCAAGAGGATGGGCTGGTCGGTCGAGGCGGCCTTGCGGAGCTGCTCGAAGAGCGCGCGCATCCGCACGCTCCGGCCCAGCGCGCCGCCGAGCTCCGGCTCGCTCGAGAGCGCGACCGTCGTGGCCGGGCCGCCTTCGTGCTCGACGACGAGCTCGGAGCCGCCGAGCGACACGTGCGCGCCGACGTTCAAGACGGCCGACAGCACGCGCACGCCGGAGATGAAGGTGCCGTTCTTGCTGTCGAGGTCGTCGATTTGAATGCCGTGCTCGGTGAGCTCGATTCGGCAGTGGTGTCGGGAGACGCCCGGGTCTTGGAGCGTCAGCTCGCAGTCGGTGGCGGAGCCGACCAAGATTGGGCTCAAGCCGAGCGGGAGGGTCCGCTCGGCGCCCGTCGGCCCTTTGGCCCGAACGACGAGCGGGGGCAGCTCGACCGAGTCTCTTCCGGGCAGTGTCGAGAGGGTGACGGTCGCCTTGGATTTGGCCACAGGTGTCTCGCCGTTCCGCCGCAGGCTACCAGGAACCCGCGATGACCGCTCCGACGCCGGCCGCGCCCGCGGCGCCGAAGAAAGACCACATCAACAGGTGATCGCGCTGGCGGGCGGCGTCGAGCGCGAGCGCGTCGGCGTAGCGGTAGGTCGCCTTCTGCTCGAGCCGGCGGGTGAGCTCGGCCTGCTCGTTCGAGAAGCGCACCGCGAAGTATCCGCCCGTCGCGGCGAGGGCGGCCGCTCCCCCGGCCAGCCACCAGCTCCAGCGCCGGCCCGGCGTCGAGACGGCCCGCGGCGCGCTCGTCCCGGCGACGGGCACCGGCTGGCTCACGTAGAGCGGCGCGTCGGGTGCGCCGGCCTGGTGGATTTCGT
>CAZEDU010000045.1:31347-36552 GCA_964511185.1 uncultured Myxococcaceae bacterium | reverse complement strand
CGTCGATCAGCGCCACGCTCGGCACGCCGCGGCTGACCGGCTACTGCGCGTCGAAGTGGGGGCTCAACGGCTTCACCAAGGCGCTGGCCGAGGAGCTGCGCGGCACCGGCGTGCTGACGGCGGCGGTGATGCCCGGCAGCGTCGACACCGACATGCTGAAGGGCTCGGGCTTTTCGCCGCAGCTGCAGCCGGAGGAGGTCGCCGACGTCGTGCGCTACCTGTGCGCGGAGGCGCCGCCGTCGATGAACGGCAGCCTGGTGGAGCTGTTCGGATGAGCGCTCCCGCCCGGGCAGATCCGAAGAAGGTCGCGGAGGTTCAGCGGCGGCTGGCCGAGGCGCTGGGGCCCACGCAGCTGCGCGACGAGCGGGAGACGCTGGAGGCCTACGGCCGCGACGAGTCGGACACGGGCGAGTTCCCGTCCGACCTGGTGGTGTTCGCGCGGTCCGCCGCCGACGTGCAGGAGGTCTTTCGCGCTTGCCAAGCGATCGGCGTGCCGGTGACGCCGGTCGCGGCGCGGAGCGGCAAGAGCGGTGGCTCGCTGCCGCTCTACGGCGGGGTGTCGCTTTCGCTGGAGCGGATGAACCGCATCAAGCGCATCTCGGTCGAGGACCTGACGGCGGTGGTCGAGCCCGGCGTGGTGACCGGCGACTTCATGAAGGCGGTCGAGCAGCAAGGGCTCTTCTATCCGCCCGACCCGAACTCGTGGGAGTTCTGCACCCTGGGCGGCAACATCGCCGAGAACGCCGGCGGCCCCCGCGCCCTGAAGTACGGCGTCACGCGCGACTACGTCATCGGCCTCGAGTGGGTGCTCCCGACCGGCGAGCTGCTGAAGCTGGGCCGGCAGACGATCAAGGGCGTGGCGGGCTACGACCTGGTCGGGCTCTTCGTCGGCTCGGAGGGGACGCTCGGCGTCGCCACCGAGATCACCGTGCAGCTGATCCCGCTGCCCAAGCACGTGAAGACCGCGCTCTTGCTCTTCGCGTCGGTGCTCGACGCGGCGCGCGCCGTCTCGGCCGTGCTCGCGGCGGGCATCCTGCCCCGCACGCTGGAGCTGCTCGACGACGTCTCCGTTCGCGCGGTGGACGGCCGGGGCTTTCGCTTCCCGCCCGGGACCCAGGCGGCGGTGCTCGCCGAGGTCGACGGGAACGCGCCGGAGGGGCTCGACCTGGAGCTCGCCGCGCTTGGAGAGATCTGCCTGCAGCACGGCGCCGTCGACACCATGGTCGCCCAGAGCGAGTCGCAGCGGGAGGCGCTGTGGGCCGCGCGGCGCTCGCTGTCGACCGCGCTCCGCGCGCTCAAGCCGTTCAAGATCTCCGAAGACATCGCGGTGCCGCGCTCGCGCATTCCCGCGATCATCGAGCAGCTCAAGGCGATGGGCGAGCGCTTGGGCCTCACCGTGGCGACCTACGGCCACGCCGGCGATGGCAACCTGCACGCGAACATCCTCTACGACGGACCGCACGAGCGGCCGAAGGTCGACGAGGCGATCGCCGAGATGCTCCGCCTCACGGTCGAGATGGGGGGCACCATCACCGGCGAGCACGGGGTCGGCTACGCCAAGCGGGATTTCTTGGGCCTGGAACAACCGGCTGAATTGATTGAGCTTCAGCGGCGGTTGAAGTCCTTCTTCGACCCATCAGGCAGGCTCAACCCGGGCAAGATCTTCCCCCTGAAGTAGCGAAGAGCCGCGGGGTTTCAAGCGTTCTCCTTCTGCGACTTCGGAATGCGAAACGCATTTCGAGGTTGTGCGTCTAAAGCTTCAAGAGCGGGGCATTTCCCCCGCGCTTTGACGAGACCAAAGGAAGGGAGGTCGCTTCAGATGATGGCAAAGACAAAGAACTCCACCGAGGGGCTGTCGAGTTACCTGCGAAACCTGGGCGGCCAAAAACAGCTCACGCGGGAAGAGGAGTACGAGCTCTCGCGTCGGGCGAAGAAGGGTGACGAGAGCGCCCGGCGCATCCTCGCCGAGAGCAACCTCGCCTTCGTGGTCGCCGTCGCCAAGAAGTTCGCCAACCGCGGCGCCCGCCTCGACGACCTGATCCAGGAGGGCAACGTCGGCCTGATGAAGGCCATCGAGCACTTCGACGCCAAGAAGAACGTGCGCTTCGCCACCTACGCCGTGTGGTGGATCCGCGCGTACATCACCCGGTACCTGAAGGACAACCGCAGCCAGGTGCGCGGCGGCGAGGGCGAGCGCGTGTCGATGGCCGACTTCTCGCTCGACGTGCCGCTCGACGACGAGTCCGACATGACGTACCTGGATCGCCTGGAGGACTCCGGGCCGTCGCCGGACGAGGTGTACCAGTCGAGCGAGAACAGCACCAACGTGCAAGAGGCGCTCGGCAAGGTGCGCAAGCGGATTGGGGACCTGGGCTGGGACATCCTCCAGGAGCGGCTGACGCAGGACAAGCCGAAGACCCTGGAAGAGCTCGGCGCGCGGTGGGGCGTCTCCCGCGAGCGCGTTCGTCAGGTCGAGCTTCGCACGAAGCACTTCCTCGCCCGTTACCTCTCGGCGTTCAACCAGGACGAAGAGTCCACGAACGACGCGAACGCGGCGGCGTGATCGCGGACGCAGCCTAGAACCTGTCCCGGGCGGGACGCGTGGTAAGCATCCACCATGCGTTCCGCCCTTTTTGTGCTCACGCTGCTCGCCGCCCCGGTCTCGCTCGCCGAACAGGATCTGCCGGCGCGGCTCGACGCCTTGTACGAGCGGCGTGAGGCGCCGGCGGCGTGGGCGGAGGCAGACAAGCTCGTCAACGAGACCGCCCGGGACGCGACCGACTACGAGGTGCTCTGGCGGCTCGCGCGCCACAAGTACTGGTACGCCGACGGCGCGCGCGAGAAGGAGATGGCGCGCTGGGGCAAGGACGCGTGGGCGCTGGCTGAGCGGGCGATCAAAGCGCGGCCCGAAGGCGTCGAAGGCCACTACTACGCCGCCATCAGCATCGGCGTGTACTCGACGGGCGTCGGCGTCCTCAAAGCGCTCGGGGAAGGGCTCGAAGGGAAGTACCTCAAGCACCTCGACAAGGCGCTCTCTCTGGACGCGTCGTACGACAACGGCGGCGGCCGGGTCGCCAAGGGGCGGTACCACTACGAGCTGCCGTGGCCGAAGCGCGACCTCAAGAAGTCGCGACAGGAGCTCTCCCGCGTGCTCGAGAAGAACCCCGAGAACCTACGGGCGGCGCTCTACCTGGCGGAGACCGAGCTCAAGGACGGCAACCCCCGGCGTGCTCGAGAGCTCAACGAGCGCGCGCTTCAAGGCGACGAGGCCTACAACCCGCCCGAGGCGCGTCGGGTCAAGCAGTGGGCCCAGCAGCTCGCTCCTCAGATCGAGCGCGAGCTCAAATAACGGGGACTGTCCCCAAACTGTTACCCCTCTCGGTCGCCCGACTTCTGACTCGCAGAGATGCCTTTGTCCTGGCCTTCGCCGGTCAAGGACGCGACGCCCTTGCCCTGGCCTTTGTCTTCGGGCGTCTCGTCGGAGTTGAAGCCCTTCTTGAAGTTGCGAATCGCGGAGCCGAGCGAGGAGCCCAGCTGCGGCAGGCGGCTCGCCCCGAACAAGAGGAGGAGCACCGCCATGATCAGAAGGATTTCAGTCGGGCGCAGACCCATGGGCGTCACTCCGTCAAGAAGCGCGAAAAAACAAAGGCAAGCATACTGGCCATGTAGGAGCCCCGCCAGCCGTTCGACGCCGGCTTCCAGGTAGGACCAACGCCCACTCGCTTGGCCGGAGTGGCGCCTAACTGCGACACGAATTGTTGCGGTTCCAAAAAGAACCGAGCACGCTTTGTCAAAAGGGCAACAGTCGAGCGGCCTTGTGCAGCAATGGAGAATCTCGATGAGGCCCTAAAGTTGTTTTGCAGGTAGATCGCAGGGCAGTTCAGAGACTGGTTCCCATCAGTGACTTCACCGACCCCGATTGTGTTGGTCGTCGATGACGACCCTGACATCCTTGAAGCCCTCGCCGAGATTTTGGAGGTCGAGGGGTTTGAGATTCGTCGGGCGCGCAACGGGCAAGAGGCGTTGGACAAGCTGGGGCCCCCGAGACCGAACCTCATCCTGCTCGATCTGATGATGCCGGTGATGGACGGCTGGGAGTTCGCGCAAAAACTGCATGAGCGGCAAGACATTCCTCCCATTCCCATCATCGTGCTCTCCGCGGATCGCAACGTCGGCAACAAGGCGCGGGAGCTCGGTGCGGTGGGGCATTTGGCCAAGCCGTTCGAGCTGAACGAGCTGCTCGATCTGGTCCGCTCGTCGCTGGGCGACGGAAGCCGCCCCAGTCCCTAAAGCCGCGCCACCGCCGGGTTTTCAGATTGCTTCGGTCGCCCCCGATGGCTACGGTCCCGCGCTCTCTCGACGACCGAAGGGACTCCACATGACCGCCAAAGACATTCTCGAGAATGAGATTCCGACGCTCCTCCAGTCGAAGCCCGAGCTCGCCAAGGAGATCAACGCGGTCATCCACTTCAACGTGACCGGCGATCAGGGCGGGGCGTGGACGGTCGATCTGACCAAGGCGTCCGACTGGGTGAGCGCCGGCAGCACCGGCACGCCGACGATGACCATCACCGTCAGCGGCGAGGACCTGGTGAAGATTCGCCAGAAGCAGCTCAACCCGCAGATGGCCGCGATGATGGGCAAGCTCAAGTTCAAGCCGATGGACATGGGCTTGGCGCTGAAGCTCGGCAAGCTCCTGGCGTAACGGCTTCGGTTGGAACGCTTCGCGCTCACCGGGCTTCGGGTCCTCGACCTGTCGCGCTTATTGCCGGGGCCGTACGCCACCTTGGTGCTGGCCGACTTGGGGGCCCGCGTCGACAAGCTCGAGGCGCCTGGCGGCGGGGACTACCTGCGGCAGATACCGCCGATGCTCGACGAGGACAGCGCGATGTTCCATGCGCTGAACCGAAACAAGCGCTCCGTCGTGTTGGACCTGCGCACGCCCACGGGCGTCGCGGCCTTGAAGCGGCTGGCGCGCGCCTATGACGTCTTGGTCGAGGGCTTTCGGCCCGGTGTGATGGAGAAGCTCGGCCTGTCGTACGCGGCGCTCTCGGCCGAGAACCCGCGCCTCGTGTACTGCTCCGTTTCCGGGTACGGACAGACCGGCCCCGAACGGCGGAAGGCAGGGCACGACATCAACTACGCGGCGCGGGCCGGCGTGCTGGGCTACGGCGGTGAAGCCGACGGCGCTCCGACGCTGCCCGG
>CAZEDU010000045.1:17486-31321 GCA_964511185.1 uncultured Myxococcaceae bacterium | reverse complement strand
TCTGACGGCCCTCTACGAGCGGGAGCGCACCGGTCAGGGACGGTGGGTCGACGTCTCGATGACCGAGAGCGCGCTGGCGTTCCTGCACATGCACCTGGGCGCGCGGCTCGCGATGGGGGAGCGGGGCGCTCCGCTGAGGCGGGGACGGGAGATGCTCAACGGCGGGAGCGCGGCCTACCGGCTCTACCGCACGCAAGACGGCCGGTACCTCTCGGTCGGCGCGATCGAGCCGCAGTTCCTCGAAGGGCTGCTCGAGAAGCTGGGGCGCCCCGAGCTGCTCCCGAAGATGCATGATCCCCAAGAGAGCGCGCTGGCCGGGCGCGCGCTCGAGGCAGTCTTCGCTTCGAAGCCGCTCGCGCATTGGCTCCAGCTGTTCGAGGGCGCCGACCTGTGCGTCGAGCCGGTGGCCGAGGGCGACGACGTGCTGGCGGACGCGCAGCTGCGCGCGCGCGGGGTGTTCGTCGAGCACTCCGGTCGCACCGAGCTGAGGACGCCGCTGCGGTGGGGGCCGCCTCGGCTCGAGCGGCCGCCGCGGTTGGGCGAGCACACGGCCGAGGTGCTGCGCGAGGCCGGCTTCACGCCCGACGAGATCGCCGCGCTCTCCCCGGAGGCGGCGGTATGAGCGCTCGGGTCTTGCGTTGGAGCGGGCCGCTCTTGGCGGCGGTGGCGCTCTCGTGCGGCGCCGATAACAAGGAGGCGCCTACGCCGGCGCCCAAGCTCGCCGGTTGCCGCGGGGTCGAGCAGCTGATGCCGCGCTTCATCGCCGCGGCGAACACCGGCAAGACCGAAGGGCTGAAGCAGGTGATCCGCGATTACCTGCTCGTGCCCGCGCGCGAGGGAGATCCGCCGCCGGTGGCCGACGCGCTGCGCGCGGGCTTCTCGGTGCTGAGCACCTGGGCGAAGCTGCCTCCGGAGATCGGCGCGGCGCCCGGCGAGACCTGCAACGCGGTCGCGCCGCCGCTCTCGGACGTGCCGCCGCCCACCGGCCCCCACCCGCTGTGCGAGCTGCGCCGGTCGCTCGACCTCCTGGTGCACGACGCGAAAGGGCTCGAGGCGGTGAAGCTCGTCGATCCGCAGGTGGCGGGCATCCTCAACTACATCTTGGGCCGGCCGCCCGCGAGCCAGGTGCCGCACTACGAGCTGTCCGGCGTGATCGCGAAGATGTGTCAGCCGAGCGCGGTGTGCGACTTGGGCGACGGGCTGGATCTCGTCGTCGGGCTGACGGCGTTCGCCGAGACGCCGGAGGGCCAGGCCGCGCTCGATCGCATCGACGTGCTGCTCGAGAACCCCGCGCTCGCGCCGTACTTCACCGCGCAGGGCGAGCAGTTCGGCGGCGAGAACGGCGTCGTCGCGCTGACGCGGCTGTTGCTGGAGATCCTCCCCGACATGAGCGACCCCGCCGAGCTCGACGCGCTGCCGATTGGCCAGCTGCCGGCGTCGCTGCAGCCCGATCTAAACGCCGTGCTGGGCGACATGAAGCGCTTGCTCGACCCCAAGCGCGAGCCGAACGTGCTCCGGCCGCTCAAGAAGGCGGTGGGCTGCTACGCGACCTCGGACACCAACCTGGAGCTGGTGCGGATGCTGTACCGGCTCACCTTCGACGCGAAGCTGCCCGCGTTCGAGACCAAGCAGCTGCTGTCCCGCGTGAACCTGCTGCGCGCGACGGATCAGCGGGGCACGGTCCTGCGCTTCGTGAGGAGCTACGCGTCGGCCGTCCGCCGAGACGAGCAGGCGCTGAGCTCGATGAGCAAGGTGTGCAGCGAGCTGTTCTCGACGCAGACCGGGCCCGGCCGGCCGAAGACCAACGCCGAGCTCGCGGTGCCGGTGGTCGCGGATCTGTTCAGCCAGGGGATCGTCAACGAGATCGCGTGCGCGACGGACACGCTGATCTACGGCTGCACCGGTGGCCCGCAGCCGGCGTGCCAGCCCTGAGCATCGCCCGCGCCGACGGTCCGTCAGTCCGGCCGGCGGTAGCTCACCTTGAGGCCGAGGATGGCGTCGCGGCGGTCGCTTCCCACCAACGGGATCGTTCCGCCGAGCTCCGTGCCCCAGTCGCGCGCGATGCGGAAGCGCAGCGCCAGCGCGGGCGCGAGATGCGTCGTGGCGCCGTAGCGCCCATTCACGTCCAGAGCCGCGGCGAACCAATGGACAGGTCGCAGCTGCGCGCCGACGAGCGCCGTGGCGCCGGCGCGCGGAAACATCGGCCCGTTGGAGAGACCGGCCGAGACGTCGACGCCGGCGTAGCCGTGCAGCTCCGCCCAGGCGTTGAGCGCGAGGCGGGTGGCGTGGCCGACCTCGGCGCCGACGACGCGCACGTTCGGCGTCGCGGTCGAGGTCGGCAGCATGAAGCGCGCGCTCCAGGCGCCGAGCCAGCTGTCGGTCCACGCCCACGAGGTCGTGCCGCCGAAGGTGAGCTGCCCTAAGTCGACGGCCGTGGCGGTGAGCGTGGCGTTCTGCACGAACTGGTAGTGCACTGCTTCGATCGTGGCGAACAGCTCGCGCTTCTCGTCGAGTCGAAGGCTGCCGAAGAGCAGCCCGTCGGCCGCGATGGCGCCGTAGAAGTTGGGCGTGTCGATGATCGCCCCGCCGCGCACGCCGAGGCCCAGCTCGGTGCGGGGGCAGACGCGCCGGCCGACGGCCATGTCGCCTTCGTAGTAGCCGAGCGCGACCGGCCCCACGGGGAGGCCGTGCGCCGGGGCGGCCTCGCACGCCGCGGCGACGGGGCGCAGGTCGGCTTCGAGCTGCGAGCCTTGCGCGAGGCAGGGCGCTCCCACCGCCAACAACACGAGCAGCAGGCCGCGCTTCATCGGCCACCTCCCACGCCCGGCGCGTCGAACCGGCCGTTGCCGTCCAGGTCCAGCACGAACGGGTTGGTGAACGCGAACGGCAGGGCGCCGCCGGTGATCTGCGAGAACCCGTAGAGCGGGTCGTTCGGATCGGTCGGCGCGGGCGGGTGGTGGAGCGGCCCGGACTTGGCGCCTGCTTCGACGTCGGCGGCGTCGACGACCCCGTCGCCGTTGTTGTCGCTGGTGTCGGGGATGCCATCGGGCAAGCCATCGAGCCGCCCGGCGAGGTCACCCGCCAACGGCAGCGCGCGGCCGGCCTCGACCGAGAGCCACGCGTCGCCGCGAATCCCTTGGAGCAGCTCGGCGAGCGGGAGGTCCGCCTCGTACCGAACGAGCCCCGCCGCGCCGTAGGGGTCGGGCGGCTTGGCGATGCCGTCGGTCACCGCTCGCACCACCGCGCCGTTCACGACGACGCGCACCTCGTCGACCGGCACCCAAGGCGCGGCGCTCACTTTGACGCGCAGGACGCCGCTGCGATGGGGCGAGAACGGGGACAAGCCGAAGCCGCGCCGCGCGCCTTGCGCGTCTTCGAGGGTGGCTTCGATGACCGGGCCGTTGGTGCCGAGCACGCGCCCATCGCGGATCGCCTGGTTGAACACGTTGACGTCGAAGCCGGCGCCGGCGCTGGTGTCCGCGTACACGACGTTGCGCGGAATCCCCACCGTGTTGTCGGTGAGCCCGTGCGAGTCGGAGTTCGCGGTGCCGGTCTTGAGCCGCCCCTGGTTCAACATGAACCACCAGAACGCGCGGTAGGGCAGGAGCCCGGTCGCGTCGGAGCCGTTGATCACCTCTTGCGCGTGGTGCCCGTCGTTCGTCGCCCCGCCCGCCGGAGCGCGCACGAAGACGCCGTTGTTGGTGCCGTCGTCGCCGCTCGGCAGATCCTGGGTCGCATCGAGCGCGATCGCCCGCGGAAAGCCGAGGTCGCGGCCGAACTCGGGCTCGGCGTAGGGATGGTTGAGCTCGATGACCGGCGTACCGGAGAAGAGCGGGGCGGTGCGGTCGAACAGCTCGCCTGGCTCGATCAGCTCGTCGAACGGCGCGCCGTTGCGCGGCTGGCTCGGGTCGTAGCGAAGCGGCCAGAAGTTGTAGTGGCCGATGACGAGCGGAAAGCCGTACCCGGGGATGCGCAGGAACGGAATGTGGCCGGTGGTCTCGACGCCGGTCACCGCGTTCATCCGGGCCTGCAGGCCGAGCCGCTCGATGACGGGCGTGTAGTCGTAGACGACCTCGTGATCCGTCGCGACGATCACCTCGAGATCGCTCGCCGCGAACGAGAGCACGCGCGTCTCGTCGGGGATCTGGCTGTCGAAGCTCGCCGCGCCGTGCACGTGGAGGTCGGCGGTCACCGTCCCGGTCGGCCGCAAGGGCAGCGGCGTCAGCTGAAAGCTCAAGGTGGCGCTCGCGGCGGTCAAGGACACGCGCTGCCGCTCGAGCGACCAGAACGGGCCGTGAAAGGCGAAGGCCCAGTACTCACCGACGGGGACATCGGCGATCGCGGCGCCGCCGCGGACCAGCACGCGGTTGCATGCCGCGCTGGCGCCCGGGGGAGCGCCGAGCCAAGGCGCGCAGCTCCCGAAGCGTCCATAGAAGTCTCCGCGCACCGCCTCGCGCGTCGCGTCGTCGGCGGGGACCAGGAAGATCTCCGCGTCGATGGGGTCGAGGTTCTGCGCGCTCCGAACCGAGAAGGTGACGCGCGCGGCGGAGGGGAGGAGGAAGTTTCCGGCGTCCACGTCGGCGGCGCCGACCGCGAGCTCTCGCTCTCCGGCTTTGACGCCGAACGCGCGCACCTCGACGACGTAGGTCTTGTTCGCGGGGACGCGGGCGCGGAAGCGGCCGCTCGCGTCGGGCACCACCTGCGTCCACGGCGTTCGCTTCTCGGGCGCGGTGGCGAGCGCGCCTTCGCTGATCAGCACCGTGGCCTCGCGCTCGTTGTCGAAGGACGCAGCGCCTGCGCGGCCGACGGTTCCTTCCATCACCACGTGGCGTTCGCCGAAGAGCTGCGCGCGAACGTCCATGGCCACGTTCGCGGCGCCGGCGACGTCGTCGTCCGGAATGACGGCGAGGAACCGCTCGAAGACCTGGAACTCGCGCGGCGGGACGATGGCGCGCGGCAAGCCCGACGCGGAGACCTGGTCGCTCTGAAAGCCTTGCAGCTCGCGTTGGGTGCAGCTCACGTGCGCGTAGGAGGCGTGCGGCGCCACGTGGGTGCTCGCCGCGAGGAACGGAAACGTCTCGAACGCGTCGTTGATGGTGAGCAGGTTGAACGAGGGGTGCGTGAACCCCGCGCCGGGCGCGGGCGTGAACGGCAACGCCTCGCGGCCGCTCCAGTAGAACCCGTCGGACGTGAAGAAGAGCTTCTGATCGGTCGAGCCGTTCACGATCTCGGTGCGCATGCGCACGCCCACGTCGCAAGGCCTGAGCTCGTAGAGCGTGTAGACCTTGACCCGATCGTCTCCGTCGAGCCGGCCTTTGAGCTGAACGCCGACGCGATCGCTCTCCTCGATGACCTCGAGCGAGGTGTAGTGGACGGCGTCGCCTGGGAGAATGCCGGTGACCTGGAGCAGCTGGTTGAGCCCGTCGTTGCCGTGGCCCACGTTGGCCAGGTCGAGCAGCGATCCGCCGTTCGGGTCGAGGTAGTTCTGGTTGCCCAGCCCTGCGATGACCGCCTCGACCACGCCGTTGCTCAAGCGCACGTCGCCCACGGTGCCGAGCGCGTTCCAGCCGCCGGGCCGCTCCGCCACCGATTGAATGATGCGCGCGGTGAGCGGGCCGGCGCCGGGACACGAGAAGGTCAGCTTGGGACAGGGCGATTCGACGCGGCAGTTGGCGCCGCCGGCCAGACAGCCTTCCTTCGAACAGCCACTGCCGAGCAGGCCGAGCGCCAGAACGAACGTCACCAAGAGCAGCCGAAGCCATGTCATGGGCGGCTTCTTACCTCGCAGCCACTGGCGCTGGCCCACGCATTCGCCGCGCCGGAGCAGCGCGGAAAGGCCTCGGGGGAGTGAACGACTCTGAGTAGCCTGGTGAGGACAGTGGTGTTGCGATGTCGCACGAGGGATGGACTCGGCTCGAGGCAAATCAGTTGGTTGCGATGGGATTCAGGTGATCGGATGTGGGTCTTGGTCTTGCACAAGCCTGAACCCAACCCGCCTCACCCCACGGAGCCAATTCCATGAAACCGCTCTTCGCCCTCTCAGCGGTGCCGCTCTTGCTCGCGTGCGGTGCCGCGCAATTCGACGCCGCTGGTGTCGATGAAGACGGGGCCGAGTCGCAGGAGATCGTCGGCGGCACGTCCCAACCGACAGGCTACGACGCGGTCGGCTCGCTGTTCGGCTACTCCGATGCGCCCCACGTGCGCACGCACATCTGCGGCGCGGTGCTCGTCCACCAGCGCATCGCGATCACCGCCGCGCACTGCGTGGATCGGCAGCCGTTCGACAATGGCCCCTTCGACCTCACCTTCGGCAAGCTTCAGCACGTCAGGCTCGCCGACGGCCGCAACGTCGCGAAGCCGACCGGCAAGCTGTACCGCGTGTCGGACGTGATCCTTCACCCGGACTTTCAGGCGGGCACGGGCGACATCGCGGTTCTCCGTCTGGCCGAACCGGTGCTCGATCGGCCCGCCGCCGGCTTGGCCGCCGCGCCGTTCGGCTGCGGGAACACCCGGCTCGTCGGCTATGGCCGCACCACCGCGGGCGCGGCGAACGGCATCACCAACACCGGCTACACGTACGAACGAAAGAGCCTCGCCTCGTGCGTGTACAAGAAGGAGGGGAACTGGGTCTTCTCGAGCGAGTCGGGCGGCACGGCCTGCTTCGGCGACAGCGGCTCGGGGCTGATGGTGCAGGGGCAGAACACAGTCGTGGGGTTGGTGAAGGACGGCGTCGGTGGCTCGGTGTCTTGCGCCACCGCCCAAGACACCCGGTACACCCATGTGGCGCCCTACATCGATTGGATTCGCTCGAAGTTCCCCGCGACCATCGCGACGCCCACGCAGACGCCTCCGCCGCGCCCCCCGTGCGGCATTCTGCCGGGCGGGCACGCCCTCTCTCGTGGCGAGCAGGTGACCGACTGCGAAGGCAAGGGGATTCGGCTCGTGTATCAGGCCGAAGGCAACGTGGTGCTCTACCAAGGCTGGAAGCCGCTCTGGTGGACGTTCGCGGGCGCGCAGAACAGCACGTCCTTGGCGATGCAGGGGGACGGCAACCTCGTTCTGTACTCCGGCGCCACGCCGCTCTGGCACAGCCAGACCCACGGCAACCCGGGCGGCTTCATGGCCGTTCAGCCGGACTGCAACCTCGTCGTCTACAACGCCGCGGGGCAACCGAAGTGGGCGTCGGGCACGACGTGCTTTCATCTCCCCGCGCTGCTCGGGCCAGGACAACAGCTCGTCGCCGGTCAGGCGCTCCACAACGCGAACGGGCGCGCGATGCTCATCTACCAAGGCGACGGCAACCTGGTGCTCTACGGAAGGACGCGCGCGCTCTGGCACACGCAGACGCACGGCACGGCGCCGGGCATCGCGGTGATGCAGGGCGATGGCAACTTTGTCGTCTACGACGCCGGCGGCGGGGTGCGGTTCAACGCCGCCACGAACGGACGGCCGGGCAACTTCCTCAGGCTGCAGACCGACTGCCGGCTGGGGGTCTACACGTTCGACAACCAGCTGGTGAAGTGGCTGTACGCAGGCGGGTGCGACTGAAGTGGGCTCGGGTTGACCGGGGACAGTCCCCTCTGGGGACGGTCCCCCCGATTGGCTAGGCGTTGAGCCCGGCGATGCCGCCCTGGAGCTCGCCGAGCGACGGCACGTCCTTGTTCATCGCGTAGCTCATCGCCGAGATGAGCACGTTCACGGGGTGCTTGCCGGTCGCGGCCAGGTGCCGGCCCTGAATCATCCGCCGCTCGCCGACGGTGCCGCCCGCGGTGATGGCGATCATGTTCTCGCCCGAGTGCGGGCTGCCGGAGTAGCCGCCCTCGAACACCAGCACCATCGCGGTGCGGTCGAGCAGCGTCTGGCCGCCGTCGTTGCCGGGCTCGGGCGTGCTCTGGAGCTTCTGCGCCAGGTACGCGAACTGCTCGACGTGCCAGGCGTTGACCGCGTCGACTCGGCCCATGTCGCCGCCATGACCGACCTCGTGCAGATCGCCGCCGCCGATGCCGAGCAGCGGCTGCGTGGCCACGAACGACTGCACGAACGAGACGACCATCGTCGCGACCCGCGTCACGTCGCACGCCAGCGCCATGTGAACCAGGTCGCACATCACCTTGGCGCGGACGTTCTCGCCCGAGAAGCCCGCAGGCCCGAACGAGCTGCCCCAGTCGACCAGCCGCGTCGCCGGATCCGGTCCGGGATCCGCCATCGTCTTGCACGCGCTCGAGGTGGGGGGCGGGGTGCCCGCGCTCGGATCCGCGGCGACGCGCAGCTCCAGGTCGCGCAGCTCGTCGAAGTGGCGCTGCAGGCGCGCCTTGTCCGCCGCGCCCAACCGCGCATCGAGGCGCGCGCGATCTTGCTTGACCACGTCGAGCACGCTCTTTCGCTCGAGCCGAAGCGCTTCGAGCGCTGGATCCACCTGCCCGCCGCTCGACGGTGGGACGAAGCTCGAGACGAGCGACTGCCACGCCAGGCGCGGGCTGGCGTACGGCTGGTTGGCGAGCAGCGCTCCGTTCTCGCGCCGGTACGACATCACCCCGTAGGTGTTGTTGTTCTCGCGGTACACCTCGGGCTGCACCCGAAGCTCGAGCGAGCGACGCTTCGCGCCGGCCGCGAGCGCGTCCGCCACCACCTGATCCGACGTCACGCCGCGCGGCACCGCGTCGCCGTGTCCCGCGGGCCCAGGCCTCCCCGACGCCGACATGCCCGAGACCAGCGGCCCCAGCGAGCTGCCGTGCCAGTTGGTCGTCCAGCCGCCGGGTCCGCTCTGCGGGATCCGCAGCCCCGAGACGATGGTCGTCGCCGCCTTCACGGGCGCCAGCGACGCGAGCGGCGCGGTCAGGGTGTACGCGGTGCCGGTGGCGGCGGGCCGGATGCGTTGAATGGGACCGGTGCTCACCCCCGCGAGCGCCACGAAGTAGCGCCGGGGCGCGGCGGCGGCCTGCGCCAGGGCGCGCCCGGGGAGCATCGCCTCGAGCAGCGGCAGCGAGAGCGCGATGCCGCCGGCCCCTCGAAGCACGGCACGTCGGTTCAGGCGAAGCGGTTTCATCTTCAGTGGTCCCCTGAGAGCTCGTCGATGACGCGGTAGCGGAAGCTGTCCGTGGTGAGCCACGTCACCATCAGCTTGCGGAGATCGTGGTTGTCGATCGCGAAGCGCTGCGAGAGCGCGTCCACGAGCTTCTCGTCGTCGGCGCGCAGCACCGCGCGCCCGAGGGTGTAGCCGTAGAGGCCTTCGAGCATGCAGCGCTGAACCTGATCAGGCTGCTGCACGATCAATTGGCTGAGGCCGGCGCTCCCCTGGAATTTGCCGACGCCGGCCAGCTCGCCCTCGCCGCTGATGGCGCAGTCGGCCTTGCCCGGCTCGGTGGCGCGGTAGCGGCCGGTCGGGTCGTAGTTCTCGAGCCCGAAGCCGATGGGGTCCATCAGCGAATGGCAGCCCGCGCACGACGGGCTGTCTTGATGCGCCTTGAACCGCTCCTTCTTGCACGCGGCCGTGTTGTCGGTGGGCAGGTTGGTATCCGCGTCCGGCGGCGGGGGAGGGATGTGCTGGCACAACATCCGCTCGCGCACGAACTTGCCGCGGAACGTCGGGCTGGTGTCGGTGCCCGACGCGCCGTTCGAGAGCAAGCTGCCGTGCGCGAGGATGCCGCCTTGATCCGGGCGCGGGTACGGAACCCACTCGAACCCGGCGCCCGGCTTGGGCGCCATTCCGTAGACGTCCCGCAGCGCCGCGTTGACGTACGTCTCTTTCGAACGGAACAGGTCGAGCCACGACGCGCGGTTCTCGAACACCACGCGCTTGATCAGCGCGTCGGTCTCTTTCCTCAGGTCGGCGACGATCGCGCCGGAGATCTGCATCGCGTCGTACTGCCAGAGCAGCGCGTGAAAGCGTTGGACCTGCGCCTGCCCGCGCGGGTCGTCGACCATCGACTCCACCATCGCGCGCCGGCGGCCGGGATCGGCCAGCTCGCCGCTGGCGGCCAGGTCGAGCAGCGCGTCGTCGGGCGGCTCTCCGCGGAGCAGGTACGAAAAGCGCGTCACCCACTCGAAGTGCGTCAGCTCGACCGCGCCGTTCGAGAGGCTGCCCGGCACGCCGACCTCGATGCGATACAGGAAGTCGGGGCTTTGCAGAAAAGCGCGCAGCGCGAGCCCCACCGCGCCCGCGAAGGTCTGCTTCGCCGCGGCGGCGCCGAGCAGCCCCGCATACGCGTCGACCTCTTCGGTCGAGAGCGGCCGGCGGAACGCGCGGCGCCCGAACTGGGTGATGAACTGGCGGAAGCACGCCGCGTCGGCCTCGCTCTTGGGCGTGCAGCCGACGACGGCCGCGCGTCGCGTCGCATCGGCCACCACCAGCGCCGCCGCCCGCTCCGCGATCGCCTGGTACCCCTCGACGAGCGGCTTCGACGCGTCCTGCCGCGTGTAGTCGTTGTCGAACGGCGTCTTGTTGTCCGGAGGAATGGTCGTCTCGATGTCGGCCGTCAGGTCGATGCCGAGGAGCAGCTGCATCGTGCGCGTGTACTCGACGCGCGAGAGCCGCTGGATGCCGCTCGCGCCCCGGCCGAGCGCATAGGGCCCCGCCACCGTCGGGTTGCCGCCGGGCGCGGAGACGTTCGAGTCGCCACCAGGCTCGCCCGCACTCGACTCGCTCGACGTCGCGAGCGACGAGCTGCCCATGCATCCGGTGGCCGCGGCCAGAAACAATGTGGAGAAAAGGAGTCGCAACGGAGCTTTCCCGAGCACGAGTCGTGGCCCGGGTAGCGCAATGCACATGCCAGCGCTCGGCCGTGAAAATGGCCTTTCATGTCACTGGTTTATGGAGGTCGTTGGCCTATCGGCGTGACAGGCGGAGCGTGGATGCACCGAATCCAGTTGGCAGGTGCTGACCGTCTGCCTCAAGGCTCACTGCCACAGCCGAAGGCCATTCGCGGCGTGGCACGCGTCGCCGATCAGGTCGAGCGCGATCTGCGGCTGAGACGTCTTCAGCGCGGCGAGCGACTCGAACGCTTGCAGGGCGTTCAGATCCTTCACCGCCTGATCGAGCAGCGCGCGCGCCTTGTTCACCGCTTGTCGCTGCGGGGCGCTCGGCTTCCACGCGAGCTCGCGCCGCAGGCGGCCGGTGTTTTCGAGGAAATGGCCGTAGAACTTGAGCTGCTGCACCAGGAACTGCAGCCGGTATTGCGGCGCCTGCCGCAGCGCGGCCTGGTATTGGCGCGTCTCGGAGTCGAGCCGATAGAAGAGCACGTTGATCTGCCGGTCGAGCCGCTTGCCCCACCGCTTCTTCACTGCCGGGAAGCGCGCCCACGCGGCGACCGCCTGAAACAGGTGCAGGCCGCCACAGCTGTGCGCGTAGATGCCTTGGCGGCGCTTGTCCACCTGCGGCTGTCCCGCGTCCATGCCCGCGGCGAGGTCCGCCTGCGCCCGCTCGAGGTAAGCGAGCGCGTCGTCCATGACTTGGTCGAAGTCGATGGTCTCGCCCGCACCGTTGACGAACGTCGCCTTGCCGGGCTTGAGGCCCGCGCCGAGCGCATCGAGCGTCCACCCGACGTCCTGCCAATACGCTTCGCTCTGCGGCACGTGGCGAAAGCCGCGTCGCGCGCCCTCCACCAACGCCTCGAGCGTGACGGCGCCGACCTGCGAGTCGAAGCGGGTCTGGAGCGGCACGCCCGCGAGCACCAACGTCTTCACTTGAAGGTTGGTGTGCGGCTCCACCGGCGTTCCATCCGCCGCGTAGCGCGGGAAAGAGAACGGGTTCGCCGCCGGGTCGGTGCCCTTCATCAAGAAGTCGCCGACGATCACCTTCGAGGCCAAGCGGCCATCGCTCGCCACGTGGCTCTTGCCGACGCCCGTGATGCCGTGCGCGAGCGCCCACGGGTTCTTCGGATCGGCCGCGTGGAGCAGACACTGGGTCTTCAGTGTCTGCTCGAGCGACTTGCCTGGCGCGGGCGGCGCGAGGGCGAGCAGCAGCGTGGCGAGGGCGAGCGGTTGCATGCGGTCGGCCCAGAGTAGACGAAGGCCGCCGCCTCGGCACTCAACTCAGCAGTGCGGCCCGAACGACTCGTACCGGCACGTGCCACTGTTCGACGAGAGGTCGAAGTCACAGTAGCCGCTGGTGCATTCGTTGCCCCCCTTGCACGTTTGCCCGTTGGGCTTTTGGGCCGTGCAGGCCTTGGCGCTCGCGTCGCAGAACGCGTCAGGCCCGCAGGGGGCTTGGACGCAGCTCTGTCCAATCGCCACCGTCGCCTGACATGTGCCGCCTCCACACCCGAGCGGCGGCTTGCAGTCGCTGTTGAACGAACAGGCCGAGCCCGCATTCAACAGCTCGCTGCACACGCCTCGCCCGTTGCCCTGGGTGTTGGCGCACGTCAGGTCCACCATGCACCCGCCGCTCTCCGAACCGCAGGCCGAGCCCACGTCCCCCGGCTTTCGGCAAACCCCCGCGGCGCAGGTCGACGCCACCCCGGAGCACAGGTCCCCCGAGGCGCACGACTCGCCGACCTGTTTGCCGCGCTTGCACGACTTGGTCGTTTGCTCGCAGTAGAGGTCCGAGCCGCAGGCGTAGAAGGACTCGCTCGCTTGGGCCAAGCCACAGCCTTCGCCCTCCTTGAACGGCTTGCGACAGGTCCCTCCGATGGCCCACAGCCCCCACTCGCATTGCACCTGACCCGTCGCGGCCGCCCCTTCACCCAGCTTCTTCGCGCAGGTGCCGCCACAAGAGCCCGTCACCTCGCCCGTACAAAAGGTGCCCCATTGGCATTCGCCGGGGTTACAGGCTTGTCCCTCCGCGAGCGTTCCCTCGTACAGCCGCTGGCAGTCTCCACTGAAGACGAGCGGGTTCAGCGCACGCGAGTCACAGCTCAGGCCTCGAATCGCCTCGACGCAGCCCCGGGCTCGGCCCTCGTCCCAGCGCACCTTGCCGGCCGCGATCGAGCCTTCGTATCGGCTCAGCCCGAAGCTCTGCGTGAGCTGGGCTTGAAGGCCCTTGCAGGTCTCCGCGGACTTCGCGCCACCGCACCGAGCCAAGAGATCGCAGTAGGCGGCGCCCACTTCTTGACTGAAGTCTTCTTGTTTGATGCCCGCGCAGCCCATCGAGACGAGCAACACAGCCGACCACGACACACTTCGCTTCACGCGCCACCTCGCTGAGGGTTCGTTTTCGAAACCGATGCGACCGTGGTTGGGAGACCGTTGAGTCATCCGTCACGGGATCGGCAACGGGGCCAGCGGGAGGGGTGTCACCCGGCCGCGACACCGCCTCGAGCGCCCGACCCGGCAGATCCCATATAACGACGCGCCGTTGGCCGTTGCTCCGGAGCGCTCGATGAAATTCGCGCGGATCGTCTTCTCGTTCTTCTCGCTTTGGTCCGCGGCCGCCTCGGCGCAGGTCTACGTGGCGACCACCTCCAACACCACCTATCCGGCGCTGGTGAACGGCACGCCCGTGTCGCTGCAGAGCACCACCAACGCGAACGACAGCGGCCTGGCCGTCATCCCCTTGGGCTTCTCGTTCCCGTTCTACGACCGCGTCCACACCGAGCTCACCGTGTCGGCCAACGGCCTGCTCTGGTTCGGATCGACCGGCTGCGCGACCTGCAGCTACCCGGCGAACGATTCGATCCCGGCGACGTTCCAGCCCAACTCGGTCATCGCGCCGCTGTGGGACAACCTGACCAAGACCGCGGATCCGTCGAGCGAGCTGCGCACGCAGCAGGTGTCCGGCCCCCACGGCATCGGCTTGGCGATCGAGTGGGCCAACTTCGCGGTCTCGGTCGGCTCGACGAACGGCCACAACGTCACCTTCCAAGCCCGCCTCTGGGAGAACGGCGCCATCGAGTTCTTCT
>CAZEDU010000045.1:6051-17476 GCA_964511185.1 uncultured Myxococcaceae bacterium | reverse complement strand
CCGTTCAACCGCGGCGGCGCCACCAGCGATCCCGCGCTGAGCGCCACGGTCGGCATCGAGAACCGCACCGGCACCGCGGGCACCGTGGGCAAGGCGTGCGGCGCCAACTGCAAGTGGTCGGACTTCACCCCGAACCAGCTGATCAGCTTCGGCCCGCCGGCCGATGCCGACCTCTTCGTCACCTCGCTGGTGGTCGACTCGGTCGTCGCGCAGGGCGACGATCTCCAGCTCGCCACCACGATCGATCTCCGCAACTACGGCCTGACCGCGGCGAACGGCTTCAGCTACCGGCTGTTCCTCTCGGCGAACGACAAGTACGAGCCGGCGAACGACACGCCGCTCAGCCCGAACGCGCAGGGGCCGTTCAGCCTCGAGCCGCTCCAGTCGATTCAACACAAAGCCGTCAGCACCGTGCCGCGGCCCACTCAGCCGGGGACCTTCTACGTCATCGCCGTGGTCGATGAGGCGAACGTCGTCACCGAGTGCGCGCCCACGCCGTGCCCGCAGGAGTCGAACAACGTCGGCGCCACCGCCACCACGCTCATCGCCGGGGTGGAGCTCGTCGCCGAAGAGATCACCGGGCCTGCGCTCGCGGGCCCGGGCGAGACCGTGACGAACCTGCTGACGATCTCGAACCAGGGCACCGACCCCGCCCCGTCGTTCGGCTACAAGATTTATCTGTCGGCCGACGCGACCTTGAGCCTGGCGACGGACATCTTGGTCCACACCGGCACCTTGAGCATCGGCGGCGGGCAGAGGCTGTCGAAGACGCCGGTGACCTATTCGCTGCCCGGCAACCTCGCGCCCAGCGTCTACCGCTTCATCTTGCAGGTCGACGACGGGCCGGCCCAAGGCGCCATCGACGAGCTGAGCGAGACGAACAACGTGAAGGCCGACACCGCGTCGGTCTCCATCGCGCTCGCCGACCTCGCGCTCTCGCCGGTGCTGGTGCAGAAATCCGCTCCGCCCCACGCGCCGGCCGAGGTCGCGTTCTTCAACGAGGCGATTCGCCTGCAGACGACCGTCAGCAACCTGGGCGGCGCCACGGTGAGCAACTTCGCGGTGCGCTTCAACCTGTCGGACAACACCAGCCTCAACTACGTGAACGACCCGCAGATGGACGAGGTGACCGGCCTCACCCTCGCGCCGGGCGCGAGCCAGGTCGTGTCGATCATCAAGCCGGTGCCGGGCAAGTCGACCAGCGGCGTCGACCTGACCTCAGGCGACTACTACTTCATCGCTTCCATCGCGCCCACCGGCGTGCCGGAGATCACCGAGACGAACAACATCGCCCTCTCGGCGCCCCAGAAGGTCCGCGGCCCCGCGCCCGACCTCGTGCCTTCGTCGGTCTCGGGCCCCGAGCGCGTCGGCGCGGGCGAGCGCGTCTTCCTGAGCCGCTCGTTCCGGAACATCGGCACCGCGCCGTCGACCGCGCCGGTCAAGTACCGCTACTACCTGTCGGCGAACACGATCATCTCGGACAACGACTTCCCGCTCCCCATCGTCACCGGCTCGGGCCACCAGCTCGAGGGCGTCATCGGGACGCTCAGCGTCGGCGCGGAGACCTCCGGCGTCGACCTGGTGGAGATCCCCGGCGGCATCGCGGCCGCCACCTACTACCTGGGCGTGATCGTCGACCCGGCCGCTCCCGGCGGAAGCGGCGCGGTGCTCGAAGTCTCCGAGTCGAACAACGCGCTCGCGTCGCAGCCCATCGACGTCGCCACCCAGCCGCTCGGGCTGTTGGTGACGAGCCTGCCCGACGCGATCGTCGGGTTGCCCTACAGCTTCAAGCTCGGCGGCGTGGGCGGCAGCTCGGGCTACAGCTTCGCGGTGAAGGGCGGGTCGACGTTGCCCGCGGGCCTGGTGCTCCAGAGCAACGGTCAGCTGAGCGGAACGCCGACCGAGCCCGGCACGCGCGCGTTCACCGTCACCGTCACCTCGTCGGGCCAATCGAACGATGGTCAGGCGGTGATTCGCGTGCTGCCCGCGACCACGCAGGTGGTCTTGAACGGCACGGCCTTGCCTCCGCTGCAGAAGGGATTGCCGTACGAGTTCTTCTTCACCGCCCAGGGCGGGGTCGCCCCTTACCGCTACTGGCTGGGCAGCGGCGCGCTCCCCGACGGCCTCGCGCTCGAGGCGGACGGCCGGTTGGCGGGGACTCCGAGCGGCGCCGTCGACGCGCGCGCGTCGTTCGAGGTGCGCGCCCGCGACGCGTCGGGCGCGCAGGACAGCCGCTGGCTCGAGCTCGAGGTCGTCGAGCCGGGCAGCCTGGTGATTCAGGTCAAGCCGCTGCCGGTGGGCACGGTCGGCGCCGAGTACCTGATTGATTTGGTGGCGGCGGGGCAGGGCGCCACCACCACCCCGCTGAGCTGGCGCGTGGCGGCCGGTGGCTTGCCGCCCGGGCTCACGCTTCAGGCGCAAGGGTCGGTGGCGCTGATCCGCGGCACCCCCATGGCCTCGGGCAACTTCCCGCTCGTGCTCGAGGTCCGCGACGCCAAGGGGCGCGCCGACACGGCCGACCTCCTGCTCCCGGTGCTGCCCACGGCGGTTCAGGTGATCGGCGCGGTGCCCGCCCGCATCGCGCGAGGCGCCGAGCTCTTCGCGTCGCTCACCACCAACTTCGACGTGCCCGGCCGTTACGTCTGGAATGGCGGGCTGTTGCCGCCCGGGCTCGCGTTGGCCGAGGACGGAACGCTGAGCGGTACGGTCCCCTCCGACGCGCCGCTCGGCAGCTACACCTTCACGGTGCTCGCGAGCCTCGACAACGGGGCCCGCGGCTTGGGCTCGTTCACCCTCGAGGTCGTGGCGCCTGATCCGACCGGCTGTGGATGCCAAAACACCTCTGGCAGCGGGAACGGCTGGCTCTTCGGCCTGATTCTCGCCGTTTGGGTCGCCCAGCGGCGCCGGCGCGTCTCGCAGCGCGGGTTTGCTTGATCCGCAACGAACGA
This sequence comes from uncultured Myxococcaceae bacterium, assembly GCA_964511185.1. Lineage (GTDB taxonomy): Bacteria > Myxococcota > Myxococcia > Myxococcales > Myxococcaceae > CAZEDU01. The sequence continues at coordinate 14,528 of CAZEDU010000045.1, read as the reverse complement.
CCGCGCTGGGCCGAAAAAGCACCAGCACCCCTTGCGATTTTTCTCTGGTCGGTTGAAGGATGCGCGGTTTTCAAGGGGGCCGTGCCGGCAGTACACGCCGTGTCGAACAGGCCAAGACAGGAAGGCGCATGATGAACACCCAATCCCTCAGGTTTGCCGCGTGGTTGCTCACTGCCGTGGCGGTGATCTCGGGCTGCGAGTGCGGCACGAGGACACGCAAGCAATACGGGGACATTGGCGTGGTGGTGCTGGTCGACGGGGTCGAGGTCATCGACCGCGACGGCACCTATGACTTCGGGCCGGTGTTCATGGGCCAGACCGGCACCTTGAAGATGCAGATCCGCAACCGCGGCGCCGGCAGCCTGGGCCTCGATCGAATCGAGAAGTCCGAAGGCACCCCGTCGGTCAGCGTCGGCCTCACCGATCCGAACGACAGCACCTTCCACATCGCCTTCGAGACCAAGGACATCGGCATCTCGGAGACGGCCGAGTTCGAGATGGCGTTCCACGCGCCCATCGACGACACCCAGAAGGTCGTGAACCACGAGGTGACGCTCGTGCTGCGCGGCCTGAACACCGAGCCCGGTAAGGAGCTGTCGACCATCACGCTCAAGGGCCAGGCGGTGTCGGGCGTGTGCGCGCTGCCCAAGCAGATCGACTTCGGCGCGGTCGCGAAGGGCGACAGCATGACCACCGTGGTCGAGCTGCGCAACCCCACCAACCTCGACGCCACCGCGATGGTGGGCGACATCGAAGGCAGCGACAAGAACAACTTCCAGTTCTCGCCCGACTCGCCGCACGGCACCGTGAACATCCCGCCGGGCGAGAAGCGCGAGGTGAAGATCGTCTTCACCCCGACCGACCTGCGCCAGTACTTCGCCCACGTGAAGATGCAGGCCGAGGCGGCGTGCCCGGTGTTCGACGTGCGCCTGGTGGGCGAGGGCGTCGACCAGGTGCTGGTGTGGGATCCGAAGGAGCTGAAGTTCGGCTACGTGCCGCCGAACATCACCACCTTCGCCGAGGTGACGCTGATCAACCGCGGCATCGCGCCGGTCAAGCTCTCGGGCGTCCTCACCACCCCGAGCGGTGAATACAAGGTCGTCGAGGAGGACGGCTTCGACGCGAACAACTTCGTGGTGCCGGGCAAGGCCGACAACGAGGGCAAGCGGAAGCTGAAGATCAGCTTCAAGCCGTCGGTGCTGGGGCCCCGCGCCGGCCAGCTCAAGTTCAACACCACGCTCGCGCGCCAGCCGTCGGCGGTCGTTCCGCTCATCGGCTACGGCGGCGGCCCCGACATCCAGGTCATTCCCGCGCCGCTGCTCAACTTCGGCAAGATCCCGTACTTCGCCAGCGCGAACCCGCCGGTGTACCAGGTGCGCAAGTTGTCGATCCTGAACGTCGGCACCAAGGGGCAGACCCAGGAAGACATCGCCAACGGCGTCGCGAACCTGAAGCTCGGCGTCGGCGGCAGCAAGCCGTACTTCGACGTGAAGGCGGTGGGCGCCTCGACCGACATCAGCGAGATCGAGATCCCCGAGCCGCCGACCACCGGGCCGAAGGGCTACGACGAGGCGAAGGGAATCGAGGCCACGGCCGGCAAGAACGTCGTCGAGCTCGCGGTGAAGATCACCCCGAAGTCGCTCGGCCCCAAGGAGTTCGAGATCATCATCTTCTCGAACGACCCCGACGAGCAGGAGACCAAGGTCACCATCAAGGCCGAGGCCGCGCTCTTCCCGCCGTGCAACTACTCGGTGGTCCCGACCGCGCTCAACTACGGCCTCCTCACGCCGCCCGACTACAAGGACCTCACCTTCACGGTGAAGAACCTGGGGCTGGGCGTCAACGACAAGTGCTTCATCTCGAACCTCGACATCTCTCCCGGCGCCGACCCGGCGTTCTCGCTCCCCGCCGGCGCCATCAGCCAGAAGGAGCTGAACGCGGGTGAGTCGCTCAACGTGACGGTGCGCGCGTGGCCGCAGGGGCAGGTGCCGCCGAACATTCAGCAGATCAACGGCGACGCCCAGATGTTCATCTCGTCGCCCACGCAGCCGGAGGCGCTGATCAACCTCAAGGCGTCCATCGCCTCGAGCTGCCTCACCATCGCGCCCGACGACCTCGACTTCGGCACGGTGAAGGTCTCGGCGCCGCCGAACCGCTGCCACTCGCCGCCGCGCCAGTTCAACATCTACAACACCTGCTCGACCCCGGTGACGTTGAACGGGTTCGCGGTGCAGGCCGGCGCGGGGCAGCCCGCAGGCGGCCCCAACTGCCCGGGCACGCAGCCATGCCCCGAGTTCGAGCTCACCTCGACGCCGGCGATCCCGGGCGGCGGCTTGGTGCTCAACGCGGGTGGCGCCCCAGTGACCTTCTCGGCGCGCTACAGCCCCATCGACTTCGGGTCGGATCAGGGCGCCATCGCGGTCAACGCGGTGCAGGGCGGCCAGCCGGTCACGTACATCGTGACGGTGCAGGGCAAGGGTGACGCCGACGGCCTCAACACCGACACCTTCACGCAAGACGCGAAGCCGAAGGCGGACATCCTGCTCACCATCGACAACTCGTGCTCGATGTCCGACAAGCAGCAGTCGCTCGCCAACAACTTCGCGTCGTTCATCAAGTACGCGCAGTCGGCCGCGGTCGACTACCAGATCGCCGTCACCACCACCGACGACAGCAGCACCGGTCAGAAGGGGGAGTTCGTCTCCGGCGCCGGCCACCCGGAGAAGATCATCACGCCGACCACCGCCGACTACGTGAACAAGTTCAAGGCGAAGGTGAACGTCGGGATTATGGGCAGCGCGACCGAGTCCGGCTTGTCGCCGTCGCTCAAGGCGCTGACCGCGCCGCTGATCAACGGCCCCAACGCGGGCTTCATCCGCCAAGCGGCCGCCCTCGCGGTGGTGGTCGTCACCGACGCGCCGGATCAGTCGGCCAACACGGTGCCGTTCTACTTCGACTCGTTCTTGAACATTAAGGGCAAGAGCCGCGCGAACATGTTCACCTTCAACGCGGTCGCCGGCTTCAACCCCACGCCGCCGACGGGCTGCGTCTACGACATGGGCGCCGACGACGGCCGCTACGCCGCGATGGTCAGCCAGACCAACGGCGTGAAGGAAGAGATCTGCACGGCGGATTGGTCGAAGGCGCTCGAGAAGCTCGGCAAGACGGCCTTCGGTTTCCGCACCACCTTCTTCTTGAACGGCATTCCGGATCCGGCCCGGCTCAACGACATCGTCGTGAAGATCGACGGCGTCAACGTGCCGAAGACGGACAGCCGTGGGGCGCTGGTCTGGAAGTACTCGACGGTCGCCAACGCCATCGAGTTCGAGCCGATGTTCGTGCCCGAGCCGGGCCAGACGCTGACCATCACGTACTACGTCGCCTGTAACTGACCGGGCGGCTTGGGTTTTTGGTCTTCGAAAAGCGCTCGAGACGGCAACTTGCCTCGAGCGCAGGTCGAGAACTGTTGAGGGACGGGTAGGCCTAGGTGGGCCCCTTGACCCTGAGTGACGTAAACGGGCACCATCCCGCGCTTTTTCGGCCCGGGACGCCCTTGGGCCGTGTCGATTTGTCGGGGTGTACCCATGCGGAACCAAGCGCGCGCGCTGTCGCTGATGCTCCTCGCGCTGAGTGCGTCTTGGGTCGGGTGCGCCTGCCGGCCGGAGAGCCAGACCCGCGTCACCGGTGAGATCGGCGTCGTCACGCGGGACGCCAGCGGCGCGGCGTTCGTCTCGCGCGACGCGGTCTACGACTTCGGCCCGGTCTTCGTCGGCGCGCAGGGCGTGCTCGAGCTCGAGGTGCAGAACACGGGCTTGGGCGGGCTCATCCTCGAGTCGCTCACCAAAGAGGGCGGCGCGCCGGTCGTCATCGGCGACACCCACGCGGACCCGGAGCCGGTCTTCGACGTGCGCTTCGTTCCGACCGAGCTCGGCGCGTCCGAAACGGCGCGCTTCGCGATGACCTTCACCGCCCCGCCGCAAGGCGAAGCGAAGGCGGTGCCGCACGAGGTGACGCTCGTGCTGCGCGGCGCCAACACCGCCGAAGGGGCGGAGACGGCGCGCATCACCCTGAAGGCGACGGCGGTCTCGAGCGTGTGCCGCGTGCCGTCGAAGATCGACTTCGGCGGCGTGGCCAAGGGAGACACCGCGCGCTTCTCGCAGGAGCTTCCGAACGTGCAGCAGGTGGAGTCGACCGCCACGGTCGGCGACATCTACGGCAACGACCAGGCCTCGTTCGGGTTCGACCCGAGCTCGCCGCGCGGCAGCTTCACCATTCCCCCGATGGGGGCCCGCTCGGTGGTCTTCACCTTCCGCCCGACCGAGCTGCGCGAGTACCTGGCGCTCGTCGACATGCGCGCCTCGGCCGACTGCCCGAACTTCAAGGTGCAGCTGGTGGGCGCCGGCGTCGAGCAGGTGCTGACGTGGGAGCCGCGCGAGCTCGACTTCGGCTACGCCGCGCCCGGCGCCACCCTCGAGGCGGAGCTGACGTTCAAGAACGCGGGCCAGGCCGACATCGTGGTCAGCCACCTGGCGCCGAGCCCGGCGGAGTTCAAGCTCGTCGGCTCGGGGGCGTCGGTGCTGGTGCCCAAGCAGGGGCAGGGCAAGGTGAAGCTGTCGTTCCAGCCGACCGCGCTGGGCGCGAAGGCCGGACAGCTGTCCTTCCACACCGACCTGGCGAGCCAGAGCGCGGGGCTGGTGCCGCTCAAGGGCTTCGGCGGCGGCGCGGACATCCACGTGCTCCCGGCCGGGCAGCTCGGCTTCGGCAAGGTGGCCTACTTCGCCGGCACGAACCAGTCGCAGACCCGCAAGCTCACGGTGCTCAACGTGGGCGCCAAGCCGCCGCAGCCCGACGCGCGCGCGAACCTGAAGCTCGGCAAGGGCGGCGCGGGCCAGCCTTACTTCGAGGTGAAGACCGTCTCGGGAGATCCGAGCGAGCTCGCCGTCGAAGGACCGGCCCAGAGCGGCCCGGGCGCGTACGACCCGAGCGTCGGCATCGAGGCGACCGCGGGTCGGAACTACACCGAGCTGGTCGTGAGGCTGACGCCCAAGTCGGTCGGTCCGAAGCAGTTCACCCTCACCGTCTTCTCGAACGACGCCGACGAGCCCGAGGTCCAGGTCGCCATCCAGGCCGACGTGGTCACCGCGCCGCCGTGCAACTACGCGCTCACGCCGACGACGCTCCACTTCGGCGTGCTCACCGCGCCGGCGTCGACCGAGCTGGGCGTCACGCTCACCAACCGCGGCGTGGCGCCGGGCGAGGTGTGCCTGGTGTCGAGCGCGGACGTGGCGGCCGGCTCGCACGGGGCCTTCTCGCTGCCCGCCGGCCCGCTCGCCTCGAAGGAGCTCCAGCCCGGCGAGTCCTTGTTGATCCCGGTGCGCGCCAAGGCCTCGCCGCCGGTGCCCGCCACGCCGACCGACGTGACGGGGCAGCTGGAGCTGTTCGTCGCGTCTCCCACCTCGCCGCGCGCGGTGGTCGACCTGAAGGCGAAGCTGGGCTCGGGCTGCCTGACCATCGCCCCGGACGACTTCGACTTCGGCGCCGTCGCGCTGGGCTGCAACTCGGCCACCCGCACCTTCACCGTCTACAACACCTGCAGCTCGCCCGTGGTGGTGACCGGCATCTCGGTCGACATGCCGGCGGGGCAGGCCGCGGGCGGCCCCAACTGCGCGGGCGCGTCGGCGTGCCCTGAGTTCCAGCTCGTCAGCACGCCGGCGATCAGCGCGGGCGGGCTGTCGATCAGCCCCGGCGCGCAGGCCACCTTCAGCGCGCGCTACCGGCCCATCGACCTGGGCGATGACGTTGGCGCCATCGGCGTGAAGTCGAACCTCGGCGCGCAGCAGGTGACGTACGTGGTCGCGCTGAAGGCCAAGGGCGACCCGACCGGCCAGCAGACCGACACCTTCGAGCAAGACGCCGACCGCCGCGCCGACGTGCTGTTCGTCATCGACAATTCGAATTCGATGGCCGACGAGCAGAAGGCGCTCGGCGACAACTTCGCGAGCTTCATTCAGTACGCGGTCGCCGCGGACATCGACTTCCACATCGCGGTCACCACCACCGACATGGGCTCGGGCGGCGCCAAGGGCGCGTTCACGAGCGGCCCGAACCACCCGGAGACGGTGCTCTACGCCGGCATGGCGGACCTCGAGTCGAAGTTCAAGGCGAAGGTGAACGTCGGCATCGGCGGTGGGGCGAACGAGATGGCCTTCGAGCCCGCACTCAAGGCGCTCACCCCGCCGCTCGTCTCGACCGTCAACGACGGCTTCCTGCGCGACGAGGCGACGCTGGCGGTGGTCGCGGTCACCGACGAGACCGAGCAGTCGTCGGGCACCGTGGACTACTACGTGAACCGGTTCGTCAACATCAAAGGGACGAGCCGCCGCCACCTGTTCAGCTTCAACGCCATCGCCGGCTTCTTCGCCGCCGCGCCTTCGGGCTGCCAGGCGACTCCCGACGACGGCCGCTTCGCGGACATGGTGCGCAAGACCGGCGGCTTCAAGGAGAGCATCTGCACGCCGAACTGGTCGAACGCGCTCCAGGCGCTGGGCAAGGCGGCGTTCGGGTCACGCTCGGAGTTCCAGTTGACCGCCGTGCCCAACCAGACGGGCGGCAACCGCATCGTGATGAAGATCAACGGGGTCGAGCTCCCGCAGATGGTGAACGGCGCGCAGGCGTGGTCGTACTCGCCGGTGACCAACGCCGTGAAGCTCGAGCCGCAGTACGTGCCGGCGCCGGGTGATCAGCTCACCATCAGCTATCGGGTGACGTGTTTTTAAGAAGCATTTTCTTCAAGGAGTCCGTGGGATGAGGTCTTTGTTCTCGACGATGGCAGTGACTTGGGTGGCGCTGGCGCCCGCGATGGCCTTGGCGCAGAGCTACCAGGTCAGCTCGACCTCGCAGACCTACGTGCCGCTCGGCGCGAGCGCGCAAGAGATCACCCCCACCAACCGCGACGAGGGCATCGCCAACGTCACGCTGGGCTTCAACTTCCCCTTCTACGGCAAGAGCTTCGACACCGTGACCGTGCACGCGAACGGCCTGCTGCTGTTCGCGCCGACCACCTGCCTGACCGGCTACAACTCCATCTGCGCGAGCAACGACGCCATCCCCAACGCCACCACGCCGGGGGACTTCATCGCGCCCTGGTGGGACGACCTGATTGGCAACAGCGGGAAGATCCTCGTCGACAAGTCCACCCCGAACGAGGTGGTGATCGAGTTTTTGAACTGGGGCTACTTCGGCGGGCAGGGCTCCTTCACGTTCCAGGTGCGCCTCAAGTCGTCGGGCCAGTTCCAGGTGCACTACGGCACGCACATCGGCAACGACGGCGACACGTCGGCCGGCTTCGAGAACCTGGACGGGTCGAGCGGCCAGTCGTTCCTCACCTGCGGCAACCTCTGCAACGGCTCCAACTGGCCCGCCAACACGATCTACACCGTGGATACGCCGCTGCAGCCCGACATCATGGTCGACTCCGTGGCGCTCTCGAACCTGTCCACCACCAGCACCGCGCTGAACATGACCGTGTCGCCCACCTTCCGGAACTTCGGGCGCACCGCGGCGAACAACTTCGTGTGGAAGGCGTACCTGTCGACCGACAAGGTGCTGCAGACCACCGGCACCGGCGCCGACCAGCTCATCTTCACGGCCACCACGCCGGTGAGCGTGGCCGCCAGCTCGACCACCACCGTCAGCGCGACCTTCGCGGTGAACCCCAAGCCGGCGGCCGGTCAGTATTACGTGCTGGTCGAAGCGGACAGCGCGGGCACGGTGACCGAGGCGACCGAGACCAACAACGTCGGCTCGACCAGCAGCTACTTCACCCAGGGCATCGACCTGGTCGCGACGGCGGTGAGCGGCCCGGCGCTCTCGGGCCCGGGCAACACGATCGCGATCAACGCCAAGTACTTCAACCAGGGGTCTGATCCGGCCGGCAGCATGCAGTACCGCATCTACCTGTCGAGCAACACGACGCTCGACGCGAACGACTACCTGCTCGCCACGCGCACGCGCGCGGTCACCGGCGGCGAGACGGTCGACGAGAACTTCAACGTGACCGCCCCGGCCGACCTGCCCGGCGGCGACTTCTACTACCTGCTCGAGCTCGACTCGGCGAAGGCGATCACCGAGGCGAACGAGCTGAACAACGTCGTCGCGTCGACCGCGAAGGTGCGCATCGAGCAGGCCGACCTGGTGCTCGACGCGATCGAGCTGCTCGACGCGACGACCGGGCTGCCGACCAAGGTCGCCAACCTGGGCGAGCCGATCACCGTCCGCGTCACCTACCACAACGAGGGTGGGGCCGACGGCGCGCCGTTCCGCATCGGCGTGGTGCTCTCGCTCGATGGGAACCTCTCGCTGTTCACCGACAACCTGCTCGTCGAGCAGCAGGTCCCGGCGCTGCCCGCGGGGACGACGCGCTCCACGAGCATCAACGTCACGCTGCCGCTCAAGGACAAGACCAACAAGGACTACCC
>CAZEDU010000045.1:0-6041 GCA_964511185.1 uncultured Myxococcaceae bacterium | reverse complement strand
GTACTACGTGTTCGGCATCCTCGATTCGCTCGGCGAGGTGTTCGAGCTCAACGACAACAACAACTCCGGCCCGTCGGGCGCGGTGCTGCTGCGCTCGCCGGCGGCCGACTACACGGTCACCAAGGTCGACGCACCGGCCAGCGTCGGCGTGGGTGAGATCATCCCCGTCTACCGCGTGATCAAGAACATCGGGAACCAGCCGGGCGGGGCGGTGGCCTACAAGTACTTCGCCTCGGCGAACGACATCATCACCGAGGAGGACTTCCCGCTCACCCTGGTGCAGGGCGGTTCGGCGAACCCCGAGTTGGCGCTCAACGTCGGCCAGGACAACGCCGCCACCGACTACGTGCAGCTGCCGGTCAGCATGCCGGCCGGCTCGTACTACATCGGCTGCGTCGTCGACCCCGACAACAAGGTCGCCGAGCTCGACGAGCAGAACAACTACGGCGCGACCATCTCGCCGGTGCGCGTGGTGCAGTCGGCGCTCAAGATCGCCACGCCGCAGCTCCCCGACGCGGTGCTCAACCGGCCGTACCTGTTCCGCTTCACCGCGGTCGGCACCACCACCACGCCCACCTGGTCGGTCGACCAGACCCAAGGGCCGCTCCCGGCGGGCCTCACGCTGTCGACGGACGGGACCCTGAGCGGTACGCCCACCACCGCGGCGGTCACCGCGTTCACCGTCGTCGTGCACAGCGGCGGCAAGAGCTCGGCGGGCCGCTTCGCCTTGCGCGTGCTGCCGAACACCAGCGCGCTCGAGGTGCTCACCACCACGTTGCCGCCCATCGTGCGCAGCGCGACCGCGCACTACGAGACGGCGCTCGCCGCCGCCGGTGGCGCTCGGCCGTACCAGTGGCGCATCGTGGATGGCTCGCTGCCGGTCGGCATCGGCTTCGACGCCGAGGGCGTGTTGCAGGGCAACGTCTCCATGGCGACGCCGATTGGCGAGCGCCGCGTGGTGTTCGAGGTGGTCGACGGTCTGGGCAACAAGGCGCAGGCCGATCTTCGGGTGAAGGTGGTCGAGCCGAGCGCGCTGTCGCTCAAGACGCTCTCGCTGCCCGACAGCCTGGTGAACATCGACTACGTCACCGACCTGGTCGCCGAGAACCTCGACAAGAGCCCGCTCGCCAAGCCGCTCAAGTGGTCGGTGTCGGTCGGCGCGCTGCCCGAGGGGCTCGTGCTCACCACGCTGTCGGACGAGCGCGGCATCCTCGAGGGCAAGCCCACCGTGGCCGGCACCTTCGCGTTCAGCATTCAGGTGGAGGACGCCAAGGGCCGGATCGACTCGGCCGACTACGTGCTGCGCGTCTACGCCGACCGGCTGCGCATCGGCGCGCTCGACATGCCGGCCGTGTTCCACCCGGGCCAAGAGGTGAGCTTCTCGTTCACCGCCAACACCCAGGGCACGCAGACCCGCTTCAACCTCTTCTCCGGCGCGCTCCCGCCGGGGTTGGCTCTGTCTCAGGAGGGAGTCGTGTCAGGAACCGTTGCCGAGGAGAACGCCGTCGGCGTGTACAACATCATCGTCGAGGCGCGTGACTCCAGCGGCACGGGTCTGTCGGCGTTCACGCTCGAGGTGCGAGAGGCGCCGCCGCAGGCGGGCTGCACCACCACGTCGGGCAAGGCCGGCCTCTGGGCGATCTTCCTGCTCCCGCTGCTCTGGCTGCAGCGCCGTCGTCTGGCGCCGCGCCGCCCGCGCCGTGGGCTCTTCGCGGCGGTGGCGGGCGCCGCGCTCGCGCTGCCGGTGGCGGCCGCGGGCCAGACCATCACCTACGAGGTGTCGACCGGGACCTCGCCGTTCCAGCCGGTGAGCGCGCAGGCCAAGGTGCTGAGCGGCACGAGCGCCATCGAGGCCTTGCCGTTCCGCTTCAACTTCTACGGCACCGGCTACACCAGCATCACCATCAGCCAGTACGGCTACGCGGTGTTCAGCGGCTCGGCGACCCAGTCGTCGAACCTGGGCATCCCGCACTCGAGCACCAGCAGCTCGTCGCCGCAGACGATGATGGCGCCGTGGTGGGATCTGCTCAGCAAGACCGCGCCCGCCGCCGTCAAGGTGGAGACGCAAGGCACCTCGCCCAACCAGGAGTTCGTCGTCGAGTGGCGCGACATGTCGGTCTCCGGTAGCCAGACCCGCGCCACCTTCCAGCTGCGGCTGCAAGAGAACACCAACCGCATTCGCTTCGCCTACGCGAACAAGATCGATCAGACGGCGGGCACCGCCTCGGTCGGCATCATGCGCGCGGTGGGGGACGGCGTCCCGGCGCTGGCGTGCACCACCAGCGTGCAGGGCCGCTGCTCGGGCGCCGAGTGGCCCGAGAACGGCGTCATCGACTTCTTCCTCCCGGCGGATCTGACCATCGTCTCGATCGCCGGGGACCAGACCGGCTACGCGGGCGTGCCGTTCCGCAGCGCCGCCACCCTGCGCAACAACGGCGGCCGCCGCTCCGAGAGCGCGTCGGTGCGCTTCTACCTGTCGACCGACGTGCAGTGGGACGCGGGCGACACCGTGCTCGGCACCTCGCAGCCCAGGCCGCTCGAGGCGGGGCAAGAGATCTTGGTGACGGCGAGCGGCACGATTCCCAGCGCGATGGCGCAGGGCAACTACTACCTGCTCGCGCGCGCGGACCCGGACGGCCTGGTGCTCGAGCTCGACGAGACCAACAACACGGCCCTGCCCATCCCGCTGCGCATCGGCGCGCCCACGCCCGACCTGATCGTCGGCAGCGTGACCGGCCCCGCCACCGCCGCGCCTGGCCAGAGCATCGGCATCAACCGCACGCTGGCCAACGCGGGCAACGCGCCGCTCACCACGACGTTCAAGTACACCTTCTTCCTCTCGGAGAACGACGTGGTGACCGTCTCCGACCGGGTGTTGGGCGCCAGCGGCACCTCGCCGGCGCTGGCGGTGAACGCGGTCGACAGCAAGCAGGAAGACGTCGCGCTGCCGACCGACCTGCACCCCGGCAAGTACTGGGTGGGCGCGTGCGTGGACTACGACCCGACCGCGACCCCGACGTCGACCATCGTCGAGATCAGCGAGGTGAACAACTGCGCCACCGCGCCCACGCCGATCGTCATCAACACCGGCGGCCTCACCATCCTCACCGGCGCGTTGCCGGGCGCGAGCCAGTACGCGCCGTTCGGGCTGACGTTCGAGGCGGCCGGCGGTGACGGCGCCTACGTGTGGACGCTCGCGGGCGGCCAGCTGCCTCCGGGCATGGCGCTGTCGAACAAGGGGCTGCTCCTGGGCACCCCGGCGTCGCCCGGCGCCTTCGCGTTCGACGTGAAGGTCAGCTCCGGAGGGGCCGAGGCGACGGGCTCGTATTCGATTCAGGTGACGCCGGCCAACGTGCCGCTCGCGATCGTCGACCAGGACCTGCCCACCGCCGAGTTCGCCCGCGCGTACGCGGCCGACCTGATCGCGGTCGGTGGCAAGCCGCCGTACAAGTGGGCGGTGCGCGCGGACAGCCGGATGCCGGCGGGCCTGGCGCTCGCCACCGACGGCCACGTCGAAGGCCGCGCGGCCGAGGCGGGGCTGTTCACCTTCGGGGTCGAGCTGACCGACGCCGCGGGCGCCAAGGCCAGCAAGGACCTGCGCGTGCGGGTGGTGACGCCGAGCACCATGCACATCGCGCTCGCGCGGCTGCGCACGGGCATCTTGGGCCAGAGCTACACGCAGCCGCTCCAGGTGGTCGGCGGGAAGGGGCCGTTCAGCTGGCGCATCAGCGGCTACCAGCAGCTCGCGGAGAACGAGACCGAGAAGAGCGGCGACCCGGCCACGGAGCTGCCCGCGGGCATGGGGCTCACCATCGACGCGGTGAACAACACGCTGGCGGGGGTGCCGGCGAAGGCCGGCCTGTTCGCCATCACGCTCACGGTGCAGGACAAGAGCAACGGGAACGAGGACTCCACCACGCTGCCGCTCCGGGTCACGTACGACGAGGCGCTCGCCATCACCACCATCAACCTGCCCGACGCGTTCATCGGTCACGGCTACAGCGCGCGCATCGTCACCAACAGCAAGTCGGGCGACGACGGGCTCAAGTTCGAGCACACCTGCGCGCTGCAGGTGCAGCAGGATCTCAAGACCTACCAGTGCGCGCCGGGGACGCAGGAGCTGCCGCCGGGCCTGACGATCATGGAAGACGGTACGCTGACCGGCGAGGCGGTGGCCCCCGAGCCCTCGCCGGAGTTCCCGGCGGTGACCGAGAGCCAGCCGCGCGTCTATAGCTTCCTGGTCAAGGTGACCGACAAGCAAGGCCGCCAAGACGTGCGCGGTCTCTCCATCAAGTTGCGGCCGGACTACGAGAAGGGTGGCTGTGCGGGTGCACCGTTCGCTCCCTCGTTGCTCGGTCTGTTGGCGGTGGCGTTCGCCATTCGCTCGCGTCGGCGCGGCCGGTAGCCGACCTCTCGAAGCGGCACGAAACAGGACATCGAAAAATGCGCATGCCGAAGATTCTCACCCTGGCCGCGATGGCGGGCCTGGCGCTGTTCGCGTTGGGCCAGTCGTGCGGCGGATCGAAGAACCTGTGCCAGGACAACAACGTCCGCTGCGAAGACCCGCTGACGTGCGATCCGCTCGACGGGGTCTGTAAGTGCGGGGGCCGGGGCGGCACCGTCTGTCGGGAGAACTACGTCTGCGACATCGGCTCGGTGACCTGCGTGCCGACCCTGTGCGCGAACGTGAACTGCTCGAACGGCATGAGCTGCGACGGCACCGACGGCAAGTGCAAGTGCGGTGGCACCGGCGGCAAGGCGTGCGAGCCCGGGTTCGTCTGCGACCCGGCCAAGAAGCAGTGCGCCGGCGCGCTCAGCTGCGCCGAGCTCGCCTGCCCGAAGAACCAGGTGTGCGACCCGCAGACGGTGACCTGCAAGTGCGGCACCGCGACCTGCCAGGCGGACGAGACCTGCTCGGTCGGCCAGGACGGCGCCAAGGCCTGCACCCAGAGCCTGTGCGCGACCACGCGCTGCGCGCCGGGGACGGCGTGCGATCCGGTCGACGGCTACTGCAAGTGCAACGGCGTGCTGTGCCAGAGCGGCCAGGCCTGCGCGTGCCCGGCGGGCTCCGATGGCGGGGCCTGCCTGGAGGCCGAGCGCTCATGCCAGGTGAGCAGCAGCTGCAACAACGTGAGCTGCACCGGCGGCCTGACCTGCGATCCGACCGACGGCAAGTGCAAGTGCGGCGGCCCCGGCGGCCAGGAGTGCGGCAGCGAGCAGATCTGCTCGTTGGGTCCTCCGCCGCAGTGCCAGGGCGGCGCCAAGTGCCAGAAGCCCGACGGCGGTCCGGTCCTCTGCCCGGGCGGCACTTCGTGCGATCCGGAGGACGGCACCTGCAAGTGCGGAGGCCTGGGCGGCCAGGAGTGCGCGGCGGCCGACGGCGGGGATCCGGGAGAGGTGTGCGTGGCCTCGAGCTTCCAGCAGGCCTGCCGCCGCCCCTGCGACGTGCGCAGCGCGGACTGCCCGAACGGCACCTACTGCTTCTTCGACAGCGCGGGGGCCACGCCGGTGGCGTACTGCGCGCCGCCTTCCGACACGCGGCAGTCGGGGCAGTCGTGCACCGCGCCGACGGCCTGCTTCGAGGAGAACCCGACCCGCGCGCTGCACTGCAACGGCCTGGTGACCGGCAGCTCCGGCATCTGCCGCTCGTACTGCGACGTGACGGTGGGTGACTCGAGCTGCCCGCAGGTGCCCGCGCACAACTGTCTGCAGATCAACGCGGCGTCGGCGGGCTACGGTTACTGCCAGCCGACGTGAGGCTCGGCTAGTCTGCCGTGAGCTCCTTTCGACGAGGGGCTCACGGAGACGACGCAATGCCGAGCTACTTCACCGACGAGCACCAGGCGTTTCGCAAGACGGTCCGCGCCTACGTGGAGAAAGAGCTGGTCCCGCACGCGCTGGAGTGGGACCGGGCGGGCATCTTCCCGCGCGAGCTCTTCCAGCAGTGCGGCGAGCTGGGGTTCTTGGGCATCAACCACGACCCGGGCCACGGCGGCAGCGGGCTCGACTACTGGTACGTCACCGTCTTCGCCGAGGAGCTC
>CAZEDU010000044.1:0-37065 GCA_964511185.1 uncultured Myxococcaceae bacterium | reverse complement strand
CTTCTCGACGAGCAGGATGCTGATGCCCTCGTGCTTCTTCGACTTGGGGTCGGTGCGCACCGTGGTGGTGAGCAGGTGGGCGCGGTTGGCGAAGGTGCACCACGCCTTCTCACCGGTGACGAGGTAGCGCGGACCCTGCTTGACCGCGCGCGTCTTGATCGCGGCCGCGTCGCTGCCCGCGTCGGGCTCGGTGAAGGCGGCCGCGGTCAGCACCTCGCCCGAGCAGATGCGCGGCAGCAGCCGCTTCTTCTGATCCGGCGTGCCGTGCGCTTCGATCAGCGTCGCGGCGATCAGCATGCGCGTCATCACGCTGCCGACCGACAGCCAACCGCGCGACAGCTCCTCGGTGACGATGGCCATCGACAGCGTGTCGAGCCCGCTGCCGCCGTGCTGGGGGCTCACGACGAGGCCGAAGTAGCCCAGCTCGGCCATCTGACCGATCACCGGCATGGGGATCTCCTCGCCGGCGTTGTCGAGCTTGCTGGCGATGGGGACCACCTCGCGCGCGACGAAGTCACGCACCGACTCCCGAATCGCCAGGTGCTCTTCGCGGAGCCCCTCCCCGCTTTTCATCGCGCGGCCCCCTGCTCGACCAGGCCCGGCGGCCAAGCGGCGTCCTGCTCCGAGGCGTAGGCCGCGCGGCGCTTGACCAAGATCTTCCGCTCGTAGGTGAGCACCGGCGCGCCGCCGTCGGCCCGGCCCAGCGTGCGCACGTGCACGATGCCGCGGTCGTTCTTCGACTCCGAGAGCCGCTTGTCGAGCACCGTGGACTCGGCAGTGAGCGTGGCGCCTGGGTACACCGGCGCCTCGAACACCATGTTCCAGTAGCCCAGGTGCGCGAGCGCCTGCTCCGACAGGTCCTCGACCGACAACCCGAAGACCACGTTCATCACCAAGAGCGGGCTCGCCGGGCAGGTCGGGTGACCCAGGGCGCGCGCGTAGGCCTGGTTGAAGTAGAGCGGGTTCGCTTGCAGCGTCCAGGTGGCGAACATCGCGCACTCGCCTTCGGTGAGCGTGCGGCCCCAGTGGTGCCGGTAGACGTCGCCGACGGCGAAGTCCTCGAAGTAGCGACCGGTCTGCCGGAGCTTCCGCTGGGGCATGAACGCCTCCCGAGACTGCTCGCCAAGCCTGCTCGAGAGAGGGTGTGCACCCGCCGAGGCTCCGGCAAGCTCAGCGGGCGAGCCGCCGAGTCGGCCATTTGAAAATTGCCGACAATTCGGCGATGAGTCGTGCCGCCTCGCCCGATGAACGAGAACGCGCTCAACGCCAACGTCGGCCTGAAGATCCGCGCCCTCCGGTTGGCGCGGAACATCAAGCAGCTCGACGCCGCGCGCGACCTGGGCGTGAGCCCCGCGTACTTGAACCTCATCGAGAAGGGAAAGCGCGTGATGCCTTTCCCGCTCCTGTGGAAGGCGCTGCGCTACTTCGAGCAAGACCCCGAGCAGTTCATGGCCACGCTCGGCGAAGGCCGCGCCGACGACGCGCTGGCGAAGCTGCTCGACGAGCCGCTCTTGCGCAGCCTGGAGATCGACCCCGAGTCGATCCAGCACCTGTCGGCCGAGCCCAAGCTCGCGGGCACCGTGGCGGCGCTCTTCAACCTGTACAAGAACACGCGCTCCCAGCTCGAGAACGTGCTCGCGCAGCTGTCGGTGGAGGAGCGCGCGCGCACGCAGAACGGCGCGTCCGCGCCGGGGCTGCGCTTCGACTACTCGCCGTTCGACGAAGTCACCGACTTCCTCGAGCAGCACCGGAACTACTTCCCCGAGCTCGAGGAGCAGGCCGAGGCGCTCCGGCGCGACTTCCGGCTCGAGCGCCAGGTCACCTCGAGCCAGCTGATCCGACTGTTGGAGGAGCGCTTCGGCTACCGCGTGCTGTTCGAAGAGGCGCCCTCGGCGAGCTCGGTGGTGCGCCGGCTGGACCCCGAGAAGCAGACGCTGACCGTCTCACCGCACCTCACCGAGCAGCCGCTCAAGTTCCAGCTCGCGGCGTCGGTGGGGCTGCTCATCCTCGATCGCGAGCGGCTGCTCGAGCGCATCCTGGCGGCCGGCGCGCTCCGCCACACCGAGACGCCGCGGCTGATCAAGGTGAACCTCGCCAACTACCTCTCCGGCGCGCTGCTGCTCTCCTACGGCGAGTTCTTCCGCGAGGTGGAGCGCACGCGCTACGACGTCGAGCTGCTCTCGAACATCTTCGGGACCACCTACGAGACCGTCGCGCACCGGCTGTGCAACCTGTCGGACCCCAAGCGCACCGGCGTGCCGTTTCACTTCTTGCGCGCCGACGTCGCGGGCAACATCTCGAAGCGCTACAGCGGCACCGGGCTCAAGTTCGCGACCGGCGGCGGCTCGTGCGCCAAGTGGGCCGTGCACGTCGCCTTCTTGAACCCGTCGCAGCTCACCCGGCAGTACTCGACGATGCCCGACGGCACGAACTACTTCTGCTTCGCCAAGGTGCAGCTCCAGCCGGTCGAGGGCTCGATCGTCCGCGGCACCGCCTACTCCATCGGCCTGGGCACCCACGCGGAGAACGCGAAGTACCTGGCCTACGCCTTGCCGACGACCGACCTGAAGAAGGACGCGGTGCCCACCGGCATCTCGTGTCGGTTTTGCGAGCGCACCGACTGCAACCAGCGCGCGGCCGCGAGCTACCGCTTCGCGTTTTCGTTCGACGAGTACACGAAGAAGGACTGCTTCTTCTCTCCGCTGCTCACGCACGAGTCGGCCAAGCCGCCGAAGTAGCTCTACGCGGCGAAGCCCGCGCCCACGGCGATGCCCAGCAAGGCGAGCACGCCGGCCGCGTACAGCGCATACCGCGGCTCGCCGCGCAGCCCCAGCACCGCGCCCGCCGCGACGATCCGCACCAGCGGCGTCAAGAGCAGCGCGCCCATCGCGCACTTCCGGAGCACGTCGATGGCGACGTTGACCAGCTCGGTGCGCGGCAGGAGCTCGAGGACCAGCGAGCTCAAAAACAACGCGCCGGCGGTGACCGCGCCGACGCGTAGAATCTGAGCCACCACCCACTCTGCGGGGAAAGCCCGCGTCCGCGGCACCGTGGTGCCGAGCGGCTGAGCCACGTCGACCTCCACCGCCTTGGCCTTCACCTGGTCATCCATAAAGCACTGCCCCCCTTCCACAGCATCTGCGCGGCGATCACGAACAGGACGACCGCGAAGAGCGCCTTCAACCAGCGCGTGGGGGCCGCCACCATCGCGCGGCTGCCCACCCATGCGCCTCCCAGAACACCGACCACCAACGGCGCCACCAGCGCCAAGTTCACCTGACCGCGCCAGGCGTAGGTCGCGACGCTGGCCGCGGCGGTGACGCCGATCATCAGGTTGCTGGTCGCGCTCGCGACCTTGAAAGGCACGCGCATGCCGAGCGCCATCAACGGTACCTTGAGCGGCCCGCCGCCCACGCCGAGTAGCGCCGACAACCCGCCGGCGACCAGCGAGCCCGAAACGCCCAGCCAGTAGCGCTGCGGCCGCTCCTGCGCGCTCGGCTCGAGCCCCCGCCGAGGGACGACGAACTGCACGCCGAGCACCAGCATGAACGTCCCGAAGACCACGGCGATGACCGCCGGCGCCAGGAACCCGGCCGCCAGCCCTCCGAGGAGCGCCCCGGCGACGGTGGAGAGCTCCAACGAGAGCGCGAGGCGAACGTCGGCCAGGTGACTCTCGACGTGGCTGGCCGCCGCGCCGCTGGAGCTGGCCACCACGCACAGCAGCGACGCCGGCACCGCCTGCTCGAGTGGAACATCGAACAACAGCACCATCGCCGGTACGAGCAGGATGCCGCCGCCCAACCCCAACATCGACCCGAGCCCTCCAGCGATGAGCCCGGTGACGATGAGGAAGAGCGCGTGCACGAGGCCCACGATAGGCCCAAGCCCCGAGGAATCACAGCAGGTGAATTCCCTCGGTATGCCGGCTCGCCCGCTCTGAAGGCCGCTGACTGTCTCGAAACGAAGCGGCCTTGCGAAAGGCCAGCGACGCTAAGCCAGGCAGGCCTCGATGCCGCCTTCGGGGAAGGACTCGAGGAACTTCTGTCGACTGCGTGGAGTGAACCTGCCCAAACGGATGAGCCGCGCGAGCTGGATCAACATGGTGCGGGCGGCCGCGAGGGACTGGTCCACCTCGGCCATCAGGTCGACGTCGGGGCCCCGCAGGACCACCGCGTGCGCGGAGCCTCGCCACAGCATGGTCGCTCGCACGGCTGGGGTGCTCATCACCAGGCTGGCCGTGTAGAGGCCGCGCACCCAGTCGTCGACCTGCGCCTTGGTCGGGGCTTCCCCCAGCGTCTCCTGCGACGCGAGCCGCACCAGCTCGAACAGGCCGCGGCCGACGCCGCGCACCGGCACGCCCTGCCGCTTGTGGATCTGCAGGTGGCGGCGGATGCCCGGGTGGCCGAGCACGTCGGCGCCGTAGCACGCCTCGACGTAGGTGACAGCCTGCGCCCACTCCACGCGTCGAAGCGCCGCGCGCCCGCTCTCGCCGTGCCGCCGCTCCTTGGCGACCAGCTTCTCGGTGAGCGGCCTCAAGCCGCGATCGACGCAGACGTGGCTGAAGTAGCCCGAGACGAAGGCGAGCCCCGCCTCGGTGCCGACCAGGGCGCCGTTGGCGACCAGCTCGGCGACCTTGAGGCCAAAGCCGATGGGCGCCGCGGCGTGGAAGAGCCGAGAGAACCGGTGCGGCTCTCGATCGATCCACAGGTGGCGCACCCCGCCCAGCCCGAAGACGCCCTCGAAGTCCGGCAAGGAGGCGAGCGCGGCGCCGAAGCGGGCGTACTCGATGTCCTCGTCGAGCGCGCGGGCGATCTCCTCGGGCAGGTCGCCCTTCTGCGCGCTCAGCCGCTCGACGGCTGCCAGGTGCAAGAGCAAGGAGGGCATCGAGGGGGCCTAGACCTAGCGGGCGGATCGCCGCATGGCAATGGCGAACAGAAGACCGCTGCTCTATACCGTGCCGCCCATGAACTTCAGCTTCGCGTCCCAGGACGCCACCCGTGCCAAGGCCGACGTCATCATCGTCCCCGTCTTCGAGTCCGAGCTCACCGACAAGAAGGGTCCTTCCGAGCCGCTCGCCACGTTGAACAAGCGGCTGCGCGGGCTGCTCGCCGACGTGGCGGCGCAGGAGGGCTTCCGCGGCAAGGCGGACCAGACGTTCGTCTTTCACACGCACGGCAAGCTGCCGTCGACGCGCGTGGTGCTGGTGGGCGTGGGCGCGCGCGCCAGGGCGACGACCGAGTCGCTGCGGCTGGCGATCGGCCGCGGCGTCAAGGCCGCCGCGCGGGTGAAGGCGAAGAGCGCGCTCGTCACGCTGCTCGCCGATCGCCCGCTGGACGAAGACCTGCGCGCGGTGGTCGAAGGCGCCGCGCTCGGCGCGTACCGGTTCGACCGCTACCGGACCGGCGGCAAGGACGAGAAGTCGAACGGCGTGGATCGCGTTCAGGTGGTGCTGCCGAAGAACGTGAAGAAGGACCGGCACCTCACCCAGATGCTCGACCTGGGCCGACGCGTCGCCGATGCGACCAACTGGGCGCGCGATCTGGTCAACGAGCCCGCCGGCGTAATGACACCCAGCAAGCTCGCCGAAGAGGCGACCGCGGCCGCCAAGCAGGTCGGGCTCGAGGTGCAGGTCTTGGGGCGCAAGGAGATCGAAAAGCTCAAGATGGGCATGTTCCTCGCCGTCACCCAAGGCAGCGCCGAGGAGCCCAAGCTCATTCACCTGCGCTACGTGCCCAAGGACGCCGCCGCGGCCAAGCGCGCGCCCCTGGTGCTGGTCGGGAAGGCGATCACCTTCGACTCCGGCGGGCTGTCGCTCAAGACCGCCGAGGGCATGGTGGACATGAAGACCGACATGGCCGGCTCGGCCGCGGTGCTCGGCGCGATGCGGGTGATCGGCACGCTCGCGCCGCCCTTCCCCGTGCACGCGCTGATGGGCGCCTGCGAGAACATGCCGTCGGGCACCGCCTACCGCCCCGGCGACGTGCTCGTGTCACGCCTGGGCAAGACGGTGGAGATCACCAACACGGACGCGGAAGGCCGCCTGGTGCTGGGGGACATCCTCACCTACGCCAACGAGCTCAAGCCGGCGGCGATCGTCGACCTCGCCACGCTGACCGGCGCCTGCATGATCGCGCTCGGCCACTACGTCGTCGGGGCGTTCGGGGACAACGACGCGTTCATGGCCGAGGTGCTCGAGGCCGCCAAGCGCGCGGGCGAAGAGCTGTGGCGCCTGCCCATCCACGACCTGCAGAAGGACGCGCTGCGCTCCGACGTGGCCGACATGAAGAACTCCGGCGAGCGGTGGGGCGGCGCGATCAACGCGGCGGTCTTCCTGAAGGAGTTCGTCGGCAAGACGCCCTGGGTGCACCTGGACATCGCCGGTCCGTCGCAGAGCCCGAAGGAGCGCGGCTACTACGCGAAGGGCGCGACCGGCGTGGGCGTCCGCACCTTGGTCGAGCTGGTGCGCCACGGGGGACTGTCCCCATAGGGGACTGTCCCCGGTTTGCGCGCGCCCCCAAGCAAGAGAAACGGCCTAGCCCGCTCGGGGGCTCGTGACTTCAGGGGACAGTCCCTTTCAGGGACAGTCCCCAGTTCGTTCCTTTAGAACTTGCTCCAGAGGTACTGGTTCGTCACCTCGTGGTGGAACTGGACCTCGGCCACCTTGATCTGCGTGCCCAGGGCCTTGGGGCAGCGGTCGGCGGACGCCTGCTTGAGCTCGGCGAACCGGCCCTGCACTGTCTCGCCGAACAGCTCGGTCACGAAGCGGCTGCTCTTGAAGAGCCGCAGGGCGTCGTAGATGTTGTCGGGCAGGAACTTGGTGCGGCTGCGCTTCTCGGCGTCGTTCGGGTCCGGCTGAGGCCCTTCGAGGCCGGTGCGGAGCACCGTGTAGATCGCCATATAAGGGTTCGCGTCGGGCGCGATGGAGCGCACCTCGATGCGGGCCGAGCGCTCGTTGCCGAGCGGGATGCGGACCATCGCGCCGCGGTTCTTCGCCGACGCCTTGATCTGATTGGGCGCCTCGAAGTGCGGGTCGAGCCGGCGGTAGGCGTTCACGCTCGGGTTGAGCGTGAGGCAGATCTCCTGACCTGAATTCAAGATGCGCTCGATGAAGTCCCAGCCAGCGGCGGACAGGCCATCCTGTCCCTTCTCGTCGAAGAACAGGTTCTTGCCGTTCTTGCTGAGCGACATGTTGAGGTGCATGCCGCTGCCGTTGATGCCGGTGACCGGCTTGGGCAGGAACGACGCGGTCATGTCGAGGTTCTGCGCGACCTGGCGGCAGAGCAGCTTGTAGAGCTGCACCTGGTCGGCCGCGAGCAGCGCCTCGGTGTACGAGTAGTTCATCTCGAACTGCGAAGGGGCGACCTCCGGGTGGTCCTTCTCGTTGCCGAAGCCCATCGCCCGCTGCGCCTCGGCGGCGGCGTCGATGAACTGGCGGAGCGGATCACCGGGCAGCGAGTGGTAGTAGCCACCGGTCGAGATGAACTCGAACTTGCCGGTCTCGTGGTAGGTGCGCTCGGCGTTCTTGCCCTTGAAGAGGAAGCCTTCAATCTCGTTCGCCGCGTTGCAGATGGTGCCGTCCTTCGCGAACAGCGCGTCGGTGTACTGCTTGAGCTTGGCGCGCAGGTCGCCGGGGTACGGCGAGCCGTCGTGCGCGCGGACCTCGGCGAACGTCAGCACCTTGCCCGGCCCGAACACGTCGGACGGCAACCAGTAGAAGGCGGGCCAGTCGATCACCAGGCGCAGGTCCGACTCGTGCTGCTCGGTGAAACCGCGAATCGACGAGCCGTCGAAGGTGAGGTTGTTCTCGCTCTTGAGCAGGAACTTCTTGTCGTAGTCGAGCATGTGCAGCCGACCTTCGAGGTCGGTGAAGCACACGGTCACGGCCTTGATCCGCTTCTCGTCGGTCAGGTACCGGACCCGCTCCTCGCGAACCTTGTCCAGCGACACCCGCTTGAGCCGCGCTTCCTTCGCGGCGAGGTTCATCTCCTCGAGCTTCTCGTAGGGGATCTCGAGAAAGTCGCGGAGAGGACCGGCATCTGTTTCAGGATTTTTCGGCTTGGTTGCCATAATTTCCTCTGTTTTTAGTCTTAATTTGGCGGGAACAAGGCTTAGCTAAACGAAGAGATCAGTACTCCTCAGCCCCCTGTCCTGGCAAGCGATGACTTTCTGACGCGTCGCATCAGCCGCGGGGCACAGGCCTCAAGCTGGCGAAAACCGCGTCGATCGCCGAGCTCGCCTGCATGTTCGCCTTGGGCCAGGTGCCGAGCAGCATCAGCACGCGCCCCGACGTGCCCGGGACGATGGCCACGCGACCCTCGAGCTCACCGCCCGCCTCGAAGTGAAAGCCGACCGCGTCGTTCGAGAGCGGAAGCGGCTCGATGTCGCCCGCCAAGAAGCCGGGATGCTCCTGCAGGCCTGCGTTGATTCGCTGCGCGAACTGGGTGGGCGTGGCGACCGCCGGGGCGACCTGCAGCATGACCTGCGCCCCGGTCTGGCGCTCGCGCATCACGAGCGGAACCGAGACGCCGTTCAACGTATTGCGCTCGGTGGTGTCGACCAGCCAGTCCCCCGTCGGCCGCGTCAGCTCGAAGCCGCTGTCTTCGTCGACGTACTTGCGACCGCCGGCGTCGCCCGCCGCCTTCGTGTGCGCGCAGCCCAACGCGAGAAGACACCCCACCACCCACGCCCATCGACATGCCATGCCCGCCTCCCCTCGAGAGGGGATTGAGATGGGCATCGCCGCGGCGGCTGGGAATGTAGGTGGGGGACGACCAACGCCGGCGGGTGGGTGAAGTGTTCGGGCGCGCTCACTCGAGCGCGCGCTCAACTTCCCGCGCGATGGCCTCGGCGGCCTCCGCCGGAGAGGGCGCCGCGTAGATGGGCCGTCCCACCACGAGCAGGCTCGACCCCGCTCGGATCGCCGACGCCGGCGTCTCCACCCGGGCCTGGTCCCCCACGTCGCCGCCCGCGGGCCGAATGCCCGGCGTGCACAGCACGAAGCCCTCGCGAAGCGCGGCCCTCAGCCCCGCCGCCTCGCGCGCGGAGCACACCAGCCCGTTCAACCCCGCCGCCTCCGCCAAGCGCGCGAGCCGCAAGGCCAGCGCCTCCGGTTTGTCTGCGAACCCCAGCTGCGCGACGTCGCTCTCGGACAGCGAGGTCAGCACCGTCACCGCGAGCAAGGCCGGCGCGGCTTCCTTCGCCTTCTCCGCCCCGCGCCGCGCGCCTGCCTGCGCCGCCTCCAGCATCGCCCCGCCGCCGCTGGCGTGCACGGTGAGGTACCTCACGCCCAACGCGCCCGCCCTTTCCGCCGCCAGCTCCACCGTGTTGGGGATGTCGTGGAGCTTCAAGTCCAGGAACACCTCGGCGCCCAGCGCGCGGAACGCCTCGACGGCCTTGGGGCCGTGCTCGACGAACAACGACAGCCCGACCTTGGCGCAGCCGACGAACGGCGAGACCTCGCGGTACACGTGGAGCGCCTGCTCGAGCGGGAGATCGGCGGCGAACGCGAGGAGTGCGCGCGCGCCCGCCGGGCCGGAGCTCATTCGGCGACGCCTTCCTTGAGCTGACGGAACTCGGCCGCCAGGCTCTGGGCCAAGTCCGGCGGCAGGACGTTCTTCGCCGAGAACAGCGCGTACGAGACAAACGAGTCGAGCGCCTCGTACGCCGCCGCGCGCGCCATCGCCTCGTTCTCCGCCTTGCAGTTGGCGAGCACCCGCTTCACGTCGAGCTCGCCCTTGTCGGACAAGGCGACGCCCCGGAACGGCTGCTCGAGGCCCGGCAGCGGGTCTTCGAAGAACGAGCGCAGCTCGGACAGATCCTTCTTCGCCGCCTTGAGCGCCGAGCAGATCGTCCGAATCAGCGAACCGTACATCTCGAGCGGCGAGGGCACCGGCGCGGCGACCATCTCGGGCGCGCGCACCATCGCCGGCCTCGGCGCCGGCTCTTCGACCAGCGAGCCGATCTCGACGAGCTGCTGCACCGTCACCAAGAAGGCGTGCTCGGAGCCGACGAACTCCGAGCGCAAGGTGAGCAGCTCGGCGCCGCGGGCGGCGAGCGCGATCATCCCGTCGTACTCGGGCGGGGGCGGTTGGGCGCCGGCCATCAGCCGCAGCATCGGCGTGAAGCGGCGGCGCAGCCGCGACACCTCCTCCGCGCGGCGCATGCCTTCGAGGATCAGGTCGCGCGTGCGCTCGCGCATCTTCAAGTTGTCCTCGGCGAGCGGGCCGCCCTCGAGGAAGACGAAGTGGCCGTCGGTCAGCTCGAACATGCCGAGCACGATCTCCTTGGCCAAGTCACCCATCGCCGCGTAGAGCGCCGACGACGACAGCATCTTCGCGCGGGTCAGCACCTGCCCCAGCTTGGCGCCGGGCTTGACCATCGCCAGCGCCTCCTCGAGCTGCCGCGCGGTGATGATCTTCCGGCGCACCAGCGAGTTGCCCAGCCGCTCGTGCGGCTCGGTGGAGCTCGCGAACACCAGCTGCCCGTCGCGGAAGCTCGCCGTCTTGCGGTGGCCGTCGCGCGTGACCACCAGCTTGCCGCTGCGGATGCCCGAGACGATCAGGTTGAGCGCTTCGGCGATGCCGATCGAGCTGAGCGAGCCCGCGAAGTAGCCCTGGCTCGCGAGCCCCTCGCGGATCAGCAGCGCGGCGTCCGGGCCGTGACTGACGAACTGCAGCGGCGCGCCCGACTTGAAGCCGGCCGTCCGAGGCAGCTCGACCTGAATCCCCTCGCCGACGACTTGAACCGTTGCCCTGGGCAGCACGAGCCCCCCGACGCTGGTGGGTTCTTCTTAGTTGACGCCGATGCCCAGCTCTTTGTCGATGATCGCCTTGAACTCCTCGAACGGCTGCGCGCCCGAGAGCATCACGCCGTTGATGAAGAACGCCGGCGTGCCGCGGACGCCCGCCTTCTGCGCGGCCTCCATGTCCTGCTTCACCACGTTGGCGAACTTCCCGGAGTCGAGGCACTCGCCGAACTTCGCGCCGTCGAGCCCGATGGCGGTGGCGTGGTCTTTCAGCTGGGGAATCTGCAGCGCGCTCTGCGAGGCGAACAGCTTGTCGTGGTACTCCCAGAACTTGCCCTGCTCGTTGGCGCAGAGCGACGCCTCGGCGGCCTTCGGCGCTTCCTTGTGGAAGTCGAGCGGCATGTGGCGGAACACCAGGCGCACCTTGCCGGCGTAGGCCTCCATCACCTGATCGACCGTGTTCTTGGCGCGGCTGCAGTACGGGCACTGGAAGTCCGAGAACTCCACGATGGTGACCTTCGCGTTCTCCGGGCCGCGCGACGGGCCCTTGGCCTCGACCTGCTTGCGCACCTGCGGCGGCTCGGGCAGCGTGACCTTGACGTTCGCGTTCTTCTTCAGCTCGGTGAACAGCTCCTGCGCCCGCTGCTGCTTCTTCGGGCCCGAGAGGTAGTCGGCGATGCGGTCCTTGAAGTCGGCCAGCGTCGCGCCCGGCGGGAGCTGCGCCTGGTTCTGCTTGAAGAACTCCTCGATCTCCTGCTCCGACGGCTTGCCGACCTTCTCGTCGATCTCCGCCTTCAGGTACTGCTCTTCGGTCAGGCCCTTCTTGTCGGCCTCGGCCTTGACCAGATCCTTCAGCACCAGCTGCTCGATGCCCTGGCGGCGCAGGTCGTTCTTGCGCTTCTCCAGCTCCTGCATCTCGTCGCCGAGCTGCTCGTCGAGCTCCTGAAGGGTGACCTTCTTGCTGCCGTAGGTGGCGACCACGGTGTCGGGCGATGGCGCGCCGGCCGAGGTCGAAGAGGTCTTCGCCTGCTTGTTACAGGCGGCGACGGCCAGCGCCAGGCTGCAAAGCCCGACGGACGTGAGCTTGAGGAATGGAGTCATAGGGCGTGGGGTATAGAGGCCCCTCGCCCCGTTTCGCAAGCAACTACGCCGCGGTCGGCTCGAAGGCGTTGCCCCAGTCAGGCAAGCGCAGGTCGAGCCGCTCCACCTCTCGGCGGCGCGCTTTGACGACCGTGTAGTTGGCGCGGTCGGAGAGCACCTTCTCGACGAGCCGGTGGTTGAGCGCGTGGCCGCTCTTCATCACCTTGAGGTGGCCGATGACGGGGTGACCGAAGAGCGAGACGTCGCCCATCGCGTCGAGCACCTTGTGGCGAACGAACTCGTCGGGGAAGCGCAGGCCGTCGACGTTCAAGATCGAGAACTCGTCGACCACGATGGCGTTCTCCAGCGAGCCGCCGCGGGCCAGCCCCACCTTCTTGAGCATCTCGACGTCGCGCAGGAAGCCGAACGTGCGGGCGCGGGAGATCTCGCGCGAGAACGTGCGGCCCGAGAAGTCCATCTCGTAGCTCTGATCCGAGATGAGCGGGTGCTTGAAGTCGATGAAGCAGGTGACCTTGAGCCGGTTGGCCGGCGTCAGCGTCGCCTCCTTGTCGCCGTCGGTCACCGTGACCGGCCGCTTCACCACCAGGAAGCTCTTCTCGGCCTCGAGCACGCGGATGCCCGCGCTCTTGATCAGGTACGCGAACGGGGCCGCGCTGCCGTCCATGATCGGCACCTCGGGCCCGTCCAGCTCGATGCGCACGTTGTCGATGCCCAGGCCGCAGAGCGCCGCGAGCAGGTGCTCGACGGTGCCCACGCGCACCTCGCCCTTGCCGAGCGAGGTCGCGTACGTCGTGTCGACGACGAACGCGGAGAGCGCCGGAATCTCGACGTTGGGCGTGAGGTCGGTGCGGACGAAGACGACGCCGTGCCCCGCGGGCGCCGGCTTCAGCGTCATCGTGACCGGCGCACCCGAGTGAAGCCCAACGCCCTGGCAGCTGATCGCTTGCTCGACCGTGCGCTGGTGGAAAGAGGAAAGAAGCATATGGATCGTCGACCCCTTGTGAGTCACTCCCCGACAACTTCGCGCGCGCTCGACAAATGTTCTCTTGTGGCGCTAATGCGGCGCGTTGACGAGCAAGCGATATGCCACGAAAACCCAGTGATGTCCGGAATTTCGCTATGTATTTCGCGGTGAAGCGGGGCCCTTTTCCGGGGCCGTGGTTCCAAGCCCACCAAATAAGCGACGCACCGCGACACAGATGTCGTGAAATTGAAACTCGGCCCGTCGGCTTGGCTCACAGACAAGCGGCTTAGACCAGAGTGGGAGATGTAGGCAAGGAGCGTTTAAAGCTGGATAGAGGCAGGGGACAGTCCCCGTTGGGGACAGCCCCCGTTTGCTGCTCTTCCCCCGGTTACCAGAGGGCGCCTTGGGGGGTCTTCGGAGGGACCTTGCCGAAGTACTGGTAAGCGCGGTGGGTGGCCACGCGGCCGCGCGGCGTGCGCTGTAAGAGACCTTCCTGGAGCAGGTACGGCTCGTAGACGTCCTCCAGGGTGTCGCTCTCTTCCCCGACCGCGGCCGCGAGCGTGTCGAGGCCCACCGGACCGCCGCCGAACTTCTCGAGGATCGTCGAGAGCAGCTGCCGGTCCATGCGGTCGAGGCCGCTGGGGTCTATCTCCAACCGCTCCAGCGCCCGGGCGGCGACCTGGCGGGTGATGCGGCCGTCGCCTTCGACCTCGGCGAAGTCGCGCAGCCGCCGCAGCAGCCGGTTGGCGATGCGGGGCGTCCCGCGCGCGCGCTTGGCGATCTCGGCGGCGCCGGACGGGTCCAGCTCGACTTTCAGAATCTGCGCCGAGCGCGAGAGGATCCGCTCCAGCTGCGCGGCGTCGTAGAACTCGAGCCGCTCCTGAATCTGGAAGCGGTCGCGCAGCGGCGAGGTGAGCAGCCCCGTGCGCGTGGTGGCGCCGATGAGCGTGAAGGGCGGCAGGTCGATCTTCATCGCGCGCGCCGCCGGCCCCGCGTCGATGGTGACGTCGAGCCGGAAGTCCTCCATCGCCGGATAGAGGTACTCCTCGACCGCGGCGTTGAGGCGGTGGATCTCGTCGATGAACAGCACGTCGCGCGGCTCGAGGTTGGTGAGCAGGCCCGCCAGGTCTCCCTTGCGCTCGATGGCCGGCCCGCTCGTCACGTGCAGCCCCGCCTTGAGCTCGGCGGCGATGATGTGCGCGAGCGAGGTCTTGCCCAAGCCCGGCGGCCCCGAAAACAGGCAGTGGTCGAGCGCGTCGCTGCGCGCCTTCGCCGCCTGCACGTAGACCTTGAGCTTCTCGACCACCGACTTCTGCCCGACGTACTCGCCGAACGTGCGCGGCCGAAGCGACGCCTCCAACCGGACTTC
Organism: uncultured Myxococcaceae bacterium; assembly: GCA_964511185.1. Taxonomy (GTDB): domain Bacteria; phylum Myxococcota; class Myxococcia; order Myxococcales; family Myxococcaceae; genus CAZEDU01. The sequence continues at coordinate 22,887 of CAZEDU010000044.1, read as the reverse complement.
CTCGCCCGTCGCGTCGGGCTTGAGCGATTCACTCCGCATGCCTCACCTCTACACGCCCTGACGCAGCCCCTTGAGCGCCTCGCGGAACAACAGCTCGAAGGGCGCGTCGTTGCCCGCACGGGACTGGGCCGCTTCGGCCGCCTTCTCGGCCTGCGCCGGCTTGTAGCCCAGATTGACCAGCGCGGAGGTGAGGTCCGACAGCGGACCGGGGAGCGGCGCCTTGCCCTGCCCCTTCGCCTCGATGGAGAGCGCCTTCACCTTGTCCTTGAGCTCGAGCACGAGCCGCTCGGCCGTCTTTCGGCCCACGCCGTGGATCTTGGTGAGCCGCGCGACCTCTCCCCGCGAGATGGACGCGGCGAGCTCGTCGACCTCGAGCCCGGAGAGCACCATCATCGCCAGCCGGGGCCCCACGTGCGAGACCGAGGTGAGGAGCAGGAACATGTCCTCCTCGGGGCGGCTCAAGAAGCCGAACAGCTCGAAGGCGTCCTCGCGGACCACCGTGCGGATGCGCAGCTCGACGCGCTGGCCCTCCTCCGGCAGCCGCGCGAGCGACAGGAGCGACAGGAAGACGCGGTAGCCCACCCCGCCGACGTCGACCACGGCGTCGCTCAAGTTCTTCTCGACGAGCTGTCCCTTCAAAGAGGCGATCATCAGAAGCTTCGATAGCTCGGCGTGAGCCGTTCGGCGAGCGCGCCGAAGCCTTTCTTGCCCGAAGACGCGCGCGCGGGCTTGGCCATGCCGACCGCGCCAGGCAGCCGGTGGCGGTTGAGGTGGCAGATGGCGACCGCCAGCGCGTCGGCCGCGTCGGACCGCTCGATGGCCTCGAGGCGCAGGAACGCCTGCACCAGCCGTAAGACGCCTTCCTTCTGCGCCGCGCCGCCCGCGCCGATCGAGCGCTTCACCGACGCGGGCGGATACTCGTGCACCGGCAGCGCGTTCTGCGCCGCGACCAACAGCGCGATGCCGCGCGCGTGGCCGAGGATCAACGCGCTGCGCGGGCTCTTGCAGGTGAAGACGCCTTCGACCGCGACCGCGCTCGGCCGAAACACCGAGGCGACCTGCCGAAGCTCGCAGAAGAGGGCGTTGAGCCGCTCGGCCAGCGGCGCCGAGGTGTCGGCGCGAATCACGCCGTGCGCCACGTGCACCAGCCGGCCCGACCGCTCCTCCACCACCCCGTACCCCATGAACCGGCTGCCAGGGTCAATGCCGAGAACGCGCACGACGGTGTCAGCTCCCGCGCAGGACTTCAGGGGACATTCCCCTTCGGGGACAGTCCCCGGTACGGAACAGATGTTTAGCGCGACCGACGGAGCGTGTCGACTTTCCAGCGCGCCGCTTAGGGGCGGTGCTGGTCGAGCAGCGCGCGGGCTTCCTTCGCGAAGGGCCCATTCGGCTCGAGCGCCAGGTACTTCTCGAGCGCGGCGTTGCCCTGCGGCGCGCGGCCCTGGTCGTACGCGATGGACGCGAGGAGCAAGAGCGCGCGGCCGTTGCCCGGCTCGAGCTCGAGCGCCTTGCGCGCGGCGTGCTCGGCGGCCTGGAGCTGATCGGCGTCGAAGCGGGCCAGCCCCAAGAGCACCCACGCCGCGGCGCGGGTCGGCTCGAGCGCGACCGCCTGCTCCAGGTAGCGCGCCGCCTGGCGAGGCCGGCTCTGCTCGTAGAGCGTGCGGCCGGTGCGCAGCGCCTCGGAGTAGGCCGTGTTGGACTCGAGGACGATGCCGGACGGCTCGGCGTGCGGCGCCAGCTCGAGCGGCGCGAGCTCGATGATCCGCTTGGGCTTCGCCTCCGCTTCGAACATCGAGAAGATCGGCCCCGGCCGCTCGATGACCAGCGCGATGCCCAAGGTCACGGCGGCGGCGCCCGCCACCACCGCGAGCGTGTTCCAGAAGCCGCTCGGGCTCGTCCGCTTCTCGGTGTTGAAGAACTTGAACTCGACGGCCTCGGCGATGCCCTCCATCGCCGCGCGCTTCAAGGTCAGCCTGCCCACCGGCACGCCGGGCGAGAGGTACCGCGGCGTCGACGGCTGCGGCGGCTTGACCTGCGTGAGCGGAATCGGCTCGGACTGCGCGGTCTCCGCGGCTTGGAGGGTGCGCGCCACCTCGAGCTCGAGCGGCTGCTCCAGCTCCTCGGTCAGCTCGAGCACCGGCGCGGGATCCGCCGGCTCGATCTGCGGCGCGATGGCGAACGCCTCGAGCTGCCGCTCGAGCTCGGGGTCGAGCTGAATGGGCGGCGGCCTCTCGAACGACGCGCCGTCGAAGTCGACGAACGGGCGCGTCACCATGCCCGACGACGGCGACCAGTCGCTCCAGCCCGGCGGGGGCGGACGCAGCCCCGCCGCGGTCGGCTCGGGCGCGGGCATGAGCACGCCCTGGCTGTAGAGCCGCGTCACCGCGCGCAGCGTGGTGACCTCGTTGAGCGGACACTCGAGCACCACGTCGCGGACCGTGCGGCGGCCGTCGAACAGCCTCAGCAGCCGGTTCATCTCGTCGGGCATCGAGGAGAGAACGCGGGCCAGGGTCTCGAAGTCCACCGCCAGGCGGGCGCCCAGCGGCATGCCCTCGTCGACCGCCGAGCGCCAGCGGCGCACGTGCGGGAAGACCTGCTGCGTCAGGTCTCTTAAGTCGAGCGAGAAGCTCTCGCGCTGGAGCGAAGGGCCGTAGGTGACCGTGTACTCGCCGTCGGCCAGCTCGAGCAGCTTGAGCAGCACGTCGGTGCCGCTCCTCGCCTCGAGCTGCGCGTCGATGACCCGTCCTCGGCGGAACGCGATGTTGCCGCGGCCGCCCCACACGTCGATGCGGCCGGCGCGGGTGCCCGAGAGCAGCGCGCGCAAGAGCGAGGCGAGCGGCAGGTGCGCGGAGTGGACGAAGTAGCTCCCGCCCTCGCGCGAGGCGCTCTTGAGCTGGAGCCAGCTCGCCACGTCGCGCGCGAAGGTCGGCTTGATGAAGCAGTCGTCGGCGCCCGCGCTCTCGGCGAGCTCGGCCTGGTAGCCGGACCGGTTGCGCGACAGGAGCAGGATCGGCAGCTCGGCGGTGCGCAGGTCGGCGCGGAGCTGGCCGCACAGGTAGAGGCCGTCGTCGCCGGACAGCTCGGTCTCGATGACCGCGGCGGACGGGACCGGGCGGCCGGGCGCGATGAGCTGGAGCGCCTGGTGGCTGCTGGCGGCCGAGATGGGCTCGAAGCCGGTGCGCAGGAGGGCCGCTCGCAAGACCAGCCGCGCGCTCTCGTCCGAGTCGACCACCAGGACCTGCGGCCGGAAGGCCTCGGAGAGCTCGGCGGGGAGCGGGGGCTGCCCCGTCAGGGGGGAACGAAGGGAAGGCATAAGGGCGCGGCAACCTAACCCAAATGGGCCAGGGCGATCGAGGCGTCCACGCCGCACCCCTTTTATTTGGCTCCTCGCGCCTTTAGCGGGACGGGCGGGTCAGGAAGCGCTTCGGCAGCGAGGCAAAGCGCGAGAACTTCCGGTCGAGCGCGGGGAAGGCGGACAGGCCGCACGCTTCGAGCAGCGCCTGTCCCAGAAAGCCCAGGTCCTCCTGGGTGACCGAGGCGAAGCGAACGAGCCAGCCCTTCTTGCCGTTTCGCTGGCTCGCGGTCCCGGAGGCGCGGAACATGCGGGCGCGGCCCGGCAGGCAGACGTAGAGCGTGACCTCCGGCGGGAACGGCGCGGTGGTCTCGATGGGCAAGAACGCGCTGCGCAGGGAGATCTCCAGGCCGCGGCCCAGGCTCGAGCAGCCCGCCGACTCCACGAACCAGTCGACGTCGAGGAAGACCCGCGGGTAACGGCGGCGCGACTGGTACAGCGGTTCGCGGCGGCGGCTTCGGCGCTCGGCCATGGCGGCAACGGTCATCGGTTGAACCCTCCCGCCAACAAGGCTGTAGCGCTCTGTCGGGCAGGTCAAAAAATCGGCCGGCTTCGGGCCGGCGTCGTCAAACTCGCCCTTGGCCAAGAGGGCTATAGAATCCGCGCACATGCGCGCCCTTCTTGCCTGTGGCGGGTTGTTGTTCGCACAAGCCGCGTTCGCTCAAGGGGCGTCCCTCGAGGCGCGGCCCGAGACCTTCGGCGGGGTGGTGGCGCCCGCCGTGTTGCCCGGCGGCGCTGCGTCGGCGTACGGCTTCGTCGGGGCGCCCGAGGTCGGCGGCGGCTACCGCCAGGGGCTTCGCCTGGCCGAGCAGCCCTTCGAGCTGGAAGGCAACGCGACGCTGAACTACCTGCTCTTGTCGCTGCGCGCCGAGGTCGTCGCGCGCTACCTGGTCTACCAGCAAGGCATCGTCGAGGTGGCGCCGCTGCTCGGGTTGGGCGTCGAGCTCAACACCGGCGCGCGCTACTACGACGGCCGGAACTTCTCGCACATCGGCCTTCGCCCGAAGCTCGGCGCCGTCGCGTCTTTCCAGGTGGCGGAGATCGTTCGAGCGCTCGCTGTCCTCGAGGTGCCCTACACGTTCGCCTTCGGCGGCGGCTACCAGTTCACGCCGCTCGCCGGCGGCGGCGCGGAGATTTACCTCAACTCCGACCTGAGCGGCCTGGTCCTCGGCAAGCTCGGCGTGGACATCATCAAGCAGCCGTTCGGCGTGCCGCAGACGACGCTCGGATGGCAGCTGATGCTGGGTGTCGGCTACCGGCTCTTCTAGAGCCGCGCCTTCGCTTCACGCACCGCGGCGGCGCGGACTTTGAGCTGCGCGATGGAGAGGATCACCGTCGCGCGGTCGGGCGCCTGCGGGTTGAGCTTCAGGTACGTCTCGAAGTCGTCGGTCGCGGCGCGCAGCCACTTCTCGACCTTCTCGTATTCGTCCTTCGAGAGCAGCTTCACGTCCTTCGAGGCCCAGCTGAGCGGATAGCGCCCCCCGCCCGACCTGAGCCGGCCGTGGCCGACCAGCCGGCCGCCCTCGAGCGAGGCCTCTTCGACGGTGTCCCCATCGTCATAGGCGAGCTGCACCGAGCCGCCGTCGGCGCTCCAGCGGCCTTCCGCTTCGGCGCAGATGTCGCCTTCGCACTCGAAGCGCCCGTTGCCGAGCAGGCGGACCTGCACGGAGGTGCCGTCGGTCATGCCGGACCAGAAGGTGTTGCTGAAGTTCGGAATCGCCTGGGGCTGCGTGGTGGCGAGCGCCAGGTACGCATTGGCGCGGGCGGCGTAGGCCTCGGCCCACTCGGGCGCCAGGTTGACCGCGAGCATCGCGGCCTGCAGCGCGGCGTCGTAGCGCTTCTGCTTCATCGCCTCTTCGGCGGTGACCTTGGCGATCTCGGCTTGCACCGGGACCGCGGCTTCGAGCGGCTCGGCAGACGCAGGCTCGGCGGCCTCCGGCGCGGCGGGAGGGACGATGGTGACCTCGGCCCGGCTCGGTGTGGCGGTCAACCGGCCGAAGTAGAAGACCCCGGCGGCGACGACGACGAGTGCGATGGCGGTGACGAAGGTTCGCATCGTGGCAGGCCCGACGTACCAGGATGCGGATTCTTTCAAAAGCCGCAAGCGGGCGACAACCGGCCGCCTGTCACCGCACCGTGACTGCGTGGACGATGCGCCGGCCGGTCGAGGTCTTGAGGACGATGTTGGTGCGCCCGGCCTTCCGGCCTTTGAGCTTGATGTAGGGAGTCCCAGACGGGGGGATGACCTGGAGCACTTCGACGTCCCCCACGGTCACGGTGGTGATGTTCTCCGCTGGAAGGCCACGCTCTTCCCCCACGCGAACGAGCAACGGCGAGCCGTTCTCCTGAGCGGGGGCGGACGCCCAAGCGGGCAGCGACAACAGGGTGATCAGTGCAAAGGCCTTCAAGGTACAGCTCCGGCAACTCTTCCGTGAGATTGTCGGGAGCGGGTTAGCCGATGTTGCGCTGGGAGTCGATGGCGGTCCCCGGCCCTTCGTCTGGAATCATCACCCCCGCGTTTTCAGCCACGTTTTGCTTGATCTGCGTGGTCATGCGCTTCTCCACCGCCGCCCGGTCCTCGAACAGGGTCCAGACCTGGGCCTCGTCCCCGCCGCCGGAGGCCGGCGCCGGAATCGCCAGGGTTTCGGCCCAGCCGAGCCGGTCCTTCGACGACGGGTGGCTGTCGTAGGCGGTCGGCTCGCGCTCGAGCTCCTCCTGAAACCGCTTCTCCAGCTCGTCTTGGTTGGGCGGAGCCGACGGGCGAAACTGGTAGAGGTTCGAGAGCGGGAGCTTCTGCTCGAGCACCTCGTTGAGCGCCGAGTTGGCGAACGCGTCGAACCGCACGCTGCGCCGAATGACGTGCGTGTAGCCCTCGCGAAAGGCCGCGGACCCGTAGCTGAAGATGGCGATGCGATCGGCGAGGACCTCCTGGAGCCGCGAGGCGCCCTGCGAGATGCGCAGGTAGACCGCCCAGTAGACGCGGAAGAAGAGCCAGGCCGGGTTGTACCAAGCGGCGCCGTTGTCGGCGAGCGACTGGCCCATCTGCAGAAGGCTGATGCGCGCGCCGAGCGCGACGTTTCCGCCGGCGGTGTCCTTGTTCGAGAAGTGACCGTACTCGTGCGCGAGCACGCTGCGGAACGCGCGCTGGGTCATGCCGCCGATCACCGCGACCCCCAGGATGAGGCACCGCTCCGAGCGGCCCGAGAGCTTCTTGTAGATGCTGCCGCGCTCCATCACCGCCAGGTCGGTGCCGGGCGTGAGGTACACGTTGTCGACCGGCCGGGTGCCGACCGTGCGCGCGACGTCGTCGAGCAGCGCCCGCAGCTTGGGCGCTTCTCTCCAGTCGAGCTTGTCGCCCGGATCGTCGTCTCGCACCCGGATGAAGAGCGACTTGATCAGCGCGAAGAGCGTGGTGAGGAGCAGCACCCCGACGATCACCACGAGCTTCACCGGAATGCGGCCCAGGGCGAAGAAGCCGTAGATGATGCCGCCTCCCACCGCGACCACCGTGGCGGCCAGGAGCGGCAGCGAGACGAAGTAGAAGAGCGCGCCAGCGCCGACCACCTGGCGGTAGAGCGTTCGGATGAGCTTCGCGACGCCCGACGTGTGTTGCTCGCGCGCGGTGGCGAGGCGCCTGGCGGTGTGGAGCGTGGCCCAGCTCAGCGCGCCACCGACGAGCGCGAGCAGCGCGAACAGCACCGCCCAAACGCCCAGGGCCTTGAGCCAAGGAATGCCGTAGTGGTGCCAGGCGGGCTCCTGCTCGTCGAGCTGCTTTCGGAGCGCGGCGTATTGAGCGGGGTCCATGACCGGGCGCGCCTTCTCGAGTCGATTCGACGCGTCGGACCAGCCGCCTTTGCGAAGGGCGGTCGGGAGCGCGAGCAGGTTGGCGTACGGCGCGTCCGGCGCGGCGGCCAACAGCTCCGAGGCGCACGTCTCCGCGTGGTAGGTCGCCTTGTCCTGCCGGAAAGCCAAGCAGAGATAGGTCTTCGTCCGCACCCACTCGTCTGATCCACGCGCCTGCTTTTGGAGTGTCTGCTGCAAGAGCGACTTGGCGGCCTGCAGGTCACCCAAACCGTGGCGCCCCAGATAGGCGTCCGCGAGCGCCAGGCGGGTGTCGAGGGAGTCTTCGAGCTCGAAGGCGCGCTGGCAGGCCGGGACCGCGGCCGCGTCTTGGTCGAGCGCCGTCCGAGCGAGGCAAAGGCTCAGGTGACCGGCCGGGTTGTCCGGCGCGAGCTCGGTGACACGCGCGAACGCCTCGGCGGCGGCGTCGAACTTCTGCGACTCGGCGGCGTCGAACTTCTGCGACTCGGCGGCGCGGTTGCCGCGCTCGAAGGCCTCCGCCGCGCCTGGGTTTTCTTCGAACCCGCTCGCGGTCAACAACACAACCACAATCCAGCCAGCCATCGGTCCTCCCCAAGTGGGCGGGCAGCCGTTTCACGGTCCGGCGGAGGCCTCAAGCTTCCCTCGTGTCCGCGTCGTACTTTCGAGACACCCCTGGGTGGGACAAGCGGCAAGAATTTTTGAAGGGGCAGCGCTCGTGTGGCCGTGGGCGCTACCGCGCGGGTGAGCGGGCACGCGCGCTCGCGCGGGGCGTCCGTCTGCCCATGATCCCCTCGGCGAAGATGTGCAGGACTTCGCGCGTGTGCGCCTGGCGCGCGCGGGGCGTGGTGTCTTCCATCCGGAGCGGACCATCGGCGTACAGGCAGGCGAGGCCGTGGACCACGCTCCACAGAAGCGTCGCGCGCGCGCGCGGCGAGCCTGGCCCTTCGGCCATGGCGACGATGCGCTCGAGCTGGGCATAGGCGCGGGCGCCGGCCTCGACCGCGCGCGGAAAACGCGCCAGATCCACCAGCTCTGGCCGGAACATCACGCGGAAGGCGCCCGGGTGGGAGAGCGCGAACCGAACGTACGCCTCGCCGCACCGGACCCAATGCGCCTTGCGGTCGCGCAGCCCCGACGCTCCGTCGATCGCGCGTTGGAGCTCGCCCGTGAGCTCGTCGAACCCGCGCTCGACGATCGCCGCGAGGATCGACTCGCGATCTTCGAAGTAATGGTACGGCGCCTGGTGGCTGACGCCCGCGCGCCGGGCCACCTCGCGCAGGCTGAGCGCCGCGACGCCTTCGCGGTCGAGCAGCTCGACGCTCGCCTCGAGGATGCGGGCGCGCAGGTCGGCGGCGGGGGGCGGAGATGTCTTCTTTCGGGCCATTGCCGGGATCATGCGCGAACGACTTGACAGCGTCTAGTCCAGGAGCCGAGCATGACCTGACACTGTCAAGTTCAAACGAGGATTCACATGCACGCTTCGCGGACCACGCGCCTCATGGCCGGCATCACTCTCGTGACCGTCCCCACCATCGTCTATGGCGGTCTCACGCTGCTCGGCGTGCTCACCCGCGGCCGCGCCGGGCTGCCGGCGGGCATCGCGCTCGACCCCGAGCAGGCCGCGCTCTGGCGTGCGGGGCACGCCCACGCCGGGGTGCTCTTGCTGCTCTCGCTGCTCATCCAGCTGTTGTTGGACGACGCCAGGCTCCCCGCGCCGCTCGCGTGGTCGGCGCGGGTCGCGGCCCCGGGCGCGGCGGTCCTCGTCTCGGCGGGCTTCTTCGGGGTCGCGCACCTCACGGCCCTCGCCGCCGTGCTCTACGCGGGCACCGCCGCGCTCGTCTTCTCGGTGCTGGTGACCGGGGTGGGGCTGATCCGCTCCGCCCGTCCCTAGCGCCTGGCTTTGCCGCGCGGGCGTTACCATCACGCGCATCGACGGACGCGCGCCGAGCGAAGTAGGTTCGGCGGCCTCACTGGAGGGTGCCCATGGCGCGGAAGAGCAAGAAGGCGGCGAAGAAGTCCAAGAAGGTCACCAAGAAGAGGTCCTTGAGGCGCGCGGCGCCGAAGCGGGCGAAGGCGATCCGGCGCGCCAAGGTCAAGCGCACGGCGAAGGCGGCGCGGAAGGCGAAGCCGGTCAAGAAGAAGGCGGCGGCCCGCAAAGTCACCCGGAAGCCGGCGAAGCGCGCGGTGAAGAAGACGGCGCGGAAGGCCTCTGCTCCGCGGGCGGTCACCGCGCCCCTGGTGCCGGTGGTGTCGATTCCGACCACGCCGGTCGAGATGCCCTCTCCCCCGCCGCCGCCCAACGACGCGATCAGCGAGGTGCGGGAGATCTTCCTGAGCTACGACCGCGACAACAGCGGGTCGATCAACGCGAGCGAGCTGGCGCGGCTTCTCGAGGCGCTCGAGATGAGCCCGTCGGACGAAGAGCTCGCGGTGGCGCTCGAGGTGATCGACCGGAACCACAGCGGGAAGATCTCCTGGCCCGAGTTCAGCGCCTGGTGGCAGTCGCGCTGAAATCCGCCGGTCGAATGGGCCGCTCGCTCACGCCTGGATTCCGTGCAGGGCGCGCTCGAGCGGCCTTCGATCACCCGTAGAGCGCTGGCCTGGAAGGCAGGCGTCGGGGTCGGTCGTCGCTCCCTCTAGCAAGCATCCACCTGAGGACCACAGCGGGCCTTCTTCAGCGCCTGCAGGAACGTCTGTGGCGGCAGGTAGCCCGTCACCTTGGGATCGTCGAGCAGCTGCCCGTTCGCGTCGATGAAGGAGATGGTCGGCAGCCCCTTCACCCCGAACCGGGCGTAGAGCTTCTCGATCGCGTCTTCGCCGTTGGTGCCGTCGACCTTGATGTTGATGAAGTGCTTCGACTCTTCGATCACCGTCGGGTGCATGTAGACGTTCCTGTCGAGCTCCTTACAGGCCTCGCACCAGTCGGCATAAAAGTCGATCATCACCGGCTTCCCCGAGCGCTTCGCCGCCTCGAGCGCGCGATCGAACGGATCGCTCGTGAGCGACAGCGCCGGCTTCTTCTCCGGGAAGACGAGGTGCCATTGCAGCTGGGTGGTGTCGACCGGCTGAGCGAGCCCCAGCGCGACCCACAGCGCGCCCTGGGCCGGCGCGTGCGTGGCGCCGAGCCGCAGCACGATGGCGGCGACCACCACGCCCACGCCCGCAGACTTGAGCGCGAATTGGCGCCGGTCTTCCTTGAACGACCGGTGTACCGCGCCGAGCAGCACGCCGAGCGCGAGCAGCGCCGCCGCCACGGCCGCGCCGGGCACCCGCCCCAGCAGCGCGCTCACGCCGCCCACCGCCTCGCGCAAGGGAGGGAACGCGTCCCGCAGGTAGCCGATGGCGAGCGCGACCAGGGCGATGCCGAACACGCTCTTGACCCACTCCATCCACACGCCGCCCTTGGGCAGCTGCACGGTGAAGACGCCGAGCAGGAAGAACGGCACGCCGATGCCGAGCGCGTAGACGAACAGCAGGCCGGCGCCGAGCACGGCGCTCTGCGTGGTGCTCACCCAGGTGAGGACGCCCGCCAGCACCGGCCCCGTGCACGGCGCCGCGAGGAAGCCCGAGACGCTGCCCATCAAGAGCGCGCCGCCCAGCCCCGCCCCGCCGATCTGGTTGAGCCGGGTGGTCCACGCGTACGGCAGCTGCAGCTCGAAGGCGCCGAACATCGAGCTGGCGAGCGCGAAGAGGAAGAGCGCGATGCCGACCGCGACCCACGGCGAGCCGAGCACCGAGCCGAACGCCTTGCCCGAGAGCGCCGCCGCGACGCCGAGCGCGCTGAACACCACGCCCATCCCCACGACATACGCGCTGGTGAGCGCGAGCGCCTGCGCGCGGCCCTTCGCCTTGCGCGCGCCGAAGACGCTCACCGTGATGGGAATCAACGGGTAGACGCACGGGGTGAGCGCGGTGAGCAGCCCGCCCAAGAAGACGACGCCGGACGCCACCCACAGCTCGCCGCGGTCCAGCAGCCCCGACGCGTCGAGCCCCACCGCCGGGCCGGCGGGCAGCACGGCCGGCAGCACGGCGAGCAGAGCGGCGCCCACGAGCGCGACCCCAATCACGATGGAACGGCGAGCGAGCATGGCGGGCTGTTCTCTATATGGCCGTAAAGAATGAAGGGTTTCAGGCTTTTGTGCCCGGCGCCAGGCGCCCCGCACGAACCCGCGAGGCACGCCCTGCCATCCAAACCTGTGGCGAAATGTAGGTAAGCACCATAAGCCATTGAAATCAGGACATGACCTTTTATAATCGACTTGACTGGTCCACATTGTCCAGGGCATGAGGAGGCCCCCGACGAACCAGCCTGGTTTGAGGACGAGATGAAGCTGCCGATCTACTTGGACAACCACGCCACCACGCCGCTCGATCCGCGGGTGTTGGAGGCGATGATGCCGTATCTCAAAGAAGACTTCGGCAACGCGGCGTCGCGCAACCACGTGTTCGGGTGGAAGGCGGAGGCGGCGGTCGAGCACGCGCGCAAGCAGGTGGCGGCGCTGATCGGCGCGTCCGAGAAAGAGATCGTCTTCACCAGCGGGGCGACCGAGTCGGACAACCTGGCCATCAAGGGCGTGGTCGAGTTCTACCGAAGCAAGGGCGACCACATCATCACGCTCAAGACCGAGCACAAGGCCGTGCTCGACACCTGCAAGCGCCTCGAGCGGCAGCGCGCCGAGCGGCTGGACGAGCTCAAGATGCTCCGGCTGTCCGAGCTGGCGAAGACGGACGTCACGCAGGAGAACCTGGCCGAGCTCGCCGAGAAGTACGACGTGGAGCAGGACGACACGTACCGGCGGTGGGCGTCGAACGTGACCGCGGGCGCGCGCGTCACCTACCTCGACGTCCAGAAGGACGGGCTGGTCGACTTGGACGCGCTGCGCGCGGCGATCACCGACAAGACGGTGTTGGTGTCGATCATGCTCGCCAACAACGAGATCGGCGTGGTGCAGCCGGTGAACGAGATCGGCAAGATCTGCCGCGAGCGCGGCGTGCTCTTCCACACCGACGCGGTGCAGGGCCTGGGCAAGGTGCCGTTCAACGTCGAGGAGGCCAAGGCGGACCTGGTCTCCATCACCTCGCACAAGATGTACGGCCCCAAGGGCGTCGGCGCGCTGTACGTGCGCCGCAAGCCGCGCGTGCGCATCGCCCCGCTCATCGACGGCGGCGGTCACGAGCGCGGCATGCGCTCGGGCACGTTGAACGTCGCGGCGATCGTCGGCTTCGGCAAGGCGGCCGAGCTCGCCCGGCTGGAGCTGGCCGACGAGACGAAGCGGCTCGCCGAGCTGCGCGAGCGGCTGCGCAAGGGGCTGTTCGCCGAGCTCGACATGCTCACCATCAATGGGTCGATGGCGCACCGGCTGCCCGGCAACCTGAACGTCTCGTTCGCCTTCGTCGAGGGCGAGGCCCTGATGATGGCGATCAAGGACGTCGCCGTGTCGTCCGGCTCCGCCTGCACCTCGGCCTCGCTCGAGCCGTCGTACGTGCTGCGCGCGCTCGGCATCGAAGAGGACATGGCGCACAGCTCGATCCGCTTCGGCATCGGCCGCTTCAACACGGCCGAGGAGATCGACTACGTGGTGCGCCTGGTGGTCGACAAGGTGAAGAAGCTTCGAGAGATGAGCCCGCTCTACGAGATGGCCAAGGAAGGCATCGATCTCAAGAGCATTGCCTGGACGGCTCATTAAATCTTTAGAGGGTGTGAGGAGACAGCCATGGCCTACAGCGACAAAGTCATCGACCACTACGAGAACCCGCGGAACGTGGGCACCCTGGACAAGGAAGACCCGAACGTGGGCACCGGGCTGGTCGGCGCGCCGGCGTGCGGCGACGTGATGCGCCTGCAGCTGAAGATCAGCGACGAGGGCATCATCCAGGACGCCAAGTTCAAGACCTTCGGGTGCGGCTCGGCGATCGCCTCGAGCTCGCTGGTCACCGAGTGGGTGAAGGGCCGCACGGTCGATCAGGCGATGGAGATCTCGAACAAGGACGTGGCCCGCGAGCTCGCGCTGCCGCCGGTGAAGATCCACTGCTCGGTGCTGGCCGAGGACGCGATCAAGGCCGCCATCGCCGACTTCAAGAAGAAGCGCGAGGCCAAGAAGGGTCCGAAGTAAAGGTCAGGTGAAGCCGTGAGCGAGCAGATTCAAGCGCCAGCAGCACTTCCGACGGGGAAGCCGATGGGCAAGGGCGTGTCCCTCGCCGACAGCGCGGTCGTCCGTCTGCGCAAGCTGCTCGACGACCGGCAGACGCCCAACGCGGGGCTGCGCATCGCGGTGAAGGGCGGCGGCTGCTCGGGGCTCGCGTACCACATGGAGTGGGCCGAGCAGCCGAAGGAGCGCGACAAGATCTTCGAGCGCGACGGGGTGCGCGTCTTCGTCGACCCCAAGAGCTACCTGTACCTGATGGGGACCGAGCTGGTGTTCGAGGAGACGTTGATGGCCTCGGGCTTCAAGCTGCAGAACCCCAACGTGAAGAGCATGTGCGGGTGCGGAGAGAGCTTCACGGTGTGAGCATGCGATGGCCACACCCCTGACCCACTTCGACGTCTTCGAGCTGCCGCGCAGGTTCGACCTCGACATGAGCGCCCTGGAGGCGCGCTACCGAGAGCGTTCGCTTCAAGTGCACCCCGACCGGGCGCCGGCCGGCGACACCAAGGCCCGCCTGCAGGCGCTCGAGAAGACCACCGCGCTCAACGGCGCGTTCAAGGTCCTCAAGGATCCAGTCAAGCGCGCGTTCTATCTGCTCAAGCTCTTGGGAGTGGACCTGGACCGGGAAGACGCGGGCGCGCAGAAGGACATGCCGCTCGAGTTCCTCGAAGAGGTGATGACGCTGCGGGAGGCGCTGGACGCCTCGGCCGCGAAGCGGGACTTCGATCAGGTGCGCGCGCTCGGCGACCGCGTGACCGCGCAGCGCGACGAGGCGCTCGACCGCGCGGTGGCGGCGTTGCGGACGCTCGAGTCGACCGCGGGCGACCGCGTCGCGCTCTCCACGGCCGCGCACCAGCTGGGCCGGGTCCGCTACTTCGCCCGGTTCCTGGAAGAGGTCGACCGGCTGGAGGAGGAGGCGCTCTAGGTCATGGCGAAGAACGGCTACTTGCAGATTCACGACCCGCTCAAGCCGAAGGGCCACGCGGTCGGCATCGACTTGGGCACCACCCATTCGCTCGTCGCGGCGGTGGTGAACGGCAAGCCGCTGTGCCTGACCGCCGACGAGGACGACGCGCTCCTGCTCCCGTCGATTGTCCACTATGGCCAGGACGGCGGCGTGGTGGTCGGCCGGCGCGCGCAGGCGCTCGCGACGCAGTTCCCGACCGACACGATTCGCTCGGTGAAGCGGTTCATGGGCAAGAGCCCGACCGATCCGGAGACGAAGCGGCTGGGCAGCTACTGCTTCGCCCCGAGCGAGAAGGTGGTGCGCTTCGAGGTGGCGGGTGGCCAGCCGGTCACGCCGGTGGAGGTCTCGGGCGAGATTCTGCGCGCGCTCAAGCGGCGGGCCGAGTCGTACTTCGCGGGCAAGGTGGAGCAGGCGGTCATCACCGTGCCGGCGTACTTCGACGACGCGCAGCGCCAGGCGACGAAGGACGCCGGCCGGCTCGCGGGCCTCGAGGTCCTGCGGCTGCTCAACGAGCCGACCGCGGCCGCGCTGGCGTACGGGCTCGACAAGGGCAGCCAGGGCACCTTCGCGGTCTACGACCTGGGCGGCGGCACGTTCGACATCTCCATCCTCAAGCTGGTGGACGGCGTCTTCGAGGTGAAGTCGACCGGCGGCGACTCGGCGCTCGGCGGCGACGACTTCGACCGGCTGGTGGCCGAGCGCGCGCTCAAGGCGTTCGGGATCGACAAGCCGACGCCGGCGCAGGTCGCCGAGCTGCTCCACGCGGCGCGCGCCGCGAAAGAGACGCTCTCCACGCAGGACCGGGTGGCGCTCGAGGCGCTCGGCAAGTCGTTCGCCCTCACGCGCGCCGAGCTCGACGAGTGGATTCTCCCCTTGCTCCAGAAGACGGGGCTCGCGTGCCGCCGCGCGATGAAGGATGCGGGGGTGAAGCCGGGGGAGATCGACGGCGTGGTGCTGGTGGGCGGCTCGACCCGCGTGCCCGCCGTTCGGCGGTACGTGGCCGAGCTGATGGGCAAGGAGCCCTTGGCCGACATCGACCCGGATCAGGTCGTCGCGCTCGGCGCGGCGGTCCAGGCGGACCTGCTCACCAACGCGGACCGGCAAGACGAGGTGCTGCTCCTCGACGTGATCCCGCTCTCGCTCGGGCTGGAGACGATGGGCGGCGTGGCGGAGAAGCTGATCCCGCGCAACTCGACGATCCCCACCGCCGCCGCGCAGGTCTTCACCACCTTCCAGGACGGCCAGAACGCGATGGACATCCACGTGGTGCAGGGCGAGCGCGAGCTGGTCGAAGACTGCCGCTCGCTGGCGCGCTTCCGCTTGAGCGGCATCCCCGCCCTGCCGGCCGGCATGGGCCGCGTCGAGGTGCGCTTCCAGGTGGACGCCGACGGCATCCTCTCGGTCTCGGCGAAGGAGCTCGCCACCGGGGTGGCGCAGCAGATCACCGTGAAGCCGACCCACGGGCTCACCGACGAGGAGATGGAGCAGATGCTGCTCGACTCGATCGAGCACGCCGAGGACGACATGCAGAAGCGGCTCTTGCGCGAGCAGCAGGTCGAGGCGCGCCGCATCCTGATCGACGCCGAGAAGCAGCTCGAGGAGAACGGCGACCTGCTCACCCCGGACGAGCGCGCGACGATGACCCAGGCGATGGAGAAGGTCCGCTCGCTGGAACAGCGCGCGACCGACCACGCGGCCCTGCGCGAGGCGATTCACGCGCTGGACGAGACGTCGAAGCCCTTCGTCGAGCGCGTGATGAACCGCGCCATTCAGCGCGCGGTTGCCGGCCACTCGGTCGAGGAATACTCGAAACCTTAAGATGCCCAAGGTCCACTTCAAGAGCCCGCTCGACGACGTGACGGTCGAGGTCCCCGAGGGGACTTCGATTCTCGAGGCGGCGGAGGGCTGCGGCGCTCAAGTCGGCCACACCTGCGGCGGGGTCTGCGCCTGCTCGACCTGCCACGTCTGGATCAAGAAGGGGCTCGACTCGCTGTCCGAGCAGGAAGACAACGAGATGGACCGGCTGGATCAGGCGTTCGACGTCCGCCCCTTCTCGCGGCTCGGCTGCCAGGCGCTCGTCGGGAAGGAAGACGTCGACGTGTGGATCACCGAGGAGTCCTTGAGCGCGTTCATGGACGAGAACCCTCAGGTGCGGCACCAGCTCGAGGCGGAAGGAAAGTGGCCGCCGAAGAAGTGAGCGCGGGAAACCGGGGACAGCCCCCTTTTCGGTGCCTTGACGCACCCGAGACCCGCCTCTATAAGCCTGCGTCCCTGAGTGGCACCCAGAGCGTCAAGCCCAGGTGGTGGAATTGGTAGACACGCTAGATTCAGGGTCTAGTGGTGGCAACACCGTGGAGGTTCGAGTCCTCTCCTGGGCACAGTGAAAAGGGACCTGGTTCGCCGGGTCCCTTTTTCATTTGGCGTGCTCCGCTTCCGCCGCTTGCCCGAAGTGGCTGGGGTGCTTCGCGTCGTCGACCGCCTCCACCGTCGTGCGCTTCAAGTCCCGCCAACGAATCCGCCGTATCCACACCGACGTCCCGCCGACGAGGATCTGACTCGTGATGGTGCCCAGGTGCGTGAGCGCCGCGAAGGCCGCCGCGTCGTCCGGCGCCGCGCCCAAGTTCCGCGCCGTCCAGCTGGTGACGAAGTAGTAGATGCCCGTTCCGGCGGGGATGCCGGGCGTCGCCTGGCCCAGCGCGATCGCCCCCAACACCACCGCCCCGGCGAACAGACCGTTCTTCACCCCGATGCCGCGCATCGCGAGCCCGTAGGCCAGCGCCGGCGCCAGCACCGGCGGAATCGAGACGAACAGCGCCTTGGCGAGCCCCTTCGGCGAGCGCGCGGTGCCCAAGCCGCGGCTGACGTTGAGCAGGAACGACTGCGCCTTCGGCAGCCTGCGCTCCCGCCGCAGCCAACGCGCGATGAACGCCGAGTAGCGCGCGAGCAACACCACCACCACGACGAGCCCCAAGCACACCGCCAGCGCCACGCGCAGCCCCTGGGAGAAGCGCGACAGCGTCTGGGAGAACGGCCCCAGGAACGACAGCCCCACCAGGAGCATCAACGCCGCGAACTCGAGCAGCTTGCAGACCGCCACCGACCCGAGCGCCTGCACGAACGGGACGTTCTGCGTGCGCGCCATGAGGAACGACCGGAAGATGTCGCCGAACTTGCCCGGCAGCGCGTTGTGCACGAACGCGCCGATCGCCACGAAGTGGTAGCGCTCGCGAAACGGCACGCGGCGCTTCAAGGTGGCCTGCCACTGCAGCGCCCGCAGCGGGATGACGCTCGCGGACAACAGAAAGAACATCCACAGCCAGTGGCCCTGCTTGGGGATCTGCCCGAGGAACTGGGCGAAGGTGAAGCGCGGCGTCAGCCGCAGCCCGCCCGAGAAGCTGATCTGGAAGAACACGGTGGCGATCAGCACGACCGAGATCAGCACGCCGATCAGCGCGAGCAGGACCTTCAGCGCCGTGCGGCCGCTCCACCTCACTGCCGGTACACCTCCGACAACTTCTCGTGCAGCCGCGTGGCGTGCGACAGGCCGCTCAGGTCGACCGGGAACCGCGCGGGCCAGAGCACCACGCTGTCCGTCTCGGTGCGGGTGACGCCGCCGTGCGAGCCGAACTCCCACGCGAACCCGACCGTGCCGCCGGGCTGGCACACCTCGCCGAAGAGCACCAGGTCCCCCGCCGTCGGCATGTGGGGCAGCTCGTCGAGCAGGTCCGCCACCGCGCGCCGGGAGAACTCCCACTCGAGCGGCGCGCTCGCGATCTCGCGCGGGCCGTAGACACCGCCGCGGATGATCGCCACCGCCGCGCTTCCTCGGCGCAGCGCGGTGATGCCGATGTCCCGCTGCGCGGCGACCCGGCCGAGCACGTCGCGGTGCCGCGCGAGCAGCTCACGCGCCTCGAGCGGCTTGCGGCCGCGCGTCAGGTAGACGTGCGCGAAGTTCCCCGCCTCGATGACGACCGGCTCCTCCCGCACCTGAACCGGGCTCTCGAAGAGCGGCGGGCGACCGTCGAGCAGCCCCCGCTCGAGGTCCCCCGAGACCACCGCCGGCGCGCCGCCCAAGAGGTACCGCTCCACCTTCTGGCCGATGCGCTGCTCGATGGGCGCGCTGTCGACATGGCCGTGGTCGGTCACGAAGAGCACGTCGTAGGGGACCTCGAGCGCCTGGCTGAACCCGTACAGCTCCTCGAGCTGGTGGTCGACCCGCACGAGCTGATCGAGCGCTTGCCGCGAGCGCGGCCCGCGCCGGTGCGCCACCTCGTCGTAGTTGCCGAACACCAGGTAGATGAGCGGAACGCCCTTGGCCATGTCGACCAGCGACTGCGAGTGCGCCAGGTTCCACGCGAGATCGATCATGAAGAAGCGGTTGAGCTGGTACTCGCGCTCGTGGCGGAGGTCGCCGTGCAGCCCGCGGACCCAACGCGACACGTCTCGCGCGGTGTCCAGGGTGTCCTGGGCGAGCGCGCGCAGGAACGAGCCGCTGCTCTGGCGGCGCGCGGGGCTCAGCGTGCCGAGCTCGCGCGCCAGGCCGCACGAGGCGCGCCGGACGTCGGCGAGCGCCGTCATGCAGAGCAGGTTCGACGCGTCGGCCCGAAAGAGCGACAGGTACGTGGTGCCGCCGCCTTCGAGGAGCGTGTTGCGCCCGTACGCCTTCAGCCGGCCTTCGATCGCCAGCGCGTCCTGCGGCACGTTCATGCGCACCACCCGGTTCAGCTCGCGATCGAACCAGTGGTACGCGGGCAGGTTGGGGTGGCGCAGGCCGTACAGGAGCCCCGCTTGAAAACAGGGGGTCGACGCGGGCGAGCCCCAGAACGCCGAGTCCAAGGCGTACGCGCCGGTCCGCACGAGCCGCGACAAAAACGGCATCGCCCCGCGCGCCACCGCCTGGTCGAGCACCGCCCGGGGCACGCCGTCCAGGTGCACCACCAAGGCCTTGCGCAAAGCCTTGGGCCGCCCCCCGCGCAACGGCTGTACCCGACCCGCAAGCCGCCGCCGCGCCGCCTTCGCCCATTCTTGAACGTCGGTCGATACGAGCGCTTCGTGTGTCGCTCCCATGGGCGGCAAATATGGCGACGGTTCGACGGCCCGCAGCCTCGGACTCTCGAAGGGCGGCCGACCGGCCTGGCGCTTCCCTTCCATTCGTTCTCGGCGCGCGCGGCGCTGCGCACCTTGGCTGTCGATGCTCTCCGCGTTGGTCGTCGCCACGCTGCTCACGGCCGCCCCTCCCGCCGAAGCGCGAAAGGAGTCGGGCTTCGATGCGTTCGGGGTGCCGCTGCTCAGCTTCAACTCCGACACCGGCGTGGGCTTCGGCGCGGTGGGCGGCGCGTACCTCTACTCGCCGGGCTACCGGCCCTACCGCCATGGCCTGGCGGCGCAGACCTTCTTCACCACGCGCGGCGTTCAAAACCACTGGCTGCGCTACGACGGGCCGCGCCTGCTCCCGCGGACGCGCGTCGAGGCGCGCCTCGAGTGGCGCCGCGAGCTGTTCGCGCCCTACTACGGCCCCGGCAATCAGGCGTCCCCGGAGTTCCCGGAGGACGACTTCGAAGATCCCTTCTACAGCTACGACCGCATCTCGCCTGGCGGGTGGATACGCCTGCGGCCGGCGGTGCTGGGGCCGGAGCATCCGTTTCAGCCGTACGTCGGCTACGCCTACCGTTGGAACGACGTTCGGCCGTACGCGCAGTCGCTGCTCGAGCGCGAGGCGCCGCGGGGCTTGAGCGGCGGCCCCACCGGGCAGATGACCGCCGGCGTTCTGTGGGACACGCGCGACGACGAGAGCGACACGTCGCGCGGCGGCGTCGAGGAGATCTCGCTGCGCCTGTCATCTCCAGTGAGCGGCAGCCGGTACAGCTTCGGCGGGGTGACCGCGAGCGAGCGCCGCTTCTGGCCCATCGGGAACCGCTTCGTCATCGCCCAGCGCTTCACGCTCGACTACCTGTTCGGCGACGTGCCGTTCTTCGAGTGGCCCAACATCGGCGGGCTGCAATACAACGAAGGCATCGGCGGCATGGGCTCGGTGCGCGGCGTGCCCCGCAACCGGTATTCGGGGAACCTGAAGGTCCTGAGCAACACCGAAGCGCGCTTCTACGTCTTCGAGTTCCAGCTCTTCGGGGAGAAGACCCGCGCCGGCGGCCTGGTGTTCGCCGACCTCGGCCGAACCTGGCACCCCGGCGTGCCGGACGGCCCTTGGTACGATCTGCACCCCGGCGCCGGCGGCGGCCTGCGCGTCGTCCGGCGCGCGGCCGTGGTCCGCTTCGACTACGCGGTCGCCCTCGAGAACCTGCGGCAGGGCATCTACATCACCTTCGGGCAGCTCTTCTGAAAGGCGCGTGGGCCTTCAACCCAGCCACTGCTCGAGCAGCGCCTCGGGCTTCGGCTCGCCCTTGAGGCCGGGCTCGACGACGACGGGGAACGAGAGATAGCCGCGCGCGCTCAGGCCCTCCGCGAGCGCGACGCGCCGCTCCTCGTCCGGCAGAAAGAGGATGCAGCCGTCGCCGCCGCCGGCGCCGGAGATCTTCCCCACCCCGCCATAGCTCTCGGCGAGCGCGAGCAGCCGCCGCGTGCCCTCGGTCTCGACCGGCCCCAACCGCGCCAGCGCGCGCTGCAAGGACGACGCCGCCTCGCGGACCGCCGGGAAGTCACCCCGCACCAACCCGTCCTCGAGCTGCAGCCCGAAGTCGTCGGAGCGCTGCACGAACACGTCGCGCTCCGCGCGCGAGAGGCGCTGCTCGATGTCGCGGATCTGTAGCGGGGTCGACGCGCTCTCGCCGGCGAAGGCGTAGAGCATCGGCGTCTTGAGCGGCGGCAGGCGCCACAGGTCGACCGGCGCGGCGCGGCCGAGCGCGGCGAGCAGCTGTCCTCCGAGCGCCGCCTCGGCGAGCGGCTGGGCGTCGTAACGCCGGTAGCGCACCACGCCGCCCGCGAAGATGGAGGCCACGTCGCCGCCGCTGCCAGCGCCACCCTGGGCGGACGCGTGCGCGAGCAGAGCGAGCTTGAGCGTGTCGAACCGCGCCTCGAGCACGAAGCGCGCCGCTTCGGTGGCGAGCACCGCGGTGCGCGCGCTGCCGCCGAGCCCGAGCTTGTGGCCCGTGGGCGCCTTGGGGCCCGGCGCGAACGCCAAGTCGAAGCCGAGCGCTTCGGTGTGGTGCGCGCGCAGCGCGAAGTCGACCGCGCGCGCGGCGAAGAGAAACGCTGGGGGCACCTCGCCGTGCCAGTTCGCGCCGAGCGGGGTGGCGTGGCCGACGAGCCGCCCCTCCTCGACGACCAGGTGCAGCTCGCGGTCCGGCCGCCGGCGCACCATCGCGCTCGCCCGAGGGCCGACCGCGGCGACGCGCGCGGTGCCTCCCCACAGCACCGCGTACTCGCCGCAGAGGAAGAGCTTGCCAGGGGCGCTCAGCGTTCGCTGCATGCGCGCTCGACTCTAGGCCAGTCCAGACGTGAAGCGTTGAAGTGAAACCGCCCGACTGCGCCGGACGTCGAACGGCCGCGTCTTGGCACAGCGCGGGCCATCGAAGCGCGGGCAAAGCATCCCCCCAGCCCAATTGCCCCCTTCAGAGCAAAGCCGCTTCTTCAGAACAGGTGCGCCCCGACCAGCCGAGCGTCGCCCCCGGGCGCGCATCGAACGACCCGGCGCGCACCCCACTCCGCCGCGAGCGACGCGACGCGCTCTTCGTGCCGAGCGTCGGTGAGCAGCACGGGGTTGGGGCCCGCATCCAGCGTGAACCACACCGGCACGCCGTCCCGCCGCGCTCCGGGCAGCGCCTCGAGCACGCGCAGCGTCTCGGGCTTCAAGTAGTGGAGCGGCGGGTCCGCGGCGAACGCGGTGGCGTGCATGCGCCACGCGTTCCGCTCCGCCAGCGCGCCCAGGCCTTCCAGGTCGCGCGCGCGGATGAGCTCGGAAGCGCGCGGCAGCTCGCGCTCCGCGTCCGCCACCCAGGCCGGGTAGTACGGCGAGGTCTCGACGGTCCGCCGCATGCCGTCGCGGGACTTCACGTCCTTCTCGTCTTCGCTCACCATCACCGCGATGAGCCGCAGCTCGGGCCAGTGCTTCTCGTCGAAGAGCTGCTCGGCGTAGCTGTCTTCGCCGTCGCTCCGCTCGCCCTTCCGCCACGCGCAGAAGCCGCCCTGCACGCTGCGGCACGCCGAGCCCGACCCGAGCCGCGCGAGGAGGGACTCGGCGCGTGCGTCGCGCGCCAGCCCCGCCGCACCGCGCGCGGCGACCGCCAGCGCCGCGAAGGCCGCCGCGCTGCTCGCGAGCCCGGCCGCCTTGGGAAAATCGCCGCGGGAGACGACGCGGACGCCGCCGAGCGACGCCTTCGCGCGCAGCCGGTCGACCAGCGCGAGCACCCGGCTCCGCTCGCCGCCCCGCGCGGGCTCGCCGTTGATCTCGACGCTGTCCTCCGCCGCGCCGAGCTCGACCGTGGTGGTGACCGAGAGCGGCGCCAGCGTCACCGAGAGGCTCGACTGGTGCGGCAAAATCAGCGCCTCGTCGCGCTTGCCCCAGTACTTCACCAACGCGATGTTGGGGTGTGCGACCGCGGTCGCCTTGCCGTTGGAGCCGCTCACAGCGTCAAGGGCCCCGC